>NZ_JBYTBK010000006.1:0-181433 GCF_058789115.1 Pseudomonas sp. FW300-N1A1 | reverse complement strand
AGAAAGACCTCGGTGACCTTTTTTGGGTCTGCTACGCAGCCCAGCGCGAGCAAGCTCGCTCGCCACAACAGCACTGCACAGCCTGATGCGTGAGGGTGCGGGCAGGCCGTCCAGTCAAGCATGAACACCAACAGCCTTACCCAGCCTGATGTGTGAGGGCGCGGGCAGGCCGTCCAATCAAGCATGAACACCATCCCTGTGGCGAGGGAGCTTGCTCCCGCTGGCGTGCGCAGCGCGCCTTGACCAGACGCTGGCAGTCTTGCAGAAAGACCTCGGTGACCTTTTTTGGGTCTGCTACGCAGCCCAGCGCGAGCAAGCTCGCTCGCCACAACAGCACTGCCCAGCCTGATGTGTGAGGGTGCTGGTAGGCCGTCCAGTCAAGCATGAACACCAACGGCCTTGACCAGCCTGATGCGTGAGGGCGCGGGCAAGCCGTTCAATCAAGCATGAACACCATCCCCGTGGCGAGGGAGCTTGCTCCCGCTGGCGTGCGCAGCGCGCCTTGACCAGACGCTGGCAGTCTTGCAGAAAGACCTCGGTGACCTTTTTTGGGTCTGCTACGCAGCCCAGCGCGAGCAAGCTCGCTCGCCACAACAGCACTGCCCAGCCTGATGCGTGAGGGTGCTGGCAGGCCGTCCAATCAAGCATGAACACCAACAGCCTTGCCCAGCCTGATGCGTGAGGCCGCTGGCAAGCCGTCCAATCAAGCATGAACACCATCCCCGTGGCGAGGGAGCTTGCTCCCGCTGGCGTGCGCAGCGCGCCCTGAGCAGGCGCTTGCGGTCTTGCAGAAAACACTCGGCGCCCTTTTTGGGTCTGCTACGCAGCCCAGCGCGAGCAAGCTCGCTCGCCACAACAGCACTGCCCAGCCTGATGTATGAGGGTGCTGGCAGGCCGTCCAATCAAGCATGAACACCAACAGCCTTGCCCAGCCTGATGCATGTAACCACGGGGGCTGAACAGCCTTGCCTGTATGCAGATAACCCGCCGCGTCAGCCGATCCTGGCCATTTCTTCGGCCACGATGGCCACGGTGCGGGTGATTTGCGCTTCGGTGTGTTCGCAGGAAACGAAGAAACGCACCCGCGCCGCGTGCTCCGGGACAGCCGGGTACAAGATCGGCTGGGCATTGATGCCCCGGTCGAACAGGGCGCTGGAGAGCCGCCCGGCCTTGAAGGAACTGCCGGTGATCACTGGAATCACTGCAAGTCCGGTACTGGTGGCCGTGTCGAGGCCCGCCTCTTTGGCCAGCCGCAGGAACAGTTCACCACGGGCCTGTACGGCCTGCACCCGCTCACGATCGTGGGCCAGGCACTGCAGCGCCGCCAACGCCGCTGCCGTGACCGACGGTGGCATGCCCACGCTGTAGAGGAAGCCTGGCGCAAGGAACTTCAGGTGCTCGACCAGCGCCGTGTTGCCGGCAATGTAGCCGCCGCAACTGGCGAGGGTCTTGCTCAGGGTGCCCATCCAGATATCCACGTCATCGCCGGCCAGGCCGAAGTGTTCGCGAATACCTTTGCCGGTCGCCCCCATCACCCCCAGCGAATGCGCCTCATCGACCATCAGGAAGGTCTTGTGCTTGTGCTTGAGTTCGACAAAACGCGGCAAGTCCGGGTAATCGCCGTCCATGCTGTAGATCCCTTCGACCACCACCAGCACCCGCTCGAAATGCTGGCGCTGCTCACCGAGGATCCGGTCCAGCGCTTGCCAGTCGTTGTGGGCAAAACTCAGGCGGCGCGCACCGGACAACTGGATGCCCTGCAGCACACTGTTGTGAATCAGTTCGTCGTGCAGCACCAGGTCCCGAGGACCGAACAAATAGCCGATGGTGGTCACGTTGGTGGCATGGCCACTGACAAACACCACCGCATCGTCGACCTCGTACAGGCTGGCCAGCTCGCGCTCCAGTTCACGGTGCAACGGACGATCCCCCGACACCGGACGACTGGCTGATACCGAAGTGCCGTACCGGTCGATGGCCGCCTTGGCTGCCTCGGCCACCACTGGGTGACCGGAATAACCGAGGTAGTTGTAGCTGGCGAAGTTGACGTATTCACGGCTGCCGATACAGGTCTCGGCACCCGCCGTCCCCTCGTGCATACGAAAGAACGGGTTGGCCAGGCCCAGGCGCGCGGCGCTCTGCTGTATCACGCGCAACTGCTGATAACCGGGGTGCTGGTCGAAGCGATAAAACGCTTCGGGCACTTTCAGTGCGGCCTGTTGCGCTTGCTCCAGAGTCGCACCACCCGCCGTGTCGCCCGCCTCGCTGCGACGGCGTTCCAGCGCTTGCTGGATCAGCCGTTGCTTGATACCGACACTCAGGCCGGTGGTCGTTGTTGCAGTCATCGGGCTATCACTCAATCAAACATCACTCAATCAATCGGTTGGGTGCCGCGGCACTGTCGGCCAGTTCGGCGTTCATCTCGGCCATTTGCTCGCGGCTCAATTCGCTGCCGTGGCGAGCCAGTACGTTCTCGGCCAGGGCCGCAGGCGCCGGGGCTTCATCAGCCCCCGTTTCACCGCGCAGCAGGTCAAGAATGCGCACACTGAGCTTGTCGATGCTGGAGCTCTCGCTGAGCTCCATCACCGGCAGGCGAACACCGAAACGCTCTTCCAGCGCCACCACCAACTCGACACTCATCAACGAGTCCAGCCCCAGTTCCTGCAACGGACGCTGAGTGTCCAGGCGAGCCGCCGGCAGCCGGAGGATCTCGCAGACTTCGTGCTTGAGCAATTCGACGAAGCGCTCCAGCAGTTGCTCGTCGTCAAGCTCGAGCAACATGCGCTGGATGTCCTCGGCGTCATTGTCGTCGTCCTGATCACCGCCGTGGGCGCGGACCAGTTCCTGGAAACGCGGGGTCGCCGCGCTCGGCAGGAAGCGCGACAAGGCCTTCCATTCCAGCTCCAGTACGCCGATACCGTCATCACCACCGAGCAGCATCTGCTCCAGGTGCGCCAGGGCCACGTCGGCCCGCAGCGCAGCACCACCCATGCGGCTTTGCAGGGCGTCCTTGATCTGCTCGTTACGAGCCAGGAAGCCCACATCATCGATGGCGCCCCAGAGGACGGCCGTAGCGGCCAGGCCTTGACCACGACGATGGCGGGCCAGGGCTTCGAGCCAATGGTTGGCCGCGACGTAGTTGGCCTGGCCGGGGTTGCCGAACAGGGTGGTGGCCGAGGAGAACATCACGAAGAAGTCCAACGGCAACTCACGGGTCAGTTCATGCAGGTATTGCGCACCCTTGGCCTTGGGCTCCAGCACACGCTGCAGTTGCTCGGCGTCGAGGTTGCGGATCAGACCGTCGTCGATCACCGTCGCCGCGTGCACCAGGCCGCGCAGCGGATAAGGGCTCGCCGCGATGCGCTGGAACACGCCTCGCAGTTGCTGCACATCGGTGATGTCGCACGCCAGCGCCTGCACATCGATGCCCTGGGCCTGCCAGGCCGCCAGGCTCGGCTGGGCCTCGACACTGGCCGGGCCACGACGACCGAGCAGCACCAGGTGCCGGGCGCCCTTGTCCACCAGCCACTGGGCGGTGCGCAAACCGAAACCGCCCAAGCCGCCCGTGACCAGGTAGGTCGCCTCGCCACTGAGTTGCAGCTGTTGCAACGGCTGTTCGCGGGTTTCCACCAACTGTTCGATCGGGTTGCCATAGGTCACCACGATCTTGCCGATCTGCCGCGCCTGCTGCATGTAGCGGAATGCCTCGACCACATGGTTGGCATCGAACTCGCGGAATGGCAGCGGATGCAAAATGCCCTGCTCGAACAGCGCCATCATTTGCCCGAACAAACGCCGCGTCAGGTCCGGACGCTCGCTCATCAACTGGTCGGCGTCGATGCCGAAGTAGCTGATGTTATTGCGGAACGGCCGCAAGCCAATCCGGGTGTTCTGGTAAAAGTCGCGCTTGCCCAGTTCGAGGAAGCGACCGAACGGTTTGAGCACGCGCAGGTTGCGGTTGATCGCCTCGCCAGCCAGGGAGTTGAGGACCACGTCGACGCCACGGCCACCGGTCACGGCCAGCACTTCGTCGGCGTAGGCCAGCGAGCGGGAGTCGAACACCTTGTCGACTCCGAGCAGGCGCAGGAAGTCGCGTTTCTCGTCGCTGCCGGCGGTGGCGTAGATCTCTGCACCGCACCACTTGGCGATCTGGATCGCGGCAATGCCGACGCCGCCGGCTGCGCCGTGGATCAACACCTTCTCGCCCGGCTCCAGACGTGCCAGGTGATGCAGGGCGTAGTACACGGTGAAGAAGGTACTCGGGATGGTCGCCGCCGCTTCGAACGACATGCCTTCGGGAATCCGCGCCACGGCATTGGCGTTGGTCACCAAACGGTTGGCGAAACTGCGTGGGCCGAAACCCACTACGCGGTCGCCCGGGGCGAAGTCGCCGAGCACTGCGGCGCCCTTGCCGTGGACCACGCCGGAAAATTCAAAGCCCATGGTCGGACCGGAGAAGCCGTTCTCGATGGCTTCATCGGACAACAAGCCGAGGGCGAACATCACGTCGCGGAAGTTCAGGCCGGTGGCGCGGACCTCAATGTCCAGCTCGTCGGCAGCCGGCGGCGTCAGCGCCCGGGCTTCCCAGCGCAGGTTGCGCAATTGCCCCGGCAAGTCGAAGCCCAGGCTGATACGCGTGTCGCCATCGCGAGCGACACCGTGCTGCCCTTGCAGAACGCGCAAGCGCGGCACATACCGCTGACCGTCGGCACTGATCGCCAGCTCGGTCTCGGCATCGGCGTGCAACAGCGCCGGGATCAGGCTGGCAATCGGCGCCTTGAAGGCCAGGTCGAGCAGACGGATGCGGCAGCTGGCGGACTCGTTCGCCAGGGTCCGGCCAAAGCCCCAGAACGCGGCATCGGCGATAGCGTCGACGTCTGTCGCCGTGTCGGCGCCATAGAAGTGACCGGCCGCACCACGGGTCAGCAGCCAGCATGCTGGGGCAATGCCCAACGACTCGCACGCCTGGACCAGCGCGGCGGCCTGCAGGCAACGAGCACCCTGGGCATCCAGCCCCTGGTCGCCGTCGAACCCGGCCAAATGCAGTATCTGCTCCGGCACCTGATCCAGGGCGGCCAGTTGTTGCGCCAAGGCCCGGGCATCGCCCGGAACCAGCAGGCTGACCTGCTGGCCTCGCTCACGCAGGGCCTGGGCCAACGCTTCAGCAGCGCCCTGCCCGGTCTCGGCCAACAGCGCCCAGCGCTGTGGCGCACTCTCGTCCCGTGGGCTCATCGCGCCCGCCGGTTTATCGGCCAGCAGCAGGTAACTGCCACAAGCGGTGCCCGGCATGGCTTCAAGGGTGTGTGTCAGGGTCAAGCCGTGGCGTTGCACTTCATGCTGCCAGAACTGCGGACGCTGCTGGCGTGACAACGCCTGCTCCGGGCCGGCCAGCCACCAGTCGGCCTGGGCACCGAACACGAAGTCGGCCCAGCGCGCCGGATGTTGTGCCAGCAACGCCAGCTGCCCGTGGGGGTTGAGCTGGCTCGCCGCCTGACGCAGGGCTTCGCCCACGGTATCCAGGGCAGCCAGGTCGGTCGGCATGAGCACCCAGTCGTAGCCGCTGCCCTGCGCCAATTGATCAAAGCCCAGGACATCCAGGGCCGGGCAATCAACGCGCAGCATTTGCGCCAGCTCCGGCTCTTGCACGCAATAGCTGTAATCGACACGATCGAAATCGATCCCGGCGTACAACGACTCGGCGAAAGATGGCCCGCCAAAGCCCAGTTCCAACACCCGCAGGCGCTGCCCGGCTGGCAATGCCGCCAGGCGCTGGGCGAGGGTTTCGCGCAGGCCGGCGAGCACGCGCTGCTGACCGGACGCCCCCAGCACCAGACGCAACAGGTTGGCGCCGCTGGTTTCCCGTGGCAGCAACTGCTCAAGGGGCTGGCGACCGTCAAGCAATGCCTGCAAATGGCGGCCGATACGACCCACCGAATGAATGATCTGGAAGTGTTCCGGGTAGCACTGGAACAACTCCTGCCAGATGGCCTCGGACGCTGGGCGCTCACCGGTCTCGACAACGTGCCAGGTGCCGTCGGCATCACGACTCAGGCTGCCGTCTTCCAGGCCATGACGCAGCAGCGTCGACAGGTAATCGCTCGGCACGCCGTCCTGCTGCGACCACAGGGCAACCTGCTCGGCGCTCAAATGGCCACCGGCCTGGTCGATCAGGTCGAGTACGAAGCTTGAACACAGGGCATCGAGCAGCGGCTCGACCTCATTGAGGTAACGGGCCTGAACCGCCTCATCACCCAGCCCTTGCAGATGCACGGCCAGCGGAGTGCTGCCGTGCGCTTCACGCAGTACGGGCACCACCTGGCCTGGCGCGGCGAGGCCGACATGGGCCAGGCGCTTGATGTCGCCAGAGCGGTCGCGCTGCAAGCGCACCCCACGGAAACGGGCATCCTTGATAAACAGCACGGCGTCGCCCGCCGCGTCGTACAGGGTGAAGTCCACCAGCAACGAATGCTCGGTGCGCTTGAGCTGCCGCACCTCGGCCAGGCACGGCACACCGCCGGCCTTGGCAAAGGCAATGCGGCCGAGCTTGACCGGAATGAACGCCAGGCCCTTGTTGCTGCCAGGCGTGCCGACCAGCAACTCGGTGATCAACTGGAATGCACCATCGAGCAAGGCCGGGTGCAGGTGCAGCGCGGCCAGCTCATGGGTGATGGCGTCAGGCACGCTCAGTTGCGCAAGGACGCGCGCCGGCTCGACCCACACCGCCGCGACGGCCTGGTAGGCCGGGCCATAGTTCAGGCCGACCGCACGGGTCAGCGCCAGGTGCTGCTCACCCGTGAAGTCCGCCGGGCGTTGTGGCAGCGCCGGGGCACGACCGCCGAGCATCACGCCACGGGCTTCGCCAGGCAGGCGGGCAACCACGTGCTGCACCCACTCTTCACGCTGGGCCAGGCTGCGGGACGTGATGTGCAGGGTGCCATCAGCTTCCTCGATGCTGACCCGGATCTTTTTACTGCCCTCATGCCCCAGCAGTAGCGGGCTATGAATCTCCAATTCTTCGATGTCGACGAACTCGCCCGGCTGGTGCAACAAGGCCACGGCCAGGGCCAGCTCGGTGAAACCGGCACCGGGGAACAGCACCGCGTCACCGACCTTGTGGTCGCCCAGGGTCGGGAACAGTTGCGTGTCGAGGCGGTTTTCCCAGGTCAGGGTGCGATCGGGCAGTGAGTAGCCCAGCAACGGATGCACACGCTCGCGTTGCAGCACACCGAACGACTCGGCGCTGACGGGCAACTGGAAATGCTCGCGCTGCCAGGCGTAGTTCGGCAGACGCAGGTTGTTACCGGCCACCGGGAAGTGGGCCTGCCAATCCGGCTCGGCACCGGCAATCAGCAGCCTGGCGACGCAACGTTCCAGCAGCGCAGGGCTGTCGTCCTTGCGCTGCAGCGTGGCAAGTACCTGGCCGGGCAGCTCGCGCTGGGTCAGGGCATCGGTCACGTAGGAGCGCAGGATCGGGTGCGGACCGACTTCGACGAACAGGTTGAAACCCTGCTCCAGCAGCGCGTCCATCGCGCCCTGGAACAACACCGGGAAGCGGATGTTCTGCCACCAGTAACGGCTGTCCAGACGCTGACCGTCCAGCTCGCCACCCACTACCGTGGAGTAAAACGCAATACGAGCGCTGCACGGGCGAATGTGCGCCAGGTCGGCAATGACCTGTTGCTCGATCGGATTCATCGCCGGGGAATGGAAGGCGTAGTCCAGGTCCAGGCGACGCACGAACACCTGGCGCTCGGTCAGCACCTGTTCCAGCTCGGCCAGGGCCTCGACGGGACCTGCGACCGTGGCGCCACGGGCGCTGTTTTCGCCCGCCACCACCAGACGGTCGTCCAGGCCCAGTTCCACCAGCACGCTCGCGGTGGCTTCGCCCGACAGCCCCACGGCGGCCATCTTGCCGTTGCCGCGGGTCAGCCCTTGCAGGCGACTGCGATGGAAGATCACCTGGGTGGCGTCTTCCAGGCTCAGGGCACCACTGGCCCAGGCTGCCGCTACTTCGCCAACGCTGTGGCCGATCACGGCCGCTGGATGGAAGCCCTGCGCCGCCAACACGCGGGTGACCGCGACTTGCAGGGCGAACAGCGCTGGTTGCGCGATCTCGGTGCGCACATAACGGTCATCGCCGTTTTCCCCCAGCAGCTCGGCGCGCAGCGAATAGCCCGCCAATGGCTGGAACAGCCCGTCGACCTCGGCCACCGCCGCTTCGAACAGCGGGTGGCCGAGCATCGCCCGGCCCATGCCCTGCCACTGCGAACCGTTGCCGGAATAAACGAACACCGGGCCCTGGACCTTGTCCAGCGCCTGGCCGACCTCGACCACCGAGCTCAGTTCGCTGAGGCTCGGGTCCTGGGCATAGTCGGCCAGCGCCTGAGCCGCTTCAGCCGGCTCGGAACCAATCAACACCAGGCGATGCGGGTGCGCATCGCGACGGAACATGGCCTGGTAGGCCACATCGTAGTAATTGATCTGTGGGTGTGCTGCCAGGTATTCGGCAAAGCCCTCGGCCGTGGCACGCAGGCCTTCGGCATCCTTGGCGCTGAGCAACAGCGGCAGCCGCGGTGTATGCGTTGCTGCCGTGGACGCCGGCAGCGGCTCGGCACTCTGCAGGATCACATGGGCATTGGCACCACCAAATCCAAACGAGTTGATACCGACGGTCAATTGCCCTTCAGCCTTGAGTGCTCGGCTTTCGGTGACCACCTGCAGGTTCAGGTCGGCAAACGGAATATTCGGGTTGAGTTCCTCAACGCCGATGGTCGCCGGGACTTCCCGCTCGATCAGGCAATTTAGCGCCTTCATCAGCCCGGCAACACCGGAGGCCGCTTCCAGGTGACCCAGGTTGCTCTTGATCGAACCGATCGGCAGCGGGTTGCCAGAGGCGCGGGCCTGGCCCAGGGCCTCGCCGATGGCGCGGGATTCGATCGGGTCGCCAACGGCCGTACCAGTGCCGTGGGCTTCCAGATAGTCGAGTTGCGACGGATCGATCCCGGCCTTGGCATAGGTGCTCTTGAGCAGAGCCGCCTGAGCATCGGCACTGGGCAGGGTCAGGCTGGACTTGCGACCGTCGGTGTTCACCGCGCTGGCAGCGACCACGGCGAGAATCGGGTTGCCGTCGGCCACGGCCTGATCGTAATCCTTGAGCAGGAACAGACCACCGCCCTCGGAGCGCGCGTAACCGTCACCGTTCTGATCGAAGGATTGGCAACGCCCGGTACGCGACAGCATCGAGGCCTTGGCGAAAATCATGAAGCCGAACGGGTGCATGTGCAGGCTGATGCCGCCAGTCACTGCTTGATCGATATCGCCGCTGATGATCGCCTGGCAGGCCTGGTGAAAGGCCACCAGCGAAGACGAGCACGCCGTATCGATGGCCATGCTCGGCCCGCGCAGGTCGTAGAAGAAAGACAGGCGGTTGGCGGCAATGCTCATGGTGTTGCCGGTGGCCGTGGCGGCATCGATCGACGCCAGGTCTTCCACCAGGCGATATGCCTGCTCGACACCGGCGATCCCCAGGTACACACCGCAATTGCTGCCGCGCAGGCTCGAGGGCTTGATGCCCGCGTTCTCGAAAGTTTCCCAGCACATTTCCAGGAGGAAGCGCTGCTGCGGGTCCATCACCGCCGCTTCCCGCGGCGAGATGTTGAAGAAGCCCGCATCGAAGGCACTGATGTCGCCCAGGCTGCCGGCGGCAAAGGTATAACTGGTAGCCGGGTTGGCTTTATCCGGGTGCAGGAATTCGGCGTGATCCCAGCGCGAGGCGTCGACCTGGGTCACCAGGTCCCGCCCTGCCATCAGGTTCTGCCAGAAATTGCTGGTCGTGGAACCGGGGAAACGAAAAGAACAACCAACAATTGCTACCTGTCTAGGCTTTGTCAAAATCCATTCCTTTAAAACACTACCGGACACCGTCCCATCCTGCGGACAGCCGCATGCCTGGCCGATATATTTTGGGCAAGTCGTTAAACGTTACCTGAGGATTATTCTGTGATCTGGAGGTTACCTTGCCAAGCACCTGTGGAAAGCAAGACAAGTCACCTAAACGCTGGGCGTAGGAAGTCTGCAGAAAATATGTCGGGATAATACGCGGTCTGGACGGCGAGGGAAAACACTAAGCGGTGGTTACGGCATGAAATGTTCGAGATGGTTCACATGGCGAGATTCTGTTGAGGGGCAGCCTACAGACAACCTACTGACCATCACTCACCACACTAGACCAGGAAGCCTTCTCCACATGAAGAAACAAGCGCCCACGCATTCTCGATTCCGCACCAATAGTATGATAATTTCACGCCATTGATTACTGCTCAGGAGGCTCAATCATGGCAACCGTGCGAAAAACCATCACTGTGACCGACCAACAAGACAGCTGGATCAAGGCTCAGATCGAAGCGGGTCATTACACCAATGACAGCGAATACATCCGCGACCTGATCCGGCGCGAACAAGAGCGAAGCGCCGAGGTTGAGGCTATTCGCGCAGCACTGAGAGAGGGGGAATCCAGTGGCAAACCCCGTCAATTCGACTCCGAAGCATTCAAGCGGCGGATGCTGACCGCGCATGGCTGAATATCGTCTAACGCCTGCCGCCGAGCGGGATCTTGAGGGGATCTGGGTTTACACTGTCCAGCAGTGGGATGTAGCTCAGGCTAACCGTTACATCGACATCATGACGGCCGCTTTTACGGAGTTAGCGCAACGGCCCAAAACAGCATCGGCCTGCGACCATATCCGCCCTGGTTATCGCCGCCGCAGCATTGAGCGGCATATGATTTACTTCCGGATCACAGCTTACGGGATTGCGATCATTCGTATCTTGCATGATCGGATGGATGCACCGCTGTATCTGTAACGGTCGGCACCTGTTTAACGGGAACTGCCTACCGACCATTACTCATCACATTCGACCAAGAAGCCCCCCCCTTTAGCCGTCTGACCCAAGCGCTCAAGACCGGCCTGGCACGAACCTACACACCCTTGTGCTTCATTCCTGATAAACGTTTGCCCCGCCTCCCCCTCTATTACATAGCTGAGTCTTTCCAGCAGACAGGCATCGAGCATCACCCCGCACTCACCCTGCTCGTGCAGTACCCGAGAAAGGAGACTGCACGGACTCCAAAGGCGCCCCCTCGTTCCGGGTGGAATGACGAAAAAAACACCTCGCACAGACCCCATCGCGGACTTATCCGTGATGGGGTCTGCATCCGCGTAGCAACGTGCGGCCAGTAGCAAAAGCATCATACCGTCAGGATAAAGTCCGCCTGATCGATGCCTTCACTGCTGACACCGACAAGGCGAATAGACTCCACTCCGATCCCAATCACCGTGTCCGCCCCGTCAGCCGCAATGCTCACGCTGGCAGCGAACGTCTCGCTGCTGATCCCCAGCCCCGCGATATTGAGCAAGTCCTGCCCTCCGGTCGGATTGGCGTCGAAGCCCTGGATCGAGTCATTGCCGAAGCCCGCCGCTGCAAACACGAAGGTATCGTTGCCGAGGCCACCGTTGAGCGTGTCGTTACCCAGCCCGCCGAGGAACAGATCATCACCCGCGCCGCCGACCAGAATGTCGTTGGCCAGGCCGCCCAGCATCGTGTGGTTTGCCGCCGCTGCATCGTAGGCCAACTCACTGCCGCTGCCCTCGGCGTTCGCCTGCAAGCCCGCCGCCGCGTATTGGTCACTCAGCGCGACCTGCGCCACATGCGCGCCGTCGCTCACGATCAGCATGCCGCCGGTGCCTGTGTCATTCGCTGCATAGGTGATCTGCGTATTGGCGCCGAACGCTATATCGCCAAAGTCCAGCTTGTCGCCCGCGGTAAAACCGCTGACGCTGCCACTGAACGCCGCCGACACATCGAGCTTGAGCGTACCTGCCGCGCCGCTGTCGAACGTCACGTGCTGATCGGAGGCAGCACCGAATTCGAGCATCGCCGAACCGCTGATAGTCGCGCTTCCCGCGCCGCTGGCATCTGCGTGGATGATGATATTGCCATCGTTCGCCCACAGGCTACCGCTGTTGACCAGCGCACTTTCAATCACTAATCCGCCGCTGCCGCTGGCTTCCAGCACGCCCGTGTTGGTGACGGCGTTGCTGCCCGTATCGATCACCAGCGCATTGACGCCACTGGCATGGATCAGGCCCGCGTTGACCAGCATCATCTGCCCCGCCCCCAACTGGCCGGCACCCGCGAGGGTGTTGTCGGCATTGGTGAGCACCGTGTCCGCGCTGCCACCAAAGATCACGTTCTGCGCGCTGTCGGACAGAACCACTTGCCCGCCTCCGGTCAACGTCGCGCCACGGAACAGAATCTCAAGATGGGTCCCGCTGCCGGTGGAGCCGAGCATGATGGTGCCGCTGTTGTCGATGCTGCCACCGAACGGCATGATCGCACCGTCGGCAATGGTGATGGTGCCCGTATTAGTCGTGACCGGGTCCACATCGAACAGTAAGTTGGCCCCGCTCAACGCCGCCGCATCCACGCCTTTGACGGTGATCGTCTGGCCGGCGCCGATGCTGACCACGGCATTGCCGCTCGCGTCGTTGACGACACTCACATCCGCAAACTCGCTGACGCCCATGAAGCCGATCAAGTCGATCTTGTCCGTCGCCGCATCGAAGTTGTGAATGACATTGTTGCCGATCGGCTGGGCGAACACGAACAGGTCGGCGCCGCTGGAGCCGGTCAGGTTGTCGTCCGCTGACAAAGCGAAGATCGGTGAGCCTGGGGCGTAGGCTTCGACGTTGTCGGAAACGAAGGTATTGCCAATGCTGCCATCGGCGTTGGTCCAGGTCATGCTGACGCCGAGCACCAGCGCACCGACGAAGTCAGTTGGCGTTGTCACAGTCAGTGAGCCGGGATCGTCGGTGCGCACTGTCCAGCTACCGTCGCCGTTGTTGGTTCCGGCGTTCAGTGTCCAGCCTGACGGCATCCCCGTTATCGTCACATCGATAGAGTCACTTGCGCCCACCGCCCGATCAGCCAGTGCAAGGTTGATGGGCTCTCCAGCGATCCCCGCTGGAGCAGCTCCCGAACTCGTGCTTGTGTTACCCGCCAGGTCAGTCATGGTCACTGTGACATTGTGCCCATCTATATTGTCTGAGGTTCCTAAAGCGGAGCTGGTATCGCCATCTATCGCCCAATTACCATTGGTTGCAGTTCCATTAACCAGCACTAAGGAGAAGTCTGCGACAGGTGAAGTGGGATGGTTATCATGAACGGTCACTGACACCACGCCTGAACCTGAAGTGTCAGTCACACCTATTGTGAAAACATTGCTACCTGAATTGTAGTATCCGTTACCCCCCCCACCCGCCCCGACGGGTGCAGCAGTATCGACTATCAATGTGCCGGTTGGATTGACGCCATTGGCTCCTGTAAGAATGGCATTGTTCCCCGCCGCATCTTTGATCGTCGCACCACCAAGAGTGAATGGGGACGCCGCCAGGGTAAGGTCGGCTGTATTTTGACCGGCCCCTACCGTGTAAGTGAACGTCAGCGTATTAGTGCCCGAGCCGCTCGTGTAGCTTGCCGTCCCGCCGGTGTTCAGGTTGAGCGTCGGCGAACCTGTGACCAGTACGACCTCGCTGAAAGTTACGCTCAGTGTCACCGTCTCAGTTGCCTTGAGCGTGCCATCGTTAGTGCCATAGCTGGCGCCCGTTACCGTCGGCGCTGTCGTGTCGTCGTTCGTGCCGTTGATAGTCACTGTGACTGTCTGTGTGTCAGACGCAGCATTGTTGTCTGCGCTCTGCATCGTGTAAGTCAGCACCAGGGACTGGCCGACAGTGAGATAGTCGAACGCCTGTATGCCGGAGTCGAAGCTCCAGATCAGGTTGTGCGCGTCGCCACTGTCAGCCGCCAGGCCGGACGTGGGTGTTGCACTCAGCATGCTCAGCAGTTGTGCGTTCGTCAGGCCAAGCCCCGCAGTAGTGCCTGTTGCAACCACTCCGGTGATTGACGTGCTGATCGAATCCGAGAGATCGACGTCATTGACGCTCAGCGTGCCGCTAGCGGTGAGCCCCGCATTAGTCTCCGTCAGCGTCGCGCTCGCACTGTCGCTCGTGACCAGATGGATATCCGGATCATCATTGGTGCCGGTGATGGTGATGGTCACCAGCTGGGTGTCTACGCCACCCAGGCCGTCACTGACCTGCACGCTGAACACCTCATCGTGACTCTCTCCAGCCTTCAGCGACTGCACCGCACTGGCGACTCCATTGGTGCCATTGGCCAGCGTGTAAGTCCACTTGCCGGTGTTGTCCACTGCGATCGAGCCGTAGGTGCTTGTTGACGAGCCATTGATGGTCCATGTCGCCGTGGCATCGTGATCGATGTCGGCCGAGCTGAACTGACCATTCACGGTGAGCTTGGTGTCCTCCTGTACCGCACCGGCATCATTGCCCGTCGCGAAACTGAGCACTGGCGCGTCGTTGCTGCCGGTCAGGGTGATCATCACCGTCTGCGTTGCCGAGACCGCGTTGCCCGCGCCGCTGTTGTCGCTGGCTACCACGGCGTAGGAGAAGCTGATGGTTTCGCCGGCGCGCAGGAAGTCCAGGTTCTGGCTGCTGCTGTAGTTCCAGCTGTCCTGATCGACCGAGAAACCGGCCACCAGCGCTGCGGCCTGCGCCGCGTCGAGGGTACCGCCGCTCCAGGTGATGTCGTCGTTGGAGGTCTGGCTGACCGTCACTACGTCATGACTGTCCAGGTCGGCGAAGCTCAGCACCCCGCTGTCGCTCAACGTGGCCGCGCCGTTGCCTTCGTTCATCGCACCGGTCGTGTCAGTGATGGTCAGTGTCGGCTGGTCGTTGGTGCCAGTGAGGGTGATCGTCACCGTTTGCGTTGCCGAGACCGCGTTGCCCGCGCCGCTGTTGTCGCTGGCTATCACGGCGTAGGAGAAGCTGATGGTTTCGCCGGCGCGCAGGAAGTCCAGGTTCTGGTTGCTGCTGTAGTTCCAGCTGTCCTGATCGACCGAGAAGCCGGCCACCAACGCCGCAGCCTGTACCGCGTCGAGGGTACCGCCGCTCCAGGCGAGGTCGTCGTTGGAGGTCTGGCTGACCGTCACTGCGTCATTGCTGTCCAGGTCGGCGAAGCTCAGCGCACCGCTGTCACTCAGCGTGGCTGCGCCGCTGCCTTCGTTCATCGCACCGGTCGTGTCAGTGATCGTCAGTGTCGGCTGGTCGTTGGTGCCGGTCAGGGTGATGGTGACGGTCTGCGTCGCCGAGACCGCGTTGCCCGCGCCGCTGTTGTCGCTGGCTACCACGGCGTAGGAGAAGCTGATGGTTTCGCCGGCGCGCAGGAAGTCCAGGTTCTGGCTGCTGCTGTAGTTCCAGCTGTCCTGATCGACCGAGAAACCGGCCACCAGCGCTGCGGCCTGCGCCGCGTCGAGGGTACCGCCGCTCCAGGTGATGTCGTCGTTGGAGGTCTGGCTGACCGTCACTACGTCATGACTGTCCAGGTCGGCGAAGCTCAGCGCACCGCTGTCGCTCAGCGTGGCCGCGCCGTTGCCTTCGTTCATCGCACCGGTCGTGTCGGTGATGGTCAGCGTCGGCTGGTCGTTGGTCCCGGTGAGGGTGATGGTGACGGTCTGCGTTGCCGAGACCGCGTTGCCCGCGCCGCTGTCGTCGCTGGCCACCACGGCGTAGGAGAAGCTGATGGTTTCGCCGGCGCGCAGGAAGTCCAGGTTCTGGCTGCTGCTGTAGTTCCAGCTGTCCTGATCGACCGAGAAGCCGGCCACCAGCGCCGTGGCCTGCGCCGCGTCGAGGGTACCGCCACTCCAGGCGATGTCATGGTTGGAGGTCTGGCTGACCGTCACTGCGTCATTGCTGTCCAGGTCGGCGAAGCTCAGCACACCGCTGTCACTCAGCGTGGCTGCGCCGCTGCCTTCGTTCATCGCACCGGTCGTGTCAGTGATCGTCAGTGTCGGCTGGTCGTTGGTGCCGGTCAGGGTGATGGTGACGGTCTGCGTCGCCGAGACCGCGTTGCCCGCGCCGCTGTTGTCGCTGGCTATCACGGCGTAGGAGAAGCTGATGGTTTCGCCGGCGCGCAAGAAGTCCAGGTTCTGGCTAGTGCTGTAGTTCCAGCTGTCCTGATCGACCGAGAAGCCGGCGACCAGTGCCGCGGCCTGTGCCGCGTCGAGGGTACCGCCGCTCCAGGCGATGTCGTCGTTGGAGGTCTGGCTGACCGTCACTGCGTCATTGCTGTCCAGGTCGGCGAAGCTCAGCGCACCGCTGTCGCTCAGCGTGGCTGCGCCGTTGCCTTCGTTCATCGCACCGGTCATGTCGGTGATGGTCAGTGTCGGTTGGTCGTTGGTCCCGGCCAGGGTGATGATCACCGTTTGCGTCGCCGAGACCGCGTTGCCCGCGCCGCTGTTGTCGCTAGCCACCACGGCGTAGGAGAAGCTGATGGTTTCACCGGCGCGCAGGAAGTCCAGGTTCTGGCTAGTGCTGTAGTTCCAGCTGTCCTGATCGACCGAGAAGCCCGCCACCAGCGCCGCAGCCTGCGCCGCGCCGAGGGTTCCACCGCTCCAGGTGAGGTCGTTATTGGAGGTCTGGCTGACCGTCACTACGTCATGGCTGTCCAGGTCGGCGAAGCTCAGCGCACCGCTGTCGCTCAGCGTGGCCGCGCCGTTGCCTTCGTTCATCGCACCGGTCGTGTCGGTGATGGTCAGCGTCGGCTGGTCGTTGGTGCCAGTGAGGGTGATCGTCACCGTTTGCGTTGCCGAGACCGCGTTGCCCGCGCCGCTGTTGTCGCTGGCTATCACGGCGTAGGAGAAGCTGATGGTTTCGCCGGCGCGCAGGAAGTCCAGGTTCTGGCTGCTGCTGTAGTTCCAGCTGTCCTGGTCGACCGAGAAACCCGCCACCAGCGCTGCGGCCTGCGCCGCGTCGAGGGTACCGCCGCTCCAGGCGAGGTCGTCATTGGAGGTCTGGCTGACCGTCACTGCGTCATTGCTGTCCAGGTCCGCAAAACTCAGCACACCGCTGTCGCTCAGCGTGGCTGCGCCGTTGCCTTCGTTCATCGCCCCGGTCGTGTCGGTGATGGTCAGTGTCGGCTGGTCGTTGGTGCCGGTCAGGGTGATCGTCACCGTCTGCGTTGCCGAGACCGCGTTGCCCGCGCCGCTGTTGTCGCTGGCTATCACGGCGTAGGAGAAGCTGATGGTTTCGCCGGCGCGCAGGAAGTCCAGGTTCTGGCTGCTGCTGTAGTTCCAGCTGTCCTGATCGACCGAGAAACCCGCCACCAGCGCTGCGGCCTGCGCCGCGTCGAGGGTACCGCCGCTCCAGGTGAGGTCATTGTTGGAGGTCTGGCTGACCGTCACTGCGTCATTGCTGTCCAGGTCCGCAAAACTCAGCACACCGCTGTCGCTCAGCGTGGCTGCGCCGTTGCCTTCGTTCATTGCACCGGTCGTGTCAGTGATGGTCAGTGTCGGCTGGTCATTGGTGCCAGTGAGGGTGATGGTCACCGTCTGCGTTGCCGAGACCGCGTTGCCCGCGCCGCTGTTGTCGCTGGCTACCACGGCGTAGGAGAAGCTGATGGTTTCGCCGGCACGCAGGAAGTCCAGGTTCTGGCTAGTGCTGTAGTTCCAGCTGTCCTGATCGACCGAGAAGCCGGCGACCAGTGCCGCAGCCTGCGCCACGTCGAGGGTACCGCCGCTCCAGGCGAGGTCGTCGTTGGAGGTCTGGCTGACCGTCACTGCGTCATGGCTGTCCAGGTCCGCAAAACTCAGCACACCGCTGTCGCTCAGCGTGGCTGCGCCGTTGCCTTCGTTCATGGCACCGGTCGTGTCAGTGATGGTCAGCGTTGGCTGGTCGTTGGTGCCGGTGAGGGTGATGGTCACCGTTTGCGTTGCCGAGACCGCGTTGCCCGCGCCACTGTTGTCGCGGGCTATCACGGCGTAGGAGAAACTGATGGTTTCGCCGGCACGCAGGAAGTCCAGGTTTTGGCTACTGCTGTAGTTCCAGCTGTCCTGATCGACCGAGAAGCCCGCCACCAGCGCCGCGGCCTGCGTCACGTCGAGGGTACCGCCGCTCCAGGCGAGGTCGTCGTTGGAGGTCTGGCTGACCGTCACTGCGTCATTGCTGTCCAGGTCGGCGAAGCTCAGCACACCGCTGTCACTCAGCGTGGCTGCGCCGTTGCCTTCGTTCATTGCACCGGTCGTGTCAGTGATCGTCAGCGTCGGCTGGTCGTTGGTGCCAGTCAGGGTGATCGTCACCGTTTGCGTTGCCGAGACCGCGTTGCCCGCGCCACTGTTGTCGCTGGCTATCACGGCGTAGGAGAAACTGATGGTTTCGCCGGCACGCAGGAAGTCCAGGTTTTGGCTACTGCTGTAGTTCCAGCTGTCCTGATCGACCGAGAAGCCGGCCACCAGCGCTGCGGCCTGCGCCGCGTCGAGGGTACCGCCGCTCCAGGTGAGGTCATTGTTGGAGGTCTGGCTGACCGTCACTGCGTCATTGCTGTCCAGGTCCGCAAAACTCAGCACACCGCTGTCGCTCAGCGTGGCTGCGCCGTTGCCTTCGTTCATCGCACCGGTCGTGTCGCCGATTGTCAGCGTTGGCTGGTCGTTGGTGCCGGTGAGGGTGATTGTCACGTCCTTGGTCACCGTCGCCCCGAAGTCGTCGGTCAGCGTCACCGTGAACACTTCGGTCTTGATCTGGCCCTCGGCCAGGTACTGCGCCGCGCTGTTGCTCAGCGTATAGGTCCAGCCCACGCTGCCCGCAGCGTCGCCTGTGCTCTCGTCGCTCACATTGGCTACCAGCGTACCCAGCGTACCGGCCGGCGCGCTCACGCTGGCCACATGCGCGTCATCGGCCAGATCCACGTCGCCGAAGGCGAAGCTGCCGCTGGCCACCGTGGTGCCGTCTTCGGCCACCGCACCGCTTTCGACCTCTGCCGCCGTCACCGTCGGCGCGTCATTGGTGCCGGTGATGGTGATGGTCACATTCTGCGTTACCGACGAACCATGACTATCGCTGATGGTGACCCGGTAAGTTTCGGTAACTGCCTGTCCCTGGGCCAAGTACTGCGCTGCCGCATTGCTCAGGTTGTACGTCCATTGCACCGAACCGTTGGCCACGTTCGCGGCTTCGCTTACCGGCGAGAGCGCGAACGTACCAAGATAAGTAATGTTGTCCCCCGCCGGCGCGAACGTCGCCATGTGCGTGTCGCTCAGGTCGACGTCGTTAAAGGCAATCGTGCCGCTGGCCGTCAGCGAGTCGGTCGTGCTCGCCGTGGTAACGGCGTCTTCGGTCACCATGCCGGCCTGCGCGCCGATGCTCATCGTCACACCATCATTCACGCCCGAAAACTGCACCGTCGTGGTGGCCCAACCGAGCGTTCCGTTGCCGAGACGAATCGCATAGGTAAAGCTGTCCGTCAGGAGCTCGCCAGCAGCAAGCGCCTGGAGTTGCACCTTGAAAGCACCCGACAAAGTAGCGGCGTCGTAGCCGACCTTACCGTCCGAGGTGATCCAGATCTTTGCACCATTCAAACTGGTGTCAGAACTCGTCACCTCAGCCCTCACCGTATCCTGGGTCAGGAGATCGGCCGGAGCATAAGACTTGGTGGCAGTAGAAAGACTTTCCGCGTTGTCGAGTGACCAGAGTGTCTTCGCGCTGCCGCCGAGATCATTAGACATGACATCCCAATACATGACCCCCAGCGTATCTTCAGTGGTGGTGAAGATGTCATCCTGCGCCTGGGGCGTGTTGGAAAACGAGGTAACGGTTCCGCCGCTGGTAGTAGTGGTGCTAGCCATGTCTTTCTCCCAAGAATGTCACTCCGAGTAAAAAACCGCTGTGGCCGCTAACCGCCACAAGCCGATTCTTCCTCAACCCACGAACAGCTCACTCCACCGGCACCAGCCGGCTGGCCAGCAGCTTCACGCCCGCCCCGGTCCTGCCGCCCTGTGGCTCAATGCGCACGATTTGTCCTTGCGCCTTGAACTTCATGGGGCCGCCGGGGGTGTCGAGTTCAATCTCGAAGTCAATCAAGCTACCCACCTGCTGCTCGCTATCGGTTTCGAAATACAAACCGGAGGCGCTGATGTCACGGGTGACACCTTCGCTCCCGCCGGTCAGTTGCAGCGACAGGGTGACTTGTTCACGGGGCTCAGTTCGGTATGCGTCTTTCATGGCTGCAGTCTAAAAACGACCGCTGTTTTTTACATGAGCGCGCTATCCCTTTTTTCTGGGAGTCAATCCCCCATGAAAACAGTGTTTTATGGGACAAATGTCATGGGAGGGGCTGCTTGAAGCGCTATAGAAAAAAGCGACAGGCTGGAACGATTGCTATCATGAGCAGCTAACACAACCCGCCTAAAGAGGCAGCATCCCGCATGCCAATTCAAGTCCAGTTAGTCGCTCTACCGCTCGTGGCCTGGGGCCTTGAGCGTCTGGTGGAAAGCGCTCAACCGAAGTTGGCGCTGGTGGGTTCGGCGGCGTCGGTGGCGCAATACCTGCTTTCACTGCACCAAGACGCGCCAGATGTGGTGGTGCTGGACCTGGACGGCGAGGACTGTATCGAGTCGCTGGCCGACTTGCACAGCCAGACCAAAGCCAGGATTCTGGTGGTGACAGGGTCGAGCGACTTGGCGCTGCATGACCGTGCGGTGCTGGCGGGCGCACGTGGTGTGGTGGATAAGCGGGAGTCGGCATCCGCATCCACATTGCTCAAAGCCATAGAAAAAGTGCATGACGGCGAACTCTGGATTGATCGCAATGCGACCAGCCGTATCTTTCTTGAACTGGCGCGCAAGAAAGCCGAGCACGATAAAGACCCGGAGCAGCAAAAAATCGCCAAGCTAACGCGCCGCGAGCAACAGACCATTGCATCGCTGGCCAGCGACCCCTCAGCCCCTGGCAAGTTGGTGGCCGAGAGGCTGCACATCAGCGAGCACACGCTGCGCAACCATTTGACATCGATCTACAGCAAGCTGGGCCTGACGAACCGCATAGATCTGTACGCCTACGCACACAAGCATGGGCTTTCCACAGCCGACTGAAGACTGCGGCAACACGCCGGGCGTGTTGCCGCAGTCTGAGCTTGTCCCGAAATTCCAACTGTAGGGGTCTGATAAGACCGGATACCCATTCAGGCGAGAACGCTCGCTACATCTTGCTGTTCCTGGGGTCGTCCGCCGGGTTGAGGTAGGTGATCCCCCAAGGCCCCGTGCCGTGGAGTTGGAGCACGGTTTCCTGTTCTCGGCTGGCGCCATACATCGACATGCCGACGGGAATGATCAGGGCGTCACCCGGGTGATAGGCTTTGGCCCGTGCCGGATCGAATTTGTCGCCGGTGGCAAAGTAGAAGGTGCCCGAGATAACGGTTACGCGCTCGGTCACGGGATGGGTATGCACGCCGATTTTCGTATTTGCCGGCAGCTTCAAGCGCAGAGTGAAGGGCTCGGCGGCTTTCAAGTCACCTTCAATCACTGCAATCATCGCACCGGGCCCCACCGACGGCGCCGCTGTCCACTTGAGTTCGGATGGGGTGGCGGTAATCAAACCCGCTCCCTCGGCCTGGGCGGCAGATGCCATGAAGGCTGCGCTGAGCAAGGCCAGAGAAACAGCGACAGCTTTGTGGGAGCTCATCATGGTTTCCTCGTGCTTGGGGGCTGTGGGTGTATCGCAGCAAAGGCAAACATCGCTTCAACACACCGTATTAATGATCACGGTAGCCGAATGTTGGAGCGCGGATATAACCAATCTGAACAGCCCTATAATGCAATGGTATGGAGTGTGAGCTGTACGCAGGATGGGTTGAGTGCAGCGATAGCCCTGTCATTCGACTCGTGCTTGCCAAGTTAGCTGTCTCGATAGGCGAATATTCAGCGCAGCCTCTATCGCAGAGCACTGTGCTGTTCGCTGCCTGGTAAGTCAGGACCTGCTTCCATCGATGGGTATCGCTGCGCTCAGCGCCATTCCTGGGTGTTTGGGCTTTCTTGCCGGTCGCTGCTGACCAAGGTTGCCGGGATGAATCAGCAAGCGGAAGCACCAGGACATTCGAGTCGCCCGCGCACTTCGTCTGAGTTACCTCCCAAAACCTTGGAAACCCACATCATTGGCCGTTTGCCTTTTGACGGAGTGACTGTCGGGGTTGAGTAGATTCAAGGGCCAAATTCACGTGTAGCTATCGAGAGCGCGATGCCTTATCCTACGATCGCGTCATTTTTGACGCGTTCCACGTTTAAGGACGGCTTCAGATGATCTACTCTTTCGGCGCTAATAATTACTTTTCATTTAAGGATGGGTTTCAAGTATCACTTGAATTCAATTCGAAGGTGCCAAAAAGCATATCCAACTCAAGGAAAGTTTCTACAATCTTGGGAATTAAGGGCGGTAACGCCTCTGGAAAAACAAACATCCTTAAGTGCCTTCAGTTTTTATCGTACTTTGTTGCACGCTCTTTCAACCAACCACCCGAAGGCCCCCTTTTTCTTAATCCTTTTTTCACAAGCAAAAAACCGACTGACATTTACATAGACTTTGAAAGCAATGGCATTCGCTATATCTACGAGCTTTCGGCCACAAAAACAAAAGTGATTCGCGAAGCGATTTACAAAAAAATCTCGCGCAAAACGCTAATCATCGAAAGAAAAAACGATGAGTTAAAAAGCAGAGTGGCCGAACTTAGTGATTTAGACCTAATAACGCTGCGCAGCAACGCATCATTAGTAGACACCGCTCTACAGTACAACATGAAAGGATTAGGCCAAGACTTACACAACATAAAGTCTTTCTTCCATAAATTTAAAGGCAATGTTAGTTCGCTTGGCGTAATGGAAGACAGCTACGTCTATGATTACAACGTAATCAGTGAATATTACTACAAGAACAACGACGCCTTGGAATTCGCAAAAAACATCATTAAATCTTGTGATCTAGGCATATCCGATGTTGAAATTTTCGAGACAGAAAACGAGAAAGGTGAACCTCGATACTTCCCAATGTTCCTCCATCCTTTCGAGTTGAATGGCTCCAAATCGGAAAAATTGACTTACTGGGACGAGTCCGACGGTACTACCGCGCTTTACCGACGGCTTTATCAGTACTGGACTGTGCTTACTAGCGGTGGCGCCCTAATCATGGACGAATTTGACACCAACTATCACCCTGCTCTCTTGCCCCAAATCCTCGATCTTTTCATTAACAAAGAAACCAATCCAAAAAACGCTCAGTTTATATTTACTTCTCACAATCTTGAGATAATGGATTATCTGGGGAAATATCGGACGTATCTTGTCTCCAAAGAAAGCGGCGAAAGCTTCTGCTATAGACTTGATGAAATTCCCGGCGACATCATTCGAAATGACCGCTCCATTTCGGGACTTTATCGAGATGGAAAACTTGGCGGCATTCCAAACCTATGAAAAAATACAATAATAACGCCCTCAAAAAGAAGTTTATAGAACAGTTCCCGACAACAAGCCTAGAAAACTGCGACATAAAAACAAGATGTAAATTCAACCTTTCTTTTTTCGACGGCTCACAAGAATACGGTTCGAGTTTCGCCGCGTTACGCCCAGAAGCCCTAACAGACATAATTGACAAAATCAAAGCATACACACGAAATGATTTAAACTACTGGCGCAACCAACGCTGCGGTGGTCATGGACTAAAA
Source organism: Pseudomonas sp. FW300-N1A1 (assembly GCF_058789115.1). Taxonomy (NCBI): domain Bacteria; kingdom Pseudomonadati; phylum Pseudomonadota; class Gammaproteobacteria; order Pseudomonadales; family Pseudomonadaceae; genus Pseudomonas; species Pseudomonas sp. FW300-N1A1. The sequence goes on along the minus strand of NZ_JBYTBK010000006.1, from coordinate 157,817 downwards.
ATTCTCGCCGATTACGAAACATTCCCTAAAAAGAGCAATTTCAAACATCCAAAATTTGTTCCTCACGACGTTAGTTGGTGTAGGTTCAGAATGGAAAACCTATCAAGATTAATTGGCTTCACGGTGCCTGGCTCACACATAGATAAATCAAACAAAACATTTCCAGATTACGACTTGAATACGTTCTATTTAGTTTTCATCGATCTAGATCACAACTTCTATCTTACCGAGTCTCGGTAATCTCCTCGGCGACCGGTTTAGTGGCACGGTCGCCATTTCGCCTGCCATCCAACATAGCATCAACTTCCCCCACACCATTATTTCAACACCTTCCACAGTATCGATAGCGTCAAGCGAAGCTCCTGACAGATTCGTTGACTGCTACCCGATTTGCGTGGAACCACGACGACCAGCTGCTCAATCAAGCACAGCAGCGCGAGAAAGCCCTGCAGCAGTCCGGCAGCGTCGTCGAGATCGCCAACTGCTACCCCGAGCTCAGCAACAAAAGAACAAAAGGAGAACAAAAAGAACAAAAGGAGACTGATTTATTTGATCATTCATCGAATGAAGGCCAACGACTATGACCTCCCAATCACGGCAACCAGCAGCGCTACAAACCTCCGCCCCTCATTCCTGATAAACTCCACACCCGCCTCACCCTCTTTTATTCAGATACCCATGCCCCAATCAACAGCGCCAAACACCGCCCCAGCCCTCTCCCGCCGTTTCTCCGTCGCCCCCATGATGGATTGGACCGACCGCCACTGCCGTTTCTTCCTGCGCCTGCTCTCCAGGCATGCGCTGCTCTACACCGAAATGGTCACCACAGGCGCCCTGCTCAACGGCGATCACGAGCGTTTCCTGCGTCACGACGAGGCCGAGCATCCGTTGGCGTTGCAGTTGGGCGGTAGTGTCCCGCTGGATTTGGCGGCCTGTGCGCGCATGGCGCAAGAGCATGGTTATGACGAGGTGAACCTCAACGTCGGCTGTCCGAGTGACCGGGTGCAGAACAATATGATTGGCGCGTGCCTGATGGGGCATCCGCAGTTGGTGGCCGATTGCGTGAAGGCGATGCGCGATGCGGTGTCGATTCCGGTGACGGTGAAGCACCGGATCGGGATCAATGGCCGCGACAGTTATGCCGAGCTGTGTGATTTCGTCGGTACGGTGCGAGATGCCGGCTGCACCAGTTTTACCGTGCATGCGCGGATTGCGATTCTCGAGGGCTTGTCGCCGAAGGAGAATCGGGACATTCCGCCGCTGCGCTATGACGTGGCCGCGCAGTTGAAGGCGGATTTCCCGGAGCTGGAGATCATTCTCAACGGCGGGATCAAGACGCTGGAGGCCTGCCGCGAGCATTTGCAGACCTTCGACGGGGTGATGCTGGGTCGTGAGGCGTATCACAACCCTTATGTGATGGCCGAGGTGGACCAGCAGTTGTTCGGTAGCACTGCGCCGGTGATTAGCCGTGCTGAGGCGCTGGCGCAGTTGCGACCGTATATCGCTGCGCACCTGGACGCGGGTGGTGCGATGCACCATATCACCCGGCACGTGCTGGGCCTGGGCACCGGGTTTCCGGGGGCACGCAAGTTTCGCCAGCTGCTGTCGGTGGACATCCACAAGGCCAAGGAGCCGCTGGTATTGCTGGATCAAGCGGCGGCGCTGCTCGAGGGGCGCTGACCGTCGTTTGTATTGAACCTGTGGCCTGTTTCGACATCGTAGTTAACGGATAGCGCCGGGCCTTTCAAACACCTGTTTCCAGGTAGTTGCCGCCCAGGCCGTTGTTACGCATTCGCGCCCTTGAGTGGCTGTCAGCGCTCGGGTAATGTCAACAGACCCACAGGATAGAGCACGCTCATGACTTCCAAGCTGGAACAACTCAAACAAATCACCACCGTCGTGGCCGATACCGGCGACTTCGAGGCTATCGCCCGCGTTAAACCGGTGGATGCCACCACCAACCCGTCCCTGCTGCTCAAGGCGGCCGCTATTCCTGCTTATGCCGAGCTGCTGAACGCTTGCGTCCATGACTGCAAGGGCGATGTCGGCCTGGCCAGCGACCGTTTTGCTGTCGCAGTGGGCCAGGAGATCCTGAAAGTGATCCCGGGGCGTATTTCCACTGAAGTGGATGCACGCCTGTCGTTCGACACCGACGCGATGCTGAAACGCGCGCACCGCCTGATCGAGCTGTACGACAAGGCCGGCATCGGCCGCGAGCGTGTGCTGATCAAGGTCGCTTCCACCTGGGAAGGCATTCGCGCCGCCGAGCAACTGGAAAAGGAAGGCATCCAGACCAACCTGACCCTGCTGTTCTCCTTCGCCCAGGCGATTGCCTGTGCCGAGGCCGGTGTGTTCCTGATTTCGCCGTTCGTGGGCCGCATCTACGACTGGTACAAGAAGGCCAACGGCAACGACTACACCGGCGCCGATGATCCGGGCGTACAGTCGGTGACGCGCATCTACAACTACTACAAGGCCAATGACTACAAGACCGTGGTCATGGGCGCGAGCTTCCGCAACCTCAATCAGATCGAGCAACTGGCTGGCTGTGATCGCCTGACCATCAGCCCGGACCTGATCGAGAAGCTGGCAGCCGACACCGGCAAGCTGGAACGCAAGCTGGCGCCAGGCCATACCGGTGAAGCGCGCCAGGGCCTGACCGAAGCGCAGTTCCGCTGGGCGTCGAACGAAGATGCGATGGCGACCGAGAAGCTGGCCGAAGGCATTCGCCAGTTCGCGCGGGACCAGGAGAAGCTGGAGGCGCTGTTGCAGGCCAAACTGTAATCACCTGGGGCTGAAATGCAAAAAAGAGGGGCGAATCTTGAGGGATTCGCCCCTTTTTTGTGTGCGCAGGTTGTCTGGATCAGGTTCCGGAAAACGGGGTGGCTGGACCGGCCTCTTCGCGGGCAAGCCCGCTCCCACAGGGAATTTTGGGCGACTGGGGATTGTGTTCGACGCTGGGCCAAGTGGGGGCGGTACTGCACCCCGTCACCTCAACGGATCAGTGACGCTCCAGGGCATTCACCAGGTCGTGGAACGCTTCGCGGTTGGAGTCGTTCAGGCCCATGAGGATCTTGTGTGCCTCAAGCACCTTGATCCGCACCACTTCTTCGGACTGGTCCTGGTCTGGCAGGTCGGTCAGGCACTCAGGGCATGGCACCGGGCGGTCAACGATGTTGAACACCTGCTCGAAGCCCATGGACTCCAACAGACGGGTGATGTCTTCGTGGGTGGTGACGACCGTCGGCAGCAGGCCGACCTTTTGCCGCGACATGATCGACAGCTTGGCCAGCAGGCCCAGCGTGGTGCTGTCGATGCTGCGGGTTTCGGTCAGGTCGATCACGATCGCGTTGAAGTTCAACGCGGTGAAGATCCGCTCTATAGTCGCATCCAACGCCGAACACAGGGTCAGGCGAACTTCACCGACGAACTTCAGGACGAAGGTGCCATCCTGCTCGGCGAACTGGATTCTACCGGTACTCATTGAAGATTCCTGCTCAACACCAACAGGGCGATATCATCCGGCATCTCCCCTAGCGTGGCCAATCCAAAAACCTGCCGCAGACCGTCCAGGCTGCCGCCCGCCGATCTTACCCGTTGCGGCAAGGCGGCTTCTTTTTCTTTGAGTGTGGGTTCTGGCAAAAGGTCCAGAATACCGTCGGACATCAGCGTCAGGCTGAACACCGGCGGCAGCTTGATGACGTGGTCTTCGTAGGTGGCTTCGTTGAACAAGCCCACCGGTAGACCGCGACCCTCGAGATAACCCACGCTATCTGGCGTGTACAACACTGGCAACGGCAGGTGTCCGCCGATGCTATAGGTCAACAAACCCGTCTCCTCGTCGATGACGCCACCGACCATCGTGACATGTTTGCCCAGCTTACAGCTGATCAGGCCCCGGTTGATATGGCCGAGAACTTCTGAAGGGGTGAATTCCGGCAAGGTGCCATTACGCTTGGATTCAAACAGCAAGCGCGTGGTCATGAATTTCAGCAGCACCGTGACGAATGCCGAGGACGCGCCGTGCCCTGAAACGTCCGCCAGGTAGAAGGCTACCCGACGCTCGTCGACCCTGAAGTAGTCGACAAAATCGCCCGACAGGTACAGCGACGGAATGATCTGGTGGGCAAACTTGAACTCGTCGATCGCCCAAGGGCTGACCGGCAGCATGTTCATCTGCACCTGACGCCCGGCGTTCTGGTCTTCCTGCAACAGGTTGAGGCTGGCTTCGAGTTCGCGGTTGGCGGTTTCTAGCTTGGTGCGATAGCGCTGGTTTTCCACCAGCAGGCGCGCGCGGTCCAGCGCCCGGCGTACCGAGTGCTCGAGCACGGCCAGGTCTTCCAGCGGCTTGATCAGGTAATCCGCCGCGCCCAGGCGCAAGGCTTCGACCGCGTCGTTCATCACGCCGGCACCGGACACCACGATCACCGGGGTTTGCGGCGAAAGGTCGGTCACCTGACGAATGAGTTCGAGCCCGCCCATCTGCGGCATGCGCAGATCGCAGATCACGAGGTCGGGTTGATTTTGCTCGAATACCGCGAGCCCCTGCTGGCCATTACTGGCCTGAAGGACGCTGAACCCACTGTCTTCCAAATAGGCCGCGAGACTCGCGCGCACTACTTCGTCGTCATCGATTATCAGCAGCGTGGCACTGGTTTTTTGCATGTGGGCAAACGGCGCCAGAATTAGGTTGGCGTAGCTGGCGAGGCAATTGGCCCGGCGCACACTACTGGATTCGCTTTCTAGCCTCTCTGTTGCACTGCTTTCGAGCATTTGCCCTACACACGTGTTCACCAGAGGTGCCCTTCTAAGGCGCAGACGGTACTCCCATCCGCGAGGTGTTTCAAGCTTGCGCCGATGGTCATCCGGCGTCTTTGCGTCGCAAATCACCAGGAGTTATAAGAACGGTTAAATCCGCGACACAATGGAAGGATCGTACCCGTGGGCCAAACCGATCGTGACTACCGTTAAAAGCGCGATTTCAGCCGCATGCGGATGGATGCGGAGGCAACAGCGCCTGGAAGGCCGATACCGAGGTGGCGTGATTCAAGTGGGGTAATGGCGACGACACCACGCCGAATCAAACGACGATCCAGACAAAGAAGGCGGCCATCTGGCCGCCTTCCTGTCATGCCGGAGTCGATTCAGAAATCGTCTTCAACCTGGCCATCCTTGACCTTGAATTCGCGGTTTTGCAGGTAGGCATTACGAATGAACACGTACTTGTCGCCGCTGATCAGCTTCTCGCTCGACAACAGGCTGGCGCGGGTGTCGATAACGTCCATGCCGATCGCCATGTTGCGCGCCGGAATGTCGTTCATGTAGCGGTAAGGCTGGGCATAGCCGTCGATGTACTTGGACGGCGCATCACGCAGTGTGCTCGGACCGAAGAACGGCAGCATCACGTAAGGACCGCTGGGCGTGCCCCAGTAGCCGAGGGTCTGGCCGAAGTCTTCGTCGTTGCGCTGCAGGCCCATCTTGGTGCCCACATCGAAAAAGCCGGCCAGGCCCAGGGTGGTGTTGAGCATCAGGCGCGCGGTGTCGACACCCGCGGCATGTGGCTTGGCCTGCAGGATGTCGTTGGCCAGGTTGCCGACGTCACCGATGTTGCGGTACATATTGTGAATGCCGTCTTCAAGGAACTGCGGCGTGATGAATTGGTAACCCTGTGCCAGAGGCTTGAGGGCATAGGTATCCAGCACATCGTTGAAGGTGTAGATGGGGCGGTTGATGCTTTCCCAAGGGTCTTCTTCGGTGGCCGCCTGGGCAGCGAACGGGACCAGCAAAACGCCGGCAAACACACATACTCGAGCCAGGCAATTGCTCCAGCGCATAGACGCAAACTCCGTGGTTGGTACTGGCCCGGGTCGCAAAACCCAGGCAATAAGCCGCCTAGTATAAGACGGATGCCCGCACTCAGGGAAATCCCCTACAACTCATCAGCCTATAATCAGAGCCTTTTTTGTCACTCAACTGTCACTCTGCTGCCTTAACCTCTCTGATTATTTCAGGGATGTAATAATGCCCCGCGTTCAGACAGTCCCACACCCCATCCCCCACCCCACCGCCGTACTCTTCGGCCTGAGCGGCTGCCTGGTGGATTTCGGCGCCCGCACCCGACACGACGGCGCCGACTGCACCCGGCACGCACTGCCAACACCAGGGGCCGAGCAAGCGCTGCTCTCCCTGCAACTGCAAGGCATTCCCTGTGCCTGGCTCGAGGAGTTGCCTCCCAGACAAAGCCAGGCACTGGCCGCCTCGCTGCCAGACTGGATCACTGCCAGCCCGCGCACCCCGAGTGTCGGCCAGTGGCCCGCTCCCGATGCCTGCTGGCAAGCCCTGATGACGCTCAATATCGATCGCCTGGACGGTTGCGTACTGGTCAGCGGTGAACCGCGCCTGCTGCAATCGGGCCTCAATGCCGGACTCTGGACCATCGGCTTGGCGTCCTGCGGCTCACTGTGCGGACTGGCGCCGAATGAATGGCATGCCCTGAGCCAGCAGGAACGCGAACTCAAGCGTGGCAAGGCGACCCTGCAACTGTTCGGCCTGGGCGTGCACTCGGTCATCGATCACCTGGGCGAACTCGACACCTGCCTGTCGGACATCGGCCTGCGTCGACGCAAGGGCGAGAAGCCCTGATCGGTCATTGTTGATCAAGATCATGCACTTCGACCGCCAGTGGATTAATCTAAAGGCCAGACGTAGACCTTTGATCCACCCTTGCGGTCTATGCCAGTGCCTATCGATAAAAGGAAAGACGTCATGCCTGCCCGCGAACTGCAAGAACAACTCACTACCCTGCGCGAGCAACTGGAGCAGAACCCGCCGCTCACGCAGGAAGAACGCGACCACCTGCTGGAACTGATGCAGAAAATCGAAGCGCAGATCAAACTGGAAAGCGCCACGCAGGACAGCAGCCTGTCCGATGGTGTGAACCTGGCCGTAGAACGCTTCGAACTCGACCACCCGGCGCTGGCCGCGACCTTGCGCAACATTGTGCAGACCCTGGGCAACATGGGGATCTGACCCCGACGCATGCAAAAAAGCCCCGCCAGCGATGGTGGGGCTTTTTCGTTTTTAGCGCACTGCGCGCGACTGAGCCAACACCGCAGCTCCCGCATGGCGAGCAGGCATGCTCGCGCTGACGCGCCCTGACCAGATGATTGCACCCTTTCAGCAAGACTTCGACGACTGTTCAAGGGGCTGCTACGCAGCCCAGCGCGAGCAAGCTCGCTCGCCACAGGCCAGGTGTTCGTCGCCTCTGCTTGCCGGAACCGCACTCACTACTCGCGCTCGCCCGTGGCGAGGGCGTTATTGACGAACCAGTCGGTGATTGGGCAACTGCACGTCCTCGGTACTGCGGTACGGGTTGATGTCCAGCCCGCCACGGCGCACATAACGCGCATACACCGTGAGTTTTTCCGGCTTCAACAGGCGCTGCAGGTCAAGGAAGATCCGCTCCACGCACTGCTCGTGGAAATCCGAGTGCTGGCGGAAGCTCACCAGATAGGCCAACAGGCTGGCGTGATCCAGTGCCGCGCCACGGTACTCCACCGCCACGCTGCCCCAGTCTGGCTGGCTGGTGACCGGGCAGTTGGATTTGAGCAGATGGCTGTGCACGCTCTCTTCAACGATGCGCGAAGCATCGCAACGCAGCAGTTCCGGGCGCGGGTGCTCGTAGTTGCTGACGCTGATGTCCAGGTCGTCGATGCACACGCCCGGCAAGGCCACGACACCCTCGGCCTGCACCTCGTCCAGACTACGAATGCGCACGCCCACCGGCTTGCCGGCGGCGGCCGACAGGTCGGTCGCCAATGTGGCTTGCAGTGTCTGGGTGTCGACGAACGGTGTTTGGTTCAACGAGTTCAGGTACAGCTTGAAGGACTTGGACTCAATGATATTCGGCGAATCCGCCGGAATACTGAACTCGCCGATGGCCACCACCGGCTTGCCCGATGGCAGCAGCCAGGACAGTTCAAAGCAGTTCCAGAAATCCACGCCCTTGTACGGCAGGGTGTCGGCCGTCAGGCCCAGCTCGGCCCATTTCGCGGTGCGCGGGATCGGGAACAGCAAGGACGGCGTGTAGGTGGCGATGTATTCGCTGGACTTGCCCAGCGGCGAGTGTTCGGCTGCGGGATGCATGGCGGAAACCTGACTGAAGAATCAGCCGATTCTATCAGCCTTTGCTCCCGCCTTTGAGTGCTTACTGACTGACCGTCAGTTTGCCGACCATACCGGCCTGATAATGGCTGGGGATATTGCAGGCAAATTCCAGGCTGCCGGCCTTGCTGAAGGTCCAGGTCAGCTCGGCGGTTTTGCCCGGCTCTACCAACACGCTGTTTGGGTCGTCATGCTTCATCGCGCCATGGTCCATGCCGGCCATCGAGCCATGGCCCATGGCGGCGTGATCCATCGGCGCTGCGGCGGTCTTCATCGCGGTCGGGGTGAGCATGCCGCTTTGCTGCATTTTCAGCATTTCGGCCTGATGCTGGGTATGCATGGTCACGTCGCCCAGGTTGAACTCGTGCAGCAACTGGCCTTTATTGATCAGCACAAAACGCACGGTCTCGCCCGCCTTGATCTGCAGGGCCTTGGGGTTGAACGACATATCGCCCATGACGATTTCAACGGTGCGCGTGGCCTTCGCCGCCGGGGCCGGCGCGCCGAACCCGTAGGTCTGTGCCGGCGCGGCAAATACCGGAAAACTCAACACCAGCAAGCAGCCAGCCAGTACCAGTCGATTACGCAAAAACATGATCACACTCCAACAAGATGAGGTTCAGCCTGTGGGAAACTCTAGTGTCCCGCCGCTGCCAGCCAGCTGACAATCAGATTACAACTTTGTAAGGTTGGGCTGTTCGACCGCCCGCCACGGTATAACGCACCCGTGCCATCCCACTCGAGTCGCCCATGAAACTGCTGATCGTCGAAGACCAACCGAAAACCGGCCACTACTTGCGCCAGGGCCTGGCCGAGGCCGGCTTCAACGCCGAACTGGTGGCCGATGGCAATACCGGCCAGCATTTGGCCCTGACCGGCGATTACTCGTTGCTGATTCTCGACGTGATGCTGCCCGGCCGCGATGGCTGGCAGATCCTGCAAGCCGTGCGCAGCGCTGGCCTGGAGATTCCGGTGCTGTTCCTCACCGCGCGGGATGCGGTGGAAGACCGCGTCCACGGCCTGGAACTGGGCGCCGACGATTACCTGGTCAAACCCTTTGCCTTCTCCGAACTGTTGGCCCGGGTGCGCAGCCTGTTGCGTCGCGGCAGCGCCACGCCGCAGGAAACCAGCCTGCAACTGGCCGACTTGCGCCTGGACCTGATTCGCCGCCGGGTCGAGCGCAACGGCCAGCGTATCGACCTGACTGCCAAGGAGTTCGCCCTCCTTGAAATGCTCCTGCGCCGCCAGGGCGAAGTGCTGCCCAAATCGCTGATCGCGTCCCAGGTCTGGGACATGAATTTCGACAGCGACACCAACGTGATTGAAGTGGCGATCCGGCGCCTGCGCTTGAAGATCGACGATGACTTCCCGAACAAGTTGATTCATACCGTGCGCGGCATGGGCTATGTGCTTGAAGAGCGTGCGACCTGATGCGCCGCCTGTCCCTGGGCACGCGCCTGGCCCTGCTGTTTGCCGCCTGCACCGCGGTGGTTTCGCTGTTTGCCGGCGTACTGTTCAGCCGCGCCAGCGAAGCACACTTCATTGAACTCGACCAGCAACTGCTCGACGGCAAGCTGATCGCCCTGCGCAGTGCATTGCAGGGCGCCGACGATCCCGTACTGTTTGCCGAGCGCAAAACACAATTACAGGATGAGATGAGCCACCAGACCGACCTGGCGTTGCGCGTGCGCGGCGCCGACGGCGGCCTATGGTTCGACAGCAGCCCGAACCTGCCCACCGACCTGCCCGCCCTGCCCGGCCTCCATACCGTGCAAAGCGCGGGCACGGCCTACCGGGTCTACAGCGCGCCGCTGCAGCCAGAACAGCCCGACTCCGCACAACTGACGCTGCTACTCGACATCACCCACCATCAGCACTTCCTGCAACGCATGCAGCACTTGATCTGGCTGACGGTGAGCCTCTGCGCGCTGGCCACTGCACTGCTCGGCGCCTGGGCCGCGCGCAGCGGGCTGCGGCCGTTGCGGCGCATGAGTGAAGTCGCCGCCGGCGTCTCCGCCAGCTCCCTGACCCAGCGCCTGCCTGAAGACCAGATGCCCGCCGAGCTCGCGGAACTGGCCCACACGTTCAACGCCATGCTCGGCAGGCTCGATGATTCGTTCCAGCGACTGTCGGCGTTTTCCGCCGATATTGCCCATGAGCTACGCACGCCGCTGTCGAACCTGCTGACCCACACCCAGGTCACCCTGACCCGCCCCCGGGACCTGGAAGACTATCGCGAAGCCCTGCACAGCAACCTCGAAGAACTGCAATGGATGGCGCAACTGGTCAATGACATGCTGTACCTGGCCAAGGCCGACCACGGCTTGTTGATGCCCAAGCGTGAACCGCTGCAACTGGGCGAAGAGGCGGACCTGCTGCTGGAGTATTACGCGCCGCTGGCCGAAGACGCGCAGGTCCGGTTGACCCGCCAGGGTGACGCGCCCATCAGTGGCGACCGCAGCATGCTGCGCCGCGCCCTCTCCAACCTGCTGGACAACGCGCTGCGCTTTACCCCGCCACAGGGCGCGGTTGAGGTACGGATTGTCGATGGCGACAAAGGATTGCAGCTGAGTATCGAAAACTCCGGGGAAGGCATTCCCGAAGCCTTGTTGCCGCGCCTGTTCGACCGTTTCTATCGCGCCGACCCGGCGCGCCGTGAAGGCAGCAGTGAACATGCAGGGCTGGGACTGGCGATTACCCAGTCGATCATCCGCGCCCATGGCGGGACGATTCGTTGCGAATCAGGCCCAGGCTGGACGCGGTTTGTGATGGAGTTGCCGAAGGGGGACTGACGCCCCCAGGAGAGGAACGCTGCCTCCGTGGCGAGGGAGCTTGCTCCCGCCGGGCTGCGAAGCGGCCCCGACAAGACGATTGCAGTCTTTCAGATAACACTCGGCGACGGGTCTCGGGGCTGCCGTGCAGCCCAGCGCGAGCAAGCTCGCTCGCCACAAGGTGTGTGTGTGTGTTCGACGCCTCGCACCAGGACTGAACCCACACACAACATCCACAGGGAGCTTACGAATAACGCAACGCGTTGGCAGTAACGCAGCTCAACCCGCTGTGAACACTGTCCGCGTGGCGAGGAAGCTTGCTCCCGCCGGGCTGCGAAGCGGCCCCGACAAGACGATTGCAGTCTTTCAGATAACACTCGGCGACTGGTCTCGGGGCTGCCGTGCAGCCCAGCGCGAGCGAGCTCGCCACAAGGTGTGTGTGTGTGTGTTCGGCGCTTCGCACCGGGACTGAACCCACACACAACATCCACAGGGAGCTTACGAATAACGCAACGCGTTGGCAGTAACGCAGCTCAACCCGCGGTGAACACTGTCCGCGTGGCGAGGGAGCTTGCTCCCGCTGGGCTGCGAAGCGGCCCCGACAAGACGATTGCAGTCTTTCAGATAACACTCGGCGACGGGTCTCGGGGCTGCCGTGCAGCCCAGCGCGAGCAAGCTCGCTCGCCACAAGGTGTGTGTGTGTTCGACGCCTCGCACCAGGACTGAACCCACACACAACATCCACAGGGAGCTTACGAATACCGCAACGCGTTCGCCGGTTCGGTCTTCGCCGCACGCCAGGCCGGGTAAAGGGTGGCCAGGAAGCTCAGGATGAAACCGGCCGAGCAGATCAGCAGCACATCGGCGCCCTGCAACTCCGAGGGCAGGTTGCTGACGAAATACACGTCGGAACTGAAGATGTGCTGGCCGCTCACCCGCTCCACCCAGCCCACCAGCGCACTCACGTTCAGCGCCGCGAGCACCCCGAGGACGCCGCCGATCAGCGTGCCGACGACGCCGATCACCGTGCCCTGCACCATGAAGATCGCCATGATCTGCCGCGGTGTGGCGCCGATGGTGCGCAGGATCGCAATGTCCGCGCCCTTGTCGTTCACCACCATGATCAGGGTGGCGATGATGTTGAACGCCGCCACGGCCACGATCATCAGCAGCAACAGGCCGATCATGGTCTTTTCCATTTTCATCGCGCTGAACAGGCTGCCCTGGGTATGGGTCCAGTCATCGGCCTTGTAGGCGCTGCCCAGGCTTGCCGCGATATCACTCGACACCTTGGGCGCGGCATACAGGTCTTTCACCGCCAGGCGCACGCTCTGCACCTGATTCGGCTCCCAGCGCTGCATCTGCGCGGCGTCGGCGACATGGATCAGCGCCATCGAACCATCCAGCTCGGCACCGACCTTGAACACCCCCACCACGTTCAACCGCTGCATGCGCGGTGTGATCCCGCCCGGTGCGGTGCTGACCTCCGGCACGATCAGGGTGATCCTGTCACCGACGTTCAAGCGAAAGCGCCGTGCGGTGATTTCACCCAGCACCACGCCGAACTCGCCAGGCTTCAAGGCATCCAGACGCCCCTGCACGATGTGCTGGGCCACGATGGACACCTTGCCTTCCTGGGCCGGATCAATGCCACTGATCTGGATCGGCTGCATCGACCCTTTGTAGGACAGCATGCCTTCCATTTCGGTGAACGGTACGGCGGCGGTCACTTCCGGGTTTTTCATCGCGGCCGCTGCCACCGGCTGCCAATCGTCGATCGGCTTGACCCCGACGATAGTGGCGTGGGGCACCATGCCGAGGATGCGCGAACTCATTTCACGCTGGAAGCCGTTCATCACCGACAACACCACGATCATCGCCAGAACGCCCAGGGCGAGACCGATCATCGAGGTCATCGAGATAAACGAAACAAAGCGATTGCGGCGCTTGGCGCGGGTATAGCGCGTGCCGATAAAGATCGATAACGGTCTGAACATTCGCTGGGGCACCGTATAAATATAAAAGACCCGGTGCCGCTTCAGGCACCGGGTTTCAACCCATCAGATGGGCGTCAGAAAACCTTCCTGCAAGTGCAGGACGCGGTCCATCTGGCGCGCCAGGTTCATGTCGTGGGTCACCACCAGGAACGCCGTGCGCATCGAGGTGCTGAGCTCCAGCATCAAGTCCTGGATGCCCTGGGCCGTGTGGGAGTCGAGGTTGCCGGTGGGTTCGTCGAGCATCACCAACCCGGGGTTGTTCACCAGGGCACGGGCGATGGCCACGCGCTGACGCTCGCCACCGGACAGTTCGGCCGGCTTGTGCTCCAGGCGATGGCTCAGGCCTACCCGCTCCAGCAACGCCGTGGCGCGCTGACGGGCCTCCGGGATCGCGGTGCGGCCGATCAACAGCGGCATGCAGACGTTTTCCAGGGCGGTGAACTCAGGCAGCAAGTGGTGGAACTGGTAGACGAAGCCCAGGGAGCGGTTGCGCAACAGGCCACGTTTCTTCTCGTTCAGCGCCGACAGCTCTTCGCCGGCCAGCCAGACGCTGCCCTCGGTTGGCGTGTCGAGACCGCCCAGCAGGTTGAGCAAGGTACTCTTGCCCGACCCCGAAGTGCCCACGATCGCTGCGCGTTCGCCCGGATGCAGTTCCAGTTGCAAACCGTTCAGCACCACCACCGACTCCGGGCCTTCCTCGTAGGACTTGCCCAGGTTGCGGCAACTCAAGATTGCTTTATCACTCATGCCCGACTCACTCATAACGTAGCGCCTCCGCCGGCTGGGTGCGCGCAGCACGCCAGGCTGGATACAGGGTGGCGAGGAAACTCAGGACCAACGCCGCGCCGCAGACCATCAACACATCCTGGGCTTGCAACTGCGAAGGCAGGTAGTCGATGAAGTACACGTCAGCGTTAAGGAATTTGTGCCCGATCAGGCTCTCGAGGGCGGCGATCGCGGCGCTGACATTCAGCGCGGCAAACATGCCGACCACCGCGCCGATCGCCGTGCCGACCACGCCGATCACCGTGCCCTGGACCATGAAGATCGCCATGATCCGCCCCGGCGTGGAGCCCAGGGTACGCAGGATCGCGATGTCGCCCTTCTTGTCATTGACCACCATCACCAGCGTGGAAATGATGTTGAACGCCGCCACGGCAACGATCAGCAGCAACAACAGGCCGATCATGGCTTTTTCCATGCGGATCGCCTGATAGAGGTTGCCGTGGGTGCGGGTCCAGTCACGGGCATAGAAACGGTCGTCACCCAACTGCTGGGCGATGCTCCACGCCGTGCGCGGCGCCTGGAACAGGTCGTCGAACTTCAGGCGCAAGCCCTGGATCTGGTCCGGCTTCCAGCGATGCAGTTTCGACAGGTCCTGCAGGTTGGTGACCCCCAGGTAGCCGTCGATCTCGCCGGCGCCGACATGGAAGATCCCGACCACGGTAAAGCGCTTCATGCGCGGGAACATCCCGGCCGGCGTCACGGTGACCTCGGGGGCGACGAAGGTCAGCTTGTCGCCGACACCCACGCCCAGCTTGGCCGCGGCCTTGTCACCGATCACGATGCCGAAGCTGCCCGGGGACAGGTCGTCGAGTTTGCCCTGCTGCATGAAGTTGTCGATGATCGACACCTGCCGCTCCAGCGCAGGATCAATGCCATTGAGCAACACCTTGGAGACCTGGCCGTTGTTGGTCAGCAATCCCTGCATCTGGGTGAACGGCGCAACGGCCAGCACCTGCGGGTTCTGCTTGACCTTGGCGGCCAGGCCTTGCCAGTCGTTGATGGCTTCACCGGACTCGATGGTCGCATGGGGCACCATGCCCAGCACGCGGGTGCGCATCTCATGATCGAAGCCGTTCATGACCGACAGCACCACGATCATCACGACCACGCCAAGGGCGAGCCCGATCATCGAAGTCAGGGAAATGAATGACACAAAATGATTGCGACGCTTTGCACGGGTATAACGCGTGCCGATAAATACGAAGAGTGGTCTGAACATGTCGGGGCTTGTTCGGAGGGAAAAGGAACGTCCTTGTGGCGGGGGTCGATAACCAGCTTTACACTCAGACCACCGCCGCTACCATGGGTTCGCCATGTCGACATTAGATGAAGAAGATCGCCGCGAATACTACCGTATCGAGGACATGATCGCACTGGAAATTCAGCCCCTGTCCGGCCCCGAAGCCGCAGGCCAGGAAGTGTTGCAGGATGCTTCCCCGCTGTTCAATCTGCTCAGCGAACTGCACCTGAGCGAATTCGAGTCGCAGCACCTGCTGCGCCAGATCACTGAGCGCGACCGAAACACTGCGGCGTACCTGAAAGTGCTGAACAAACGCATCGACCTGCTCAGTCAGGTGGTCGCCCAAACCGTGCTCGGCAAGTTCGATGAGCCGCAGCGCGTGGTGCTGTCGGAAGGCGGTATCGAGTTCGAGCACCACCTCCCCTACCCGGCCGGCAGCTATCTGGCGATCAAGCTGTTGTTGATGCCGCAAGCGCTGGGCCTGTTGTTGCGAGCCAAGGTCACTCACTGTGAACCGGAGAGTTTCGGCACGTTCGCAATCGGCACCGAGTTCCAATACCTGACCGATGCCCAGCGACAATTGCTGGCCCGCTATATCTTGCAGCGACAGGCCCAAGAACGGCGCCTGGCACGCGAGCACACCGAATCCGGCAATTAATTAAGGAAGAACCGTGACCCTCATCTATGGCCACCGCGGCGCCAAAGGCGAAGCACCGGAAAACACCCTGAGCAGTTTCCAGCAATGCCTCAAGCACGGCGTGCGCCGCTGCGAACTGGACCTGCACCTGTCCATGGACGGCGAGTTGATGGTCATCCACGACCCGACACTCAAGCGCACCACCGACCGTCGCGGCAAGGTGGTCGAGCATACGGCGGCAGAGCTGGTGACCTACGACGCACGCAAGGGCGGCCCGGGCTGGATCAAGCCCTGCCCGATCCCGACGCTGGAGACGCTGTTCGAGCAATGCGATTTCGAGCACTGGCAACTGGAAGTCAAAAGCGCCTCACGCACCCGCGCCGCCACCACGGTACTGGCGATTCGCGAAATGGCGCAGCGTTTCGGCCTGCTCGACAAGGTGACGATCACCTCGAGCTCACGGGAAGTGCTCAAGGCCGCACTGGACCTGGTACCGGATGTGTCGCGTGGACTGGTGGCCGAATACGCCTGGCTCGACCCGCTGAAGGTCGCGCAGGGTTATGGCTGTGAGATGCTGGCGCTGAACTGGACCCTGTGTACGCCGGAACGCCTGGAGAAGGCGCAGCGCCAGGGGCTGCATGTGTCGGTGTGGACAGTCAACGAACCCGCGCTGATGCGCAGGCTCGCTGATTTCGGCGTTGACAGCCTGATTACAGACTTTCCCGGTTTGGCCACTGCCACCCTCGAGAATTGCTGAAATCGGTCTCCCCGGCCGGCTCAGGCCACCGGCCGGAGCCGCTCAAAAAAGCCGGTTGAGGCCGTCGTATGCCGCTACCCGATAGGCTTCGGCCATGGTCGGGTAGTTGAACGTGGTGTTGACGAAGTACTTCAGGGTGTTCTGATCGCCCGGCTGGTTCATGATCGCCTGGCCGATGTGCACGATCTCCGATGCCTGATAACCGAAGCAGTGCACGCCCAGCACTTCCAGGGTCTCGCGATGGAACAGGATCTTCAGCATGCCTTGCGGCTCACCGGCGATCTGCGCACGCGCCATGCTCTTGAAGAACGCCTTGCCGACTTCGTACGGCACCTTGGCCTGGGTCAGCTCCTGCTCGTTCTTGCCGATCGAGCTGATCTCCGGAATGGTGTAGATCCCGGTCGGCACGTCGTTGACGAAGCGCCAGCTGCCGTTGTCGACGATGCTGCCAGCGGCCGAACGACCCTGGTCATGGGCCGCACTGGCCAGGCTCGGCCAGCCGATCACATCACCGGCACCATAGATATTCTGGATGCAGGTGCGATAGTTCTCGTCGACTTCGATCTGGCCACGGCTGTTGACCTTCACCCCGATGTTTTCCAGGCCTAGCTGGTCGGTGTTGCCGGTACGGCCGTTGCACCAGAGCAAGGCGTCGGCCTTGATCTTCTTGCCAGACTTGAGATGCAGGATCACACCGTTGTCCACGCCTTCAACGTGATCGTAATCCTCGTTATGGCGCACAGTGATGTTGTTGTTGCTGAAGTGGTAGCTCAGGGCCTGGGAGATTTCCGAGTCCAGGAAGCTCAGCAACTGGCCACGATTGTCCACCAGCTCAACCAGCACACCCAGGCCACTGAAGATCGAGGCGTATTCGCAACCGATCACACCGGCGCCGTAAACGATGAGTTTGCGCGGGGTGTGGCCGAGGCTGAGGATGGTATCGCTATCGTAGATACGCGGGTGGTGGAAATCGATATCGGCCGGGCGGTACGGGCGCGAGCCAGTGGCGATGATGATGTGCTTGGCCACCAGTTTTTCGACCACGCCGTTGGCGCAGACCACTTCGATGGTTTGCTCGTCAGCAAAACTGCCGGTGCCGAAGAACACGTCAATCCGATTGCGCGCGTAGTAACCGGTGCGCGAGGCGACTTGCTTGGAAATGACCTTCTCGGCGCTCTTGAGTACGTCCGGGAACGAGAACCAGCGCGGCTCACCAATGGCCCGGAACATCGGGTTGGTGTTGAACTGCATGATCTGCCGGACTGAGTGACGCAATGCCTTGGACGGGATGGTGCCCAGGTGAGTGCAGTTGCCGCCGACCTGGCGACGACTGTCAACCATCGCCACCTTGCGTCCTGCCTTGGCGGCGTTCATTGCCGCGCCTTCTCCCGCCGGGCCGGAACCCAACACCACCACGTCGTAGTTGTAGACAGCCATGCGTACTCCTCAGAACAGGCCGCGGCACCCCGTTGGCACCCGCGGCTAAATCATGCCGACGGCGCGGCATGAAGGAACAATTTGGGGTCAGTCGAAAACCCGGGAACAGTCTATAGCAGCGTCAACGCCGCGCACATTAACCCTTGGTAGCGTCGTAGGCTAGTTTTGCCTGCACTACAACGCCAGCAATCCTTACGATCGGGGCCGTGTTCACTGGGTTTTTCCGGAGTTCAGGCGATCAAAAGCCTGACTGGTAGATGTGACGAAGCCGGTATCGGTACGCATCACAAAAAATGCTGCGATCTGGTTTTTTTCCGCGTAATCCCGGCCGCGCTCGGGCCCCAGAATCAGCAACAGCGTCGACAAGCCATCGGCCATCAACGCCTGAGGATGAATCACCGTCACCGACGCCAGGTCATGCAAGACCGGCCTGCCGGTACGGGCATCGAAGGTGTGGGAGTAGCGGCGCCCGTCCTGCTCGAAATAGTTGCGGTAGTCACCGGACGTCGACACACCGTAACCGTCGATGGCGATGATCCGCTCGGCCACTTGCTTGTCATCCCGAGGCTCTTCCAGGGCAATGCGCCACGGCGAGCCATCGAGCTTCTTGCCGACCGCCTTGAGTTCGCCGGTGACTTGCACCAGGTAGTTTTGAATGCCGGCCGCTTCGAGTTGTGCCGCGATGCGATCCACCGCGTAACCGGCGGCGATGCTGTTGAAGTCGACCTCGACCGCAGCGTCCTTGCACAACTGATCGCCATCGATGCGCAGGTGCCCATGACCGACTCGCTGCCGCGCCTCGGCGAGCGCTTCGGCGGTCGGGACCTTTTCCTCGCGGGCTTGTGGGCCAAACCCCCAGAGATTGAGCAGCGGCTCCACCGTCAAGTCGAATGCGCCCTCGCTCTGCGAAGACAATTGCTCGCCAACGCGAACCAGGTCGAGGATCGACGCAGGCATTGCCTGACAATGGTTGGCGGGTAAATTGTTGAAGCGCTCGATGTCCGAGTCACTGCGGTAGGTCGACATTTGCCGGTCGACGTCGGCGAGAATCGCCTCGACCTGCTGCTGCACCTCGACCGGCCCCGACATCCCCGGATGGCGAACATACTGGATTGCGTAGCGGCTACCCATGATCGGGCCACCGAAGCTTTCCTGAGTGTCGCCATTGCCGCAACCGGACAAGATGCCAATCAGAATCAACAGACCCCCTAGCTGCCTGCTCGACAAATCCTGCTCCCCCTGAGATTCATGTTGAATGGTAGACCGCACAAACAAAAACGCCCCGACATTGTCGGGGCGTCTTCATGTGCGGCTAAGGCTTAGCGCGGGAATGCTGGCGGGTTTACACCGGCCATGTCTTCCATCACGCGAACCACCTGGCAGCTGTAACCGAATTCGTTGTCGTACCAAACGTACAGAACAACGCGGTTGTCTTGGGTGATGGTTGCTTCAGCGTCGACAACACCAGCGTGGCGCGAGCCAACGAAGTCGGTGGAAACCACTTCCTGGGAGCTGACGTAGTCGATCTGCTTGTGCAGATCCGAGTGCATGGCCATCTGGCGCAGGTACTCGTTGATCTCTTCGCGAGTGGTAGCCTTTTCCAGGTTCAGGTTCAGGATAGCCATCGACACGTTTGGCGTAGGAACGCGAATCGCGTTGCCGGTCAGCTTGCCCTTGAGCACTGGCAGCGCCTTGGCGGCTGCGGTGGCAGCACCCGTCTCGGTGATCACCATGTTCAGCGGCGCGGAGCGGCCACGACGGCTGCCCTTGTGGAAGTTGTCGATCAGGTTCTGGTCGTTGGTGAACGAGTGAACGGTTTCGACGTGGCCATTGACGATGCCGTACTTGTCGTTGACAGCCTTGAGCACCGGCACGATGGCGTTGGTGGTGCAGGAAGCCGCCGAGATGATCTTGTCGTCAGGGGTGATATCGCCATGGTTGATGCCATGCACGATGTTCTTCAGCGCGCCTTTGCCAGGTGCGGTGAGGATCACGCGGGCAGCGCCCGGGCAAGCCAGGTGCTGGCTCAGGCCGTCAGCGTCACGCCATACACCGGTGTTGTCGACGATCAGGGCGTTTTCGATGCCGTACTGGGTGTAGTCGACTTCGCTCGGGCCCTTGGCGTAGATAACCTGGATCAGGTTGCCGTTGGCGGTGATGGTGTTGTTGGCTTCATCAATGGTGATGGTGCCATCGAACGGACCATGAACCGAGTCGCGACGCAGCAGGCTGGCGCGCTTGACCAGATCGTTCTCGGCGCCCTTGCGGACAACGATGGCGCGCAGACGCAGGCCATCGCCACCACCGGTTTTCTCGATCAGGATGCGTGCCAGCAGACGGCCGATACGACCGAAGCCGTACAGGACAACGTCGGTGCCTTTGCGGGCGGAAGCGTTCTGCTGGCCAACCACGTCGGCCATCTCGTCACGGACGAACTGCTCGGCAGTACGGCCATTGCCTTCGGCCTTGAATTTGGCCGCCAGCTTGCCCAGGTCTACCGAAGCGGCGCCGAGCTTGAGCTCGCTCATCGCCTTGAGCAGCGGGAATGTTTCGTGGACGGACAGCTCGCTTTCGTCGGACTGACGGTGACGAGCAAAGCGGTGAGCTTTGAGAATCGCAATGACTGAACGATTGATCAGGCTGCGGCCATAGATCGAGCTCACCACGTTGTTATTGCGGTAGAGCTGACCGATAAGCGGAATCATCGCTTCTGCGAGTGCTTCACGGTCGATCCATTCACCAAGACACTGGTCGGGCTTCTGAGTCACGGGAACCTTCCACATGTAGGGGCAGAAAAAAGGGGCTACATTATGCCGCCGAGTGACTCGTGTAGCAATGCGCGCCTGTCGTTCGAGCAGTAACAAAATCTCTTGCAAAAAAAACACGCCCTGCGCCAGCCCAGTAAAACCGGGGCTTTCAGCGCCGTCAAATAATCGACGACAGCGCAGCCATGTCTGTAACCCTCCGTAACACACCCCCGTTTCGGCACTACATATCCGGCAAAACACCCGCCGTTTTTGTCATTACCACTACATTTTTCGCAACCCGTGTAGATAGACACAGTCTGCAACTGACAGCCGGCACCCGAGGCCGCTACAATTGACGACTTTGTCGCAACGCTTGGAGCTCAACCTTCCGTGCCCGTTCTGCGTCTACCGCTTCTCCCTGCCGCGGCAGGTAAACAGCACTGGGGCAACCTGCCCGGTGCCGCCCTGAGCCTGGCCATTGCCGAGGCCGCCAGCGCTGCCAAGCGTTTCACCCTGCTACTGACGGCCGACAGCCAAAGCGCTGAACGGCTGGAACAGGAGCTGAGTTTCTTCGCCCCCGATTTGCCGGTACTGCATTTCCCGGACTGGGAAACACTTCCTTACGATCTTTTTTCGCCCCACCAGGACATCATCTCCCAGCGCATCGCCAGCCTCTATCGGTTGCCCGAGCTGAGTCACGGCGTTCTGGTTGTGCCGATCACCACCGCCCTGCATCGCCTGGCGCCGACCAAATTCCTGCTCGGCAGCAGCCTGGTGCTGGACATTGGCCAGAAGCTCGACGTCGAGCTCATGCGCACACGCCTTGAGGCCACCGGCTATCGCTATGTCGATACCGTGTACGAGCACGGCGAGTTCACGGTGCGCGGCTCGCTGATCGACCTGTTTCCGATGGGCAGCAAGCTACCCTATCGCATCGACCTGTTCGATGACGAAATCGAAACCCTGCGCACCTTCGACCCGGAGAACCAACGCTCCATCGACAAAGTCGATTCGGTCAAGCTGCTGCCAGCGCGCGAGTTTCCGTTGCAAAAGGATGCGGTGACCCGCTTCAAGGCGCGTTTCCGCGAGCGCTTCGATGTCGACTTCCGGCGCTGCCCGATCTTCCAGGACCTGAGCAGCGGGATCACGCCTGCCGGCATCGAGTACTACCTGCCGTTGTTCTTCGACGAAACCTCGACACTGTTCGACTACCTGCCCCAGGACACCCAGGTGTTCTCCTTGCCCGGCATCGAGCAGGCGGCCGAGAACTTCTGGAACGACGTGCGCAACCGCTATGAAGAGCGCCGCATCGATCCGTCCCGTCCTTTATTGCCACCCGCCGAACTGTTCCTGCCGGTGGAAGACTGCTTTGCCCGTCTCAAGAACTGGCCGCGAGTGGTCGCCAGCCAGCAGGACGTCGACACCAGTACCGGTCGTGAACGCTTCCCGGCCCGGCCGCTGCCGAACCTGGCCATCGAGGCCAAGGCCAATCAGCCGCTGGAAGCACTGGCGAACTTCCTCGAGGGGTTCTCCGGGCGCGTGCTGTTTACCGCCGAGTCGGCCGGTCGCCGCGAAGTCCTGCTGGAGTTGCTGGAACGCCTGAAGCTGCGGCCGAAGACCGTCGACAGCTGGCCGGACTTCGTCGCCGGCAAGGAACGCCTGGCCATCACCATCGCGCCATTGGACGAAGGCCTGCTGCTGGACGATCCAGCCCTGGCGCTGGTTGCCGAAAGCCCGCTGTTCGGTCAGCGCGTGATGCAGCGTCGCCGTCGCGAGAAACGCGC
This sequence comes from Pseudomonas sp. FW300-N1A1, assembly GCF_058789115.1. NCBI lineage: Bacteria > Pseudomonadati > Pseudomonadota > Gammaproteobacteria > Pseudomonadales > Pseudomonadaceae > Pseudomonas > Pseudomonas sp. FW300-N1A1. The sequence continues at coordinate 135,498 of NZ_JBYTBK010000006.1, read as the reverse complement.
CGATGCCAACAACGATGCAGTGATCAAGAACCTCACCGAACTGCGCGAAGGCGCGCCGGTGGTGCATATCGATCACGGCGTTGGCCGCTACCTGGGCCTGGCGACCCTGGAAATCGAAAACCAGGCCGCCGAGTTCCTGACCCTCGAATACGCCGAGGGCGCCAAGCTGTACGTGCCGGTGGCCAACCTGCATTTGATCGCCCGCTACACCGGCAGCGATGATGCCCTGGCGCCACTGCACCGCCTGGGCTCCGAGATCTGGCAGAAGGCCAAGCGCAAGGCCGCCGAACAAGTGCGCGACGTGGCCGCCGAGCTGCTCGATATCTATGCCCGCCGCGCCGCTCGCGAAGGCTATGCCTTCGCCGACCCGAAGGCCGACTACGCCACGTTCAGCGCCGGCTTCCCGTTCGAAGAAACGCCGGACCAGCAAACCACCATCGAAGCGGTGCGCGAAGACATGCTCGCGCCCAGGCCGATGGACCGCCTGGTCTGCGGCGACGTCGGCTTCGGCAAGACCGAAGTGGCGATGCGCGCAGCCTTCATTGCCGTGCACGGCGGTCGCCAAGTGGCGATCCTGGTGCCCACCACCCTGCTCGCCCAGCAGCACTACAACAGCTTCCGCGACCGCTTTGCCGACTGGCCGGTGACTGTGGAAGTGATGAGTCGCTTCAAGTCGACCAAGGAAGTGAATGCCGCAGTGGCGGATCTGGCCGAAGGCAAGATCGACATCGTCATCGGCACCCACAAGCTGCTGCAAGACGACGTGAAGATCAAAAACCTCGGCCTGGTGATCATCGACGAAGAACACCGCTTCGGTGTCCGCCAGAAAGAGCAGCTCAAGGCCCTGCGCAGCGAAGTCGACATCCTGACCCTGACGGCCACGCCGATTCCGCGCACGCTGAACATGGCGGTGTCGGGCATGCGCGACCTGTCGATCATCGCCACGCCACCGGCCCGCCGCCTGTCGGTGCGCACCTTCGTCATGGAGCAGAACAAGAGCACGGTCAAGGAGGCCCTGCTGCGTGAGCTGCTGCGGGGTGGCCAGGTCTACTACCTGCACAACGATGTGAAAACCATCGAGAAGTGTGCCGCCGACCTCGCCGAACTGGTACCCGAGGCGCGGATCGCCATCGGCCACGGGCAGATGCGCGAACGCGAGCTCGAACAGGTGATGAGCGACTTCTATCACAAGCGCTTCAACGTGCTGATCGCCTCGACCATCATCGAGACCGGCATCGACGTGCCGAGCGCCAACACCATCATCATCGAGCGTGCCGACAAGTTCGGCCTGGCGCAGTTGCACCAGTTGCGCGGCCGGGTCGGTCGCAGTCACCACCAGGCCTACGCCTACCTGCTCACGCCACCGCGCCAGCAAATCACCCCGGACGCGGAAAAGCGCCTGGAAGCCATCGCCAACACCCAGGACCTCGGCGCGGGCTTCGTGCTCGCCACCAACGACCTGGAAATCCGTGGCGCCGGCGAACTGCTGGGTGACGGCCAGAGCGGGCAGATCCAGGCGGTGGGCTTCACCCTGTACATGGAAATGCTCGAGCGCGCAGTGAAATCGATCCGCAAGGGCGAACAACCGAACCTCGATCAACCGCTCGGTGGCGGACCGGAAATCAACCTGCGCTTGCCGGCACTGATTCCCGAGGACTACCTGCCGGACGTGCATGCCCGCCTGATCCTCTACAAACGCATTGCCTCGGCCACCGACGAGGATGGCCTCAAGGACCTGCAAGTGGAGATGATCGACCGCTTTGGCCTGCTGCCGGAACCGACCAAGAACCTGGTGCGGATCACCGCCCTGAAATTGCAGGCCGAGAAGCTGGGCATCAAGAAAGTCGACGGCGGCCCGCAAGGCGGCCGCATCGAGTTCAGCGCGCAAACGCCGGTCGACCCATTGACGCTGATCAAACTGATCCAGGGCCAGCCCAAACGCTACAAGTTCGAAGGCGCGACCCTGTTCAAGTTCATGGTGCCCATGGAGCGTGCGGAAGAGCGCTTTAATACTGTAGAGGCGCTGCTTGAGCACCTCATCCCGAAAACTGCTTGAAGGACGCCCCATGCGCCTGTTTCGCTCACTGACCTTGCTGATGACGCTGCTCGCCCCCACCGCATTTGCCGCCGACCTGTATCAGGTTGAAATGATCCTGGTTCGCCAGAACGCCGTACCGGCCGTTGCCAGCCCCGCCGCACCCGAAGATTGGGCCGCAGGCGCGCAGCCGGTCGGTGCTGACAGCCTGCGCACGCCAGCCCTCAACGCCGACGTGGAAAAACTCAGCGCCAGCGCTGACTACACCGTCCTGCTGCACAAGGCCTGGCAGCAGTACATCGACGAAACGGGGAGCAAAGTGGCGATCAGCGATGGCCGGGAGCAATACGGCCACTTTCCGATCGAAGGCACGCTGGACCTTAAACTGGGGCGCTTTACCGACGTCAACGCCGACTTCTGGGTCAATCAATTCGGCAGCAATGGCCTGGTCACCACCAGCGAACGCCTGCAACAGCAGAGCCACACCAAAAATGGCCAGCTGAACTTTCTCGATAACGGCCACCTGGGCCTGTTGATCAAGATCACGTCCCTGACGGCACCTGCACCGCAACCAGCTCCCGATGTCATTCCGGACTGATTGAAGTCCCTATGTCCCCGAGCCTGAGCAAGCCCCTGGCCCCTTCCTGGGCCAGCCGATTCAAGGAACAAAGCCTGGAGCGTGGCCGCCGCTACGCCCTGGAAAACCGCGTCAGGATCGTCGAGGTCGGCGACAGCACTATCACCGCCAGTTGCGAGGGTTCTGGCGGCAATGTCTACCGCCAGACCATCACCCTGCGCGAGTCGGCCAAAAGCACACTGTTGCTGGTCGACGCCCTGTGCAGTTGCCCGGTACGGGTGAACTGCAAGCATTGCGCGGCGGTGCTGCTCAAAGTCCAGGACACCCTGCAATACCCGGCGGCCGCCACAGACCTGCAGTTGCTGGAAAAGCTCCAGGCCGTCCTGGAAAACCGCACACCCGCACCGCTTCCACAGCAGCTGATCGACACCGTACAACCGGTGCCGCGCCTGTGGCTGGCCAGCGTCGAGTTCAGCGCCTTCGAACCGCGCAACGGCAAGATGCAGCGCTACATCCAGCATCGCGCGGCGCTGTCCTTCAGCTACCTGGATGAATACGTCAGCGGACAGAAGAACGCTGACATCCTGATTCGCCAGGAGACGCAGACGTTGCGGATAAAACGTCACCCTGAAGTCGAACAGACCTACAGGGAAAAGCTGCGCGCCCTCGGTTTCAAAGTCGCCACCCGCCAAAGCAAGGCATTGCCGGAAAGCGCCGGCGAACTCTATGAGATGGTCAATGACAGCGCCTGGCTGACCTTTACCCTCAATGAGCTGCCCAAGCTGCGCACCCAGGGCTGGGAACTGCAGATCGACGAAGACTTCGGGTTCGACCTGACGGCCGTCGATGACTGGTACGCCACGGTCGACGAGGCGCCGGAACGTGACTGGTTCGACCTGGAATTGGGGATCATCGTCAACGGTGAGCGCCTGAGCCTGCTGCCGATCCTGCTGAACCTGATGCGTTCGCACACCGAGATCCTCAATCCGGAGCGCCTGGCCAGGCGTCGTGACGACGAACTGATTCTGGTGAACATCCCGCACCGCCCGAACGCTGACGGCCCCCTGCAGGTCGCACTGCCGTTCGGCCGCTTGAAGCCAGTGCTGGCGACCCTCGGCGAGTTCTACCTGCAAGAACCCGGTGAAACCACCCTGCGCCTGAGCAACGCCGACGCCACGCGCCTGAACCCTCTGCAAGACTTGCCACTGCTCTGGGAAGGCGGCGAGCACATCCGCACTTTTGCCCAGCGCCTGCGCGACATCCGGGACTACAGCGCCGAAGTCCCCGAGGGCCTGAACGCCACCTTGCGCCCGTATCAGCTTGAAGGCTTGAGCTGGATGCAGTCACTGCGCCAACTCGAAGTCGGCGGCATCCTGGCGGACGACATGGGGCTGGGCAAAACCTTGCAAACCCTGGCCCACGTGCTGAGCGAGAAAAACGCCGGACGTCTCGACCGCCCCTGCATGGTGGTGATGCCTACCAGCCTGATTCCCAACTGGCTCGATGAAGCGGCGCACTTCGCCCCACAACTCAAGGTGCTGGCGCTGTATGGCGCCGGACGCAAAAAATATTTCGAGCAACTGGGCGACTACGACCTGATTCTCACCACCTACGCACTGCTGCCCAAGGATGTCGAACGCCTCGCCAGACAACCCTTGCACATCCTGGTGCTCGACGAAGCGCAGTACATCAAGAATCCCACCAGCAAGGCCGCCCAGGCGGCACGCGAGCTCAATGCCCGCCAGCGCCTGTGCCTGAGCGGCACGCCCCTGGAGAATCACCTGGGCGAGCTGTGGTCACTGTTTCACTTCCTGCTGCCAGGCTGGCTGGGAGACATCAAGAGCTTCAACCGCGATTACCGCGTGCCGATCGAAAAGCACGCCAGCGATGTGCGCCTGCAGCACCTGAACGGGCGGATAAAACCCTTCCTGCTACGCCGAACCAAGGAACAAGTGGCCACTGAGCTGCCACCGAAAACCGAGATCATCCACTGGGTCGAACTCAACGAGGCGCAGCGTGACGTTTACGAAACCATGCGCCTGGCCATGGACAAGAAAGTCCGCGACGAAATTACTCGCAAAGGCGTGGCACGTAGCCAGATCATCATTCTCGAAGCGCTGCTCAAGCTGCGCCAGGTGTGCTGCGACCTGAGGCTGGTCAATGAAGCCGCCCTGCCCACCCGCGGCAGCACCTCGGGCAAGCTGGACAGCCTGATGGAAATGCTCGAGGAGCTGTTCGATGAAGGCCGCAGGATCCTGCTGTTTTCCCAGTTCACCTCGATGCTCTCGCTGATCGAAGATGAACTGAACAAGCGCGGGATCGCGTATGCACTGCTGACCGGCCAGACCCGGGACCGACGCACCCCGGTCAAGGAATTCCAGAGCGGCAAGCGGCCGATCTTCCTGATCAGCCTGAAAGCCGGCGGCGTGGGCCTGAACCTGACGGAAGCCGACACGGTGATTCACTACGATCCGTGGTGGAACCCGGCCACGGAAAACCAGGCCACTGACCGGGCATACCGGATTGGCCAGGAGAAACCGGTGTTCGTCTACAAGATGATCGCCCGCGGCACGGTCGAAGAGAAAATCCAGCACCTGCAGAAGGAAAAATCCGACCTGGCAGCCGGCGTGCTGGATGGCCGCACGACGGGCGACTGGAAGCTGCAGAGTGATGACATCGAGGCGTTGTTTGCGCCACTGCCTGACAAGTCAAAGCTCTAGCGGCGCCTGACGAGCTCACTCCCACAAGGTGATCACTGCACCTGTGGGAGCAAGCTTGCCCGCGATAGGGTCAACCGGCGCAACGAATACTCAGCCCTTCAACACCCGCGCCAATGTCGACTTCACCTTGCCCATCCCGTCATGCAGGGCCTGCTCGATCTCGGCCATGGTGATCACCGCAGTCGACTTGCCCGCCGCCGGGTTCACCACCAGTGCCAGACAGGCATAATCCAGCTCCAGCTCACGGGCCAGCGCGGCTTCCGGCATGCCGGTCATGCCGACGATGTCGCAACCATCGCGCTCCAGGCGAGCGATCTCGGCAACGGTTTCCAGGCGCGGGCCCTGGGTGCAGGCGTACACGCCATGACTGCTGTAGGCACAGCCTTCGGCGGCCAGCGCGGCGATCAACTGCTCGCGCAAGGGCTCGCTGTAGGGATAGCTGAAGTCGATATGGGTGACCTGCTCCAGGTCATCGGCAAAGTAGGTGTGCTGACGACCGCTGGTGTAGTCGATCAACTGATGAGGCACGCAGAAATGCCCGGTGCCCATGGCCGCGTGAATCCCGCCCACCGCATTGACTGCCAGGATCGCCTGCGCGCCAGCCTGCTTGAGCGCCCACAGGTTGGCCCGATAGTTCACCTGATGCGGCGGGAAGCGGTGCGGGTGGCCGTGACGGGCCAGGAACAGTACTTCACGCCCTGCGTACTCGCCCACCTGAATCTCGGCCGACGGCGCGCCATACGGCGTATCCAAGGCCAACGACCGACGAATGTCCAGACCTTCAAGCTGGGTCAGGCCGGTGCCACCGATAATTGCGTAAACCGTCATTACAAAAAGTCCTTAATCAATCAGCTGGGCGTCTTTGAGGGCACCGATGGCCGCGAGCCAGCGGGGATCCTGTCGGTAATCGGTGCTGGCGAAGGCTTGGCCACGCATCCGCGCAATCCGCGCCGACGGCTTGACCTTCATGCGCTGTGCCGCCGTCAGGGCCAGTTCGGCCGCCGCGCGGTCATTGCACACCAACCCCATGTCGCAACCGGCCGTCAGGGCTGCCTCGATGCGACTGGCGGCATCGCCCACCACATGGGCGCCGGCCATCGACAGGTCATCGCTGAAGATCACGCCGTCGAACTGCAACTCGCCACGCAAAATGTCCTGCAACCAGCGGCGCGAGAAACCAGCGGGCTGGGAGTCGACCTGCGGGTAGATCACGTGGGCCGGCATCACCGCCGCCAATTGCTTGCTCAAGCGCGCGAACGGCACCAGATCATGGGCGCGGATGTCATCCAGGCTGCGCTCGTCATTCGGGATCGCGACGTGGGAATCCGCCTCAGCCCAGCCGTGGCCCGGGAAGTGCTTGCCAGTGGCCGCCATGCCGGCGCTGTTCATGCCGCGGATGAAAGCACCGGCCAACAAGGCCGCACGCTCTGGATCGCCCTCGAACGAACGGGTACCGACCACCGCGCTGCGCTGGTAGTCGAGATCCAGCACCGGCGCAAAGCTCAGGTCCAGGCCCACAGCCAATACTTCCGTGGCCATGATCCAGCCACACTGCTCGGCCAGGTATTCAGCGTTCGGATTGTCGGCTATCGCCCGCATGGCCGGCAGACGGACGAAGCCCTGACGCAAGCGCTGCACCCGACCGCCCTCCTGGTCCACCGCCAGCAGCAGGTCCGGACGCACCGCGCGGATCGACGCGCTCAACTCGCGCACCTGGCGTGGATGCTCGATGTTGCGCGCAAAAATGATCAGGCCGCCCACTTCGGGCTGACGCAACAATTGGCGATCTTCGGCCGTCAGCCAGGTACCGGCGACGTCCACCATCAACGAGCCTTGCAGGCCAGCAGTCATAGAAATTCCTTGATAACGAAATGCGCGCACGGCGCGTCTTTGAAGAACCCGGCTCGAGGCAGACACACGACCGCGCCGCCAAGGGCAATGCCCGGCGCAACGGAGTCGGTAGAGGGAAACGGGAGCGGGTCTGAAACGAGAGTCGGCATGGGCGGCTAGCTTAGCGGATGTCAGCTGCCGCGCCCACCCGTGTGCGGTTAAACCTTGGCGGCCACCGGTACCGATTTGCTGCGCGGACGCAATTGGGCCGCAGCCATGGCGTCGTCGGTCACGCCAGTTTCAGCGCGCATGCCCGCGGCCAGGAATGGCACCATCAGGCGCATGACCTGCTCGATGGAGGTATTGACCCCGAAATCGGTTTCGGAGATGGCCCGCAAGGCCTTGATCCCCGACATGCTGAATGCCGCCGCACCCAGCATGAAGTGCACGCGCCAGAACAGTTCGATCGGCGGGATACGCGGGGCGGCTTCGTTGACCAGCATCATGTAGCGGCGAAACACCTTGCCGTACATGTCTTCCAGATAACGCCGCAAGTGCCCCTGGCTCTGGCTGAACGCCAGGCCCAGCAAGCGCATGAAGATAGACAGGTCATTGCCGCTGCGTGGCTGCACCACCAGGGCCTGTTCGACGAGGATTTCCAGCAGCTCTTCCAGGCTCGGCTTGTTGTCCGGCCGGGCGGAACGACGCTCCAGCTCACGCTCGAGACTGCTGCAGAACGGACCGAGAAAACGCGAGAAGACCGCCTGGATCAAGGCTTTCTTCGAGCCGAAATGATAGTTCACCGCCGCCAGGTTGACCCCAGCCTTGCTGGTGATCAGACGCAATGAAGTTTCGGCAAACCCTTTTTCCGCGAACAACTGCTCGGCGGCATCAAGAATGCGTTCAACGGTTTCCGACTGGGCCATGGCTACTCCGCCTGACAAACACTTGTTTGAAACATACGTTTCAGTCCGTATCTTGTCAAGTCTACCGGTTCGTTTTGCGAACGCCCAGTCAGCCATTTAACCATATAAACCGCCGGCTGTAGCCGGCCCCGCACCTTGCGGGCCAACGATCTGTCGGTGACCGTCCGGCGACCCTGCGCAAATGGAGGATTGCCAAGCCTACTCCACTGTATATAATCCCAGTCACTGTATAAAAAGACAGAGCGATCGAGATGCTAAAACTGACGCCACGCCAAGCTGAGATTCTGGCCTTTATCAAACGTTGCCTCGAAGACAACGGCTATCCGCCCACCCGCGCGGAAATCGCCCTGGAACTGGGGTTCAAATCGCCCAACGCGGCGGAAGAACACCTCAAGGCCCTGGCCCGCAAGGGTGCTATCGAAATGACCCCCGGTGCATCGCGGGGCATTCGTATCCCGGGCTTCGAAGCCAAGGCCGACGAGTCCTCCCTGCCGATCATCGGCCGGGTCGCTGCGGGCGCGCCGATTCTCGCCCAGCAGCACATCGAAGAGTCCTGCAACATCAACCCGGCGTTCTTTCATCCACGCGCCGACTACCTGCTGCGGGTCCACGGCATGAGCATGAAGGACGTGGGGATTTTCGACGGTGACCTGCTCGCCGTACACACCACTCGCGAAGCCCGCAATGGCCAGATCGTCGTCGCGCGGATCGGCGACGAAGTCACCGTCAAGCGCTTCAAGCGCGACGGCAGCAAGGTCTGGCTGCTGGCCGAAAACCCGGAGTTTGCCCCGATCGAAGTGAACCTGAAAGACCAGGAACTGGTGATCGAAGGCTTGAGTGTCGGCGTCATTCGCCGCTAAAGGAGGCGTTATGCAGTTTCCACACACACCACAACATGCACAACTTCCGCTGTTCGAAGCGTTCCTGGCCCAGCCATTGGCGCCGATCCTCAAAGAGGTGGCCGAGACACCCTGGAGTGCCGAACCCGAAGCCTTCAGTGAGCTGTCGTTACGTGGTGCGGCCGGGAACTGCCTGAACCTTCTAGCCCCTATCCTCAGGGAGCTGAGCCAGGACCAGGACGCCCGCTGGCTGACGCTGATTGCGCCGCCAGCCAGCCTGACTCAAGCCTGGCTACGCGATGCCGGCCTGAACCGCGAGCGTATTCTTCTGTTGCAGCCAAGCGGAACACAAAGCGCCCAGCAACTGGCCTGCGAAGCCTTGCGCCTGGGCCGCAGCCACACGGTTGTCAGCTGGCTGAACCCGCTGAATGGCAGCGCACGGCAACAGTTGATCAGCGCCGCCCGTATCGGGGATGCACAGAGCCTGAATATTCGCTTGGGTTAAGTGACGCGCAATGCGTACTTGAAGGATGCAGGGCTTCTCCAGAACAGAGAAGCCGATCTGTCACAATAACGTGCAATGATGCCTCAAGAAAAACCGACAAACGGAATCAATGAAGAATCCGTGGCCCTTCTTCCTTTTCAAATTCGCCTTCGACCAGGCGCCCGGCCATCTGCACGCCCACGCTCAACATCGCCTTGGCGACCTCGACGTGCTGGCCTTGCAGGAACGCCTTGGCGTCTTCAGAGAAGTCCAGCGTCACCAGAGAACCCTCGTCCTCAGCCCTGCGCAGTTCAATACGGCCGTCTGGCAGTTCGACAATTTCTAGAAAGGACGTTGGCATAAAGGTCTGTTCTCCACGAAAGGCGGGGATTATATAGGCATCGACGCCGCTTCGCTCGGGATCTTGACCGGCTGCATGTCACCGAAACCACTGTTTGCGATCATCCCTGATCCATGGCCACGCTTGAGCGATCAGCGCATCGCGCGGACACTCAACACTCGTTCAGCCCTTCGCGAAAGCGTAATGCCAGGCTTTTAAGGTTCTGGCGCCAGCTCTCGAGTTCTTCCCTGCTCAACTCCGTCGGCGCTTCGTCATCAAGGCTCACCGCCACGATCAACGGCTGCGTCACGTCACCCTTGGGTTTGTGCGGCGCGCGGGGCGGTTGAAACAACGCGGCATGGGCGGCTATCAGCTTTGCCAGCCAGGTTTCGGGGTTGTGCGCCAATTCGACCATTTCAGCCATTTCCGGAATGGCGATAGTCTCGAGCACTTCACGGGTCAGCAGCAGTTCTGCCCGTGGTGCATTGGCCTGAGGCAACCGGTAAAAACCGGCAATTTCATGGCACAGGCCCAGCAACGCGCCGTACAAATGAAACAGCGCCGATTCGCGCCCAGCCTGAATCAGCGCCAGGGAGTTCATCGCCCGCCCCTCTTCCGCTCGGGCCAATGCCTCGAGCGACAGGCCGGCGAAGTAAATTTTCTGATTGGTGCGGGTATAGAGCTCATAGGCCATGACGGCAGTCTCCACAACGAAATAAAACGCATGATGCAGGTCAGACAGTGTCGTGGATCGGACGAGCTGACTGCAAGCCCAAAACAAAGGCCGCATGCCAACCCTAGGGTTGGCATGCGGCCTTTGGTATCGCGCTGCCCGATTACTTGGCTACGCGCTTGTCTTCAACCACCCACTTGCCGCCGTCGTAGAACGCTTTCCAGCCGGTAGGCTTGCCTTCGACTTCGGTCTGCACGTACTGCTCCTTGGTCTTGCGGCTGTAGCGGATCACCGCTGGACGACCCTCCGGGTCCTTCTTCGGCGCATCGCACAGGAAGTGGTACTTCGGATCGATCTCATCCTTGTGCGGCACGATCTCGATCACCAGCGGAGCACGGGTCTCGCGGTTTTTCGGGAACTGGCTGGCCGCCAGGAACAGGCCGGAAGCACCGTCACGCAGAATGTAAGTGTCGTTGACCTTCTCGCACTTGAGTTCAGGCATCTTCACCGGGTCCATCTTCGGCGGCGCCGCATCACCGCTTTTCAGCAGCTTGCGGGTGTTCTTGCAGGTGGCGTTGGTGCACCCGAAGAACTTGCCGAAACGACCGGTCTTGAGCTGCATTTCACTGCCGCACTTGTCGCATTCCAGGCTCGGGCCTTCGTAGCCCTTGATGCGATAGCTGCCTTCTTCAATCTCATAGCCGTCGCAATCAGGATTGTTACCGCAAATGTGCAGCTTGCGCTTCTCATCCAGCAGGTAAGCATCCATCGCGGTGCTGCAGATCGGACAACGGTGCTTGCCACGCAGCACCAGCGACTCCGACTCACCCTCGTCGTCCGCGGCGATCTCGTCACCCGGCACCAGGTTGACGGTGGCCTTGCAGCGCTCTTTCGGCGGCAGGCTGTAGCCCGAGCAACCGAGGAACACGCCGGTCGATGCGGTGCGAATCTGCATCGGACGGCTACAGGTCAGGCACGGAATATCGGTCATGACCGGCTGGTTGGCACGCATGCCGCTTTCCGGACTCTCGGCCACTTCGAGTTTCTTCTTGAAGTCGCCGTAGAATTCGTCGAGTACGTTCTTCCAGTCACGCTCGCCCTGGGCGACGTCATCGAGGTTCTCTTCCATGCCGGCGGTAAAGCCGTAGTCCATCAGGTTCGAGAAGCTCTCGGACAGACGCTCGGTGACGATGTCACCCATCTTTTCCGAGTAGAAGCGACGGTTATGCAGGGCGACGTAGCCGCGGTCCTGGATGGTCGAAATGATTGCCGCGTAGGTCGACGGACGACCGATACCGCGTTTTTCCATTTCCTTGACCAGGCTCGCTTCCGAGTAACGCGCCGGCGGCTTGGTGAAGTGTTGGCTTGGATCGAGCTGGATCAGCTTGAGCACGTCGCCCTGGGCCATGTCCGGCAGTACGTCGTCGTCGCCCGGCTTGGCCATTTGCGGCATGACACGGGTGTAACCGTCGAACTTCAGGATGCGACCCTTGGCGCGCAGCTCGAAGCCGCTGGCAGCGACGCTGACGGTGGTCGACAGGTATTTGGCCGGCAGCATCTGGCACGCGACGAATTGGCGCCAGATCAGCTCGTAGAGACGCTCAGCGTCACGTTCCATGCCCGACAGCTTGCTTGGGTCGGTATTCACGTCAGAAGGACGAATCGCTTCGTGAGCCTCTTGCGCGCCTTCCTTGCTGCTGTAGACATTCGGGGTTTCCGGCAGGTACTTGCCGCCGAATTCGCCTTCGATATAAGTACGGGCCATCGTCACGGCATCGGCCGAGAGGTTGGTCGAGTCGGTACGCATATAAGTGATGTAGCCGGCTTCATACAAACGCTGGGCCATCATCATGGTTTTCTTCACGCCGAAGCCCAGGCGGTTACTCGCGGCCTGTTGCAGGGTAGACGTGATGAACGGGGCCGACGGCTTGCTGCTGGTCGGCTTGTCTTCGCGCTTGGCGATGGTGTAGCTGGATGCCTTGAGCTTCTCCAGCGCGGCCATGGCCTGGGCTTCGTTGAGCGGCTTGAAGGCCTCGCCGTTTTCACGGGCCACTTCAAAGCGCACATTGGCGCCCTTGGCGGTGCCGAGGTCAGCGTGGACCTCCCAGTACTCTTCCGGGTTGAACGCGCGAATCTCGCGCTCACGCTCCACCACCAGCTTCACGGCAACCGATTGCACACGGCCGGCCGACAGGCCGCGAGCGATCTTGGCCCACAGCAGTGGCGAGACCATGTAACCCACCACGCGGTCGAGGAAACGACGTGCCTGCTGGGCGTTGACACGATCGATGTCTAGCTCGCCTGGCCGGGAGAAGGCTTCCTGGATCGCCTTCTTGGTGATTTCGTTGAACACCACGCGCTTGTAGCGGCTGTCGTCACCACCGATGGCTTCGCGCAGGTGCCAGGCAATGGCTTCCCCCTCGCGGTCCAAGTCCGTTGCGAGATAGATGGTGTCGGCATCCTTGGCGAGCCGGCGCAGCTCCTCGATGACCTTTTCCTTGCCCGGGAGGATCTCGTACTTGGCTTTCCAGCCATGATCCGGATCGACACCCATGCGCGCGACCAGCTGCTTGCGCGCCTTTTCCTTGGGCGATAGTGCCGGCACTTCACCAGCAGCCGCCTTGCCACGCTTGGCGGCAGGCTCTTTGCTGGCGCTAGCCGAACCGCTGGTGGGCAGGTCTCGGATATGGCCGATACTCGACTTCACCACGTATTCGTTGCCCAAATACTTGTTGATGGTCTTGGCCTTAGCCGGGGATTCCACAATGACCAGCGATTTGCCCATGGATCAGAAAATTCCTGAATTCTAGAAGTGAAAGGCGGTTGGCGCCTGACGCGGCACCGCTATATATAGTGGCAACAAGGTGAGGTCAAGCGCAGGATTCTGCGCGCCCTGCCCTTATGGCCTTGAAAAAAGGCTCGGTTCGACCTGCACCAAAGCAAAGCGTGGGACCTGCTCGCCGTCAACTTCGACCGACTCCAGGAACATGCTCAAGGGACGCACCCAAAAGCCGTAATCACCATACAGGGCTTGGTAGAAGACCACTTCTTCTTCGGTCTCGGAGTGCCGCGCAACACTGAAAACACGGTACTGCGGACCTTTGTAATGCTGGTAGAGCCCTGGTTGTATCGGCATGCTTTGGGCCTCACTGAAATCCAATCAAATAAAAAACAAAAAAATCTTCAGAAAAACAAAAACCGGGGCACTTGGCCCCGGCTTCCGTCAACGCAACGCTTAAACGCGTTCGAAGACGGTGGCAATGCCCTGGCCGAGGCCAATGCACATGGTCGACACACCGAAGGTGCCGCCATTTTGCTTCATCACATTGAGCAACGTGCCGGAGATACGCGCGCCAGAGCAACCGAATGGGTGGCCCAGGGCGATCGCGCCGCCGTGCAGGTTAACCTTCTCGTTCATCTTGTCGAGCACTTTCAGATCTTTCAGCACTGGCAGGGCCTGTGCTGCAAAAGCTTCGTTGAGCTCGAAGAAGTCGATGTCGGAAATACCCAGACCCGCGCGCTTCAATGCTTTCTGTGTAGCCGGTACTGGACCATAGCCCATGATCGCCGGATCCACACCCGCCACCGCCATCGAACGGATCACCGCCATTGGCTGGATACCCAGGTCCTGGGCACGCTGCGCCGACATCACGATCATGCACGAAGCACCATCGGTGATCTGCGACGAAGTACCGGCTGTCACGGTGCCGCCCTTCGGATTGAACGCCGGCTTCAGAGCCGCCAGGCTTTCCAGGGTGGTTTCCGGACGAATGGTTTCGTCGTAGTCGAACAGTTTCAGGAAACCGTTCTCGTCGTAGCCCTGCATCGGGATGATTTCGTCCTTGAACTTGCCTTCCACGGTCGCCTTGTGGGCGAGTTGGTGGGAGCGCACGCCGAAGGCATCCTGCTGCTCGCGGGTGATGCCGTGCATCTTGCCCAGCATTTCCGCGGTCAGGCCCATCATGCCCGAGGCTTTCGCCGCGTACAGCGACATGTGCGGGTTAGGATCGACACCGTGCATCATGCTCACGTGACCCATATGCTCGACGCCGCCCACGACGAACACGTCACCGTTGCCGGTCATGATCGCTTGCGCTGCGGTGTGCAGGGCACTCATGGACGAGCCACACAGGCGGCTGACGGTCTGGCCGGCAGCGGTGTGCGGGATCTGGGTCATCAGGGACGCCATGCGGGCGATGTTCCAGCCCTGTTCCAGGGTCTGGTTCACGCAGCCCCAGATCACGTCTTCGACTTCGCTCGGGTCAACCTTGACGTTGCGTTCCAGCAACTTGCTGATCAGGTGCGCCGACATGTCTTCAGCGCGGGTGTTGCGGTGCATGCCGCCCTTGGAGCGGCCCATCGGAGTACGACCGAAGTCGACAATCACGACGTCTCTTGGATTCAAGCTCATAAATATTCTCGCTCTAGTCGTTTGGGCGCTTAACCGAAGAAGCTCTGGCCGTTCTTGGCCATCTCGCGCAGCTTCGCGGTCGGGTGGTACAGCGCGCCCAAATCAGCGTACTGGTCAGCCAGGGCAACGAATGCTGCAACACCAAGCGAATCGATGTAGCGCAGTGCGCCGCCACGGAATGGAGGGAAACCAATACCGTAGACCAGACCCATGTCGGCTTCGGCAGCGGTTTCGACAATGCCGTCTTCCAGGCAACGCACGGTTTCCAGGCACAGCGGGATCATCATCCAGTTGATGATGTCTTCGTCGGTGACTTCGCGCTGCTCGTAGACGATCGGCTTGAGCACTTCCAGCACCGACGGGTCGGCCACTTTCTTCTGCTTGCCGCGCTTGTCGGTCTCGTAGGCGTAGAAGCCCTTGCCGTTCTTCTGGCCCAGGCGCTTGGCTTCGTAGAGCACGTCGACGGCCGAACGACGGTCGTCCTTCATGCGGTCCGGGAAGCCCTCGGCCATCACGTCACGACCGTGGTGGCCGGTGTCGATGCCGACCACGTCCATCAGGTACGCCGGGCCCATCGGCCAGCCAAATTTTTCCATGATCTTGTCGATACGGACGAAGTCCACACCGGCGCTGACCAGCTTGGCGAAACCGCCGAAGTACGGGAACAGCACGCGATTGACCAAAAAGCCCGGGCAGTCGTTGACGACGATCGGGTTCTTGCCCATCTTCTTGGCGTAGGCAACGGTGGTGGCCACGGCCAGTTCGCTGGACTTCTCGCCACGGATCACTTCCACCAGCGGCATCATGTGCACCGGGTTGAAGAAGTGCATGCCGACGAAGTTTTCCGGACGCTTGAGGGCCTTGGCCAACAGGCTGATGGAAATGGTCGAGGTGTTCGAGGCGAGGATGGTGTCCTCTTTGACCTTGTCTTCAACTTCAGCCAGAACGGCTTGCTTGACCTTCGGGTTCTCGACAACGGCTTCAACCACCAGGTCCACGTGACCGAAGTCACCGTAGGACAGGGTCGGACGAATGCCGTTGAGCACTTCAGCCATTTTCGCGGCGGTCATGCGGCCTTTGTCAACGCGGCCAACCAGCAGCTTGGCGGCTTCGGCCAGACCCTGCTCGATACCGTGCTCGTTGATGTCCTTCATCAGGATCGGCGTGCCTTTGGACGCCGACTGATAGGCGATACCGCCACCCATGATGCCGGCGCCCAATACGGCGGCCTGCTTCACGTCCTTGGCGATTTCGTCGTAGGCCTTGGCCTTTTTCTTCAGCTCCTGATCGTTCAGGAACAGACCGATCAAGCTCTGCGCGGCAGAGGTCTTGGCCAGCTTGACGAAACCTGCAGCTTCGACTTCCAGTGCCTTGTCGCGACCGAAGTTCGCGGCTTTCTGAATGGTCTTGATCGCTTCAACCGGCGCCGGGTAGTTCGGGCCCGCCTGGCCGGCCACGAAACCCTTGGCGGTTTCGAACGACATCATTTGTTCGATGGCGTTGAGCTTGAGTTTTTCCAGCTTCGGCTGACGCTTGGCCTTGTAGTCAAATTCGCCACTGATGGCGCCCTTGATCAGACTCAATGCGGCTTCTGCCAGCTTCTCGGGAGCAACCACGGCATCGACGGCGCCAACTTTCAGCGCGTCTTCAGCACGGTTTTCCTTGCCAGCGGCAATCCACTCGATGGCGTTGTCGGCACCGATGATGCGCGGCAGGCGCACGGTACCGCCGAAACCTGGGTAGATGCCCAGCTTGACTTCCGGCAGGCCGATTTTCGCGCTGGAGGCCATGACGCGGAAGTCCGCTGCCAGGCACATTTCCAGACCGCCACCCAATGCGATGCCATTGATCGCGGCGACGGTCGGAACATTGAGGTCTTCGAAATCGCTGAAGATCTTGTTGGCTTCGAGATTGCCAGCAACCAGCTCTGCATCCGGCAGCTTGAAGTTGTCGACGAATTCGGTGATGTCGGCGCCGACGATGAAGACGTCTTTACCGCTGCTGACGATCACACCCTTGACCGACGCATCTGCCTTGATGGCGTCCACGGCCTGACGCAATTCGTTCAGGGTTAGACGGTTGAACTTGTTGACGGACTCACCCTTGAGGTCGAATTTCAATTCGACGATGCCACTTTCAAGAGCCGTAACCGTGATGGCTTTACCTTCGTAAATCATCAACTGATCTCCACGATATGGAAGCTGAACAGTACACGTCGGACGCTGATGTTCTGGCTCGGCATGGACGTATACGTCGATGCTGACACCATTCCACCAGGCACACCCGCCAACGCGATAGTCGGGATTCTGTAGGAGCGGTCTGAAATACAAACGCTCAATTCATACGCCCGTTTGATTTGGGTACGCCACCTTCACGGAATTTCCGACAATTGTCAATCGCCCAAAATGCGGGTTGAAACTCGACTTTGCAGTCATTTCCGTAACGCGAAGAGCCGCAACACGCCGAAGCCTGTATAGACATTCATAGAATCAATATTTAGAAACGTCGCCCTAATCCGACGCAACGTGCGCTCAAGCAGCTACGCTGGCAGGACTTGAAGGAAAAAGATCAACGCTTTGGGCGAATACCCAGCGTGAGATCGGATCGAAGCCGATTGCCGGCCTGCCTGGCCAACTCCAGCCCGATGATGATGTCGGGCTTTTTATGCCCGGCCATAAAACGCACCCCTGCGGCGGCCAGCCAAGCCTGCCGCCACGGGGAGCGACGTATTCAGGCGAGTGCCTTGAGCGTGGCATCGATGTGCTGCAACACCTCGACCTCGCCCTTCTCGCCCCAATACAGGGTAATCATCTGCTTGTCGGCCTCGACCTTGTACACGTTGGCCGGCAACTTCTCGAAATGAATCAGTAAGGCCGGATCCTCGCAGACCTCCTGCCACTGATTGACCCAGACCCCCGGGGTCTTTTGCCAGTAACTCCAGCACGCCGGCCGATTGCCGCGCCGTGGCCGATGGTACTGCGCACAGGGGCTGGGCGGCTCGGGCACCAGCCAGTGGGGCCACACCTGGGGCGCCAGTTGCATGGCCAGGCCAATGCGCCGAGCCTCCATGCGCAGCGCCATCTGGCCACCCTGGCGACGTGATGGCCGAAGCCACGCCAAGGGGCTCAGCACTACTGCAAGGATTGACACCACTATCCAGACCGTCATATCTGTACTCCCGATTCTTGATGAGCGAATTGATCCCTGTCGAAACCCATTCGCTTGAAACCAGCCATACTTACCCTTATCGCAATCCTCAGGAGGTGCACCTCATGCCCTACCACCACATTCTGGTCGCCGTAGATCTAACCGAAGAGTGCGATCCTGTGATTCACCGCGCTCGCGAACTGTCGGTCAGCAACAGCGCCAAACTGTCCCTGGTGCACATCGTCGAACCGATGGCCATGGCCTTTGGTGGTGACGTGCCGATGGACCTGTCGCAATTGCAACAACAGCAGTTCGACCAGGCCAAGGAGCGCCTCGAGCGCCTGATCAACAAATACCCCGAGCTTTCCAAGGAAAACAGCCACCTGACCTACGGCCAGCCACGCCAGGAAATCCACCATTTCGCCAAGGAGCAAGGTTGCGACCTGATTGTCGTCGGCAGCCATGGTCGTCACGGCCTGGCACTGCTGCTGGGCTCCACCGCCAATGATGTACTGCACGGTGCACCTTGCGATGTACTGGCGGTGCGCCTGATCAAAAGCTGATCCACCCTCCCTGTAGGAGCGAGCGCGCTCGCGAAGAACGCCAACGATAATGCGCTAATCCTGAACAACCGCATTGTCCTTGAGCCTTTCGCGAGCGCGCTCGCTCCTACAAGGGGAATGCGTCAGATCCCGTCCCATATGAAAAGCCCGGTGCTCATCACTGAACACCGGGCTTTTGGTTTATCGCAGGATCACTCAGGCATCCAGCTCGGCCCAACGCTCGACCATCACGTCATGCTCAGCCTGCAACTGCTCCAACTGGGCGATCACCGCCGCCGCTTCGGCAGCAGGACGCTGATAGAACCCGGCATCGGCCATCTGGGCCTCAACCGCTGCGATCTGCTGCTCCATGGCCTCGATCTGCCCTGGCAAGGCTTCCAGCTCGCGCTGCAGCTTGTAGCTGAGTTTCTTCTTCGCCGCCGGTGCTTCCTGAACAGCCGATGCCGGCGCAGGTGCCGCGGTGACCACGGCAGAGTTCAGGTCGGCCTTGCCGGACTTGCTCTCGGTCACGCCCAGCAGGCGCGGCGAGCCACCCTGACGCAGCCAGTCCTGGTAACCACCGACGTATTCACGGACCTTGCCTTCGCCTTCGAAGACCAGGGTGCTGGTGACCACGTTGTCGAGGAATGCCCGGTCGTGGCTGACCATCAGTACGGTGCCGTTGAAGGTCAGCAGGACCTCTTCCAGCAGCTCGAGGGTTTCCACGTCCAGGTCGTTGGTCGGCTCGTCGAGGACCAGCAGGTTGGCCGGCTTACTGAACAGCTTGGCCAGCAACAGACGGGCACGCTCACCACCGGACAGCGCCTTGACCGGCGTGCGGGCACGCTGCGGGCTGAACAGGAAGTCGCCCAGGTAGCTCAGCACGTGGCGGCTCTGGCCGTCGATATCGATGAAATCGCGGCCTTCGGCCACGTTGTCGATCACGGTCTTTTCCAGGTCCAACTGGTGGCGCAACTGGTCGAAGTAGGCCACGTCGATGCGCGTCCCCTCCTCCACGGTGCCGCTGGTCGGCTGCAAGCCGTTGAGCATCAGTTTCAGCAAGGTGGTCTTGCCGGTACCGTTGGCGCCCAGCAGGCCGATACGGTCGCCGCGCTGCAGGACCATGGAGAAGTCCTTGATCAGGAACGGGCCGTCCGGGTGAGCGAAGCTGACGTTCTCAAGCACCATCACTTGCTTGCCAGACTTGTCGGCGGTGTCCAGCTGGATATTGGCCTTGCCGGTACGCTCACGACGCTCGCTGCGCTCAACACGCAGGGCCTTGAGGGCACGCACGCGGCCTTCGTTACGGGTGCGACGGGCCTTGATGCCCTGGCGGATCCAGACTTCTTCCTGGGCCAGCTTTTTGTCGAACAGTGCGTTGGCGGTTTCTTCGGCCGCCAACGTGGCTTCCTTGTGCACCAGGAAACTGGCGTAGTCGCCGTTCCAGTCGATCAGGCCGCCGCGATCCAGTTCCAGGATGCGCGTGGCGAGGTTCTGCAGGAAGGAGCGGTCGTGCGTGATGAACAGCACGGCGCCCTGGAAATCTTTCAGGGCTTCTTCAAGCCAGGCAATCGCACCGATGTCCAGGTGGTTGGTCGGTTCGTCGAGCAGCAGCAGGTCCGGTTCTGAAACCAGGGCTTGCGCCAGCAGGACGCGACGACGCCAGCCGCCGGACAATTCGGCGAGGGTCTTGTCGGCCGGCAACTGCAGACGGCTCAGGGTGCTGTCGACCAGTTGCTGCAAACGCCAGCCGTCGCGGGCTTCGAGGTCGTGCTGGACGTGCATCAGCTTGTCCAGGTCGGCATCGGTGACGATGTTCTGGCTCAGGTGGTGGTACTGCGCAAGCAGCTCGCCCACACCGTCCAGGCCTTCGGCCACTACGTCGAACACTGTCCGCTCGTCGGCCACTGGCAATTCTTGCGGCAATTCGCCGATCTTGAGGCCAGGCGCGCGCCATACAGAGCCGTCATCGGGCTTCTGATCGCCCTTGACAAGCTTCATCATGCTGGACTTGCCTGTGCCGTTGCGGCCGATGATGCACACCCGCTCACCACGGGCGATCTGCCAGGACACCTTGTCCAACAACGGCATAGCGCCGAAAGCAAGGGACACATCGCTGAATTTGAGCAGGGTCATGAGCTTCTCCAAAAACCGGGCGCGCATTCTACCTGACTTGAGGCTCCAGAAGGCCGGCATTTTCACTGCCGAAGCACTCTGCACATTAAATGTTGCGAACTTGTACCGCCGAACCGGCAAAGCTTTCACCCGTTGCTGGCAAAAGGCTAAGCTACGGGTAATCAGTGCCGGCACCAGCCGGCACTTGTCATGATTTCTCTGCCCGGATGTCTCATGCGCAGTCGCCTTTTCAGCTTTTTATCCTGCCTGCTTCTTTCAGCCACTGCCGCTCAATCCGTTCAGGCGGTGGACCTGTCCACCCAACGCCAGTACTACGATGAAGCCAAGCGCGCCCTGGCCAAGGGTGACACCGGCCCGTACTTTCGCTACAGCCAGGCGCTCGCCGACTACCCGCTCGAACCGTATCTGGCCTATGACGAACTGACCGCGCGACTGAAAAGCGCGAGCAATGCCGAAATCGAAAAATTCCTCGCCGAACACGGTGACCTGCCACAGGCCAACTGGATGAAGCTGCGCTGGTTGCGCTGGCTGGCCGAGCGCGGCGACTGGTCGACCTTCGTCAAATACTACGACCCCAAGCTCAACTTCACCGAACTGGACTGCCTCAACGCCCAATACCAGATCAGCCACAACCTCAAGGCTGAAGGCTATGCCAACACCGAAAAACTCTGGCTGACCGGCAAATCCCAGCCGGCAGCCTGTGATGCACTGTTTGCCCAGTGGGCCGCCCAGGGCCAACTGACCGAGCAGAAACGCTGGGAACGCGCCAAACTGGCCGCCCAGAGCCGCAACTATGCCCTGGCCAACAGCCTGATCAACAACATGACCACCCTGGCCCCCCGTGGCCGCCTGCTGGTGGACGTGGCGCAAAAGCCGGAACTGCTCAACCAGCCGTCGCGCTTTACTCCCGCCGATGAAGCCATGGGCGATGTGGTCAGCCTTGGCTTGCGTCGCCTGGCACGCCAGGATCCGGAGCGGGCCATGGCGCTGCTCGACGATTACGCCAGCCGCATGCATTTTTCCCGCGATGAAAAAGTCGCCATTGCCCGGGAAATCGGCCTGACCCTGGCACGTCGCTTCGACAGCCGCGCCCTTGACGTCATGACCAAGTACGACCCGGAACTGCGTGACAACACTGTCTCCGAATGGCGCCTGCGCCTGTTGCTGCGCCTGGCCCGCTGGGAGGACGCCTATCAGTTGACCCGCCGCTTGCCGCAGGACCTGGCCACCACCAACCGCTGGCGCTACTGGCAGGCCCGCAGCCTGGAACTGGCCCAGCCAAAGAACCCGGAAGCACAGACCCTGTACCGCAACCTCGCCCGCGAGCGGGACTTCTACGGCTTCCTGGCGGCCGATCGCTCGCAATCACCGTACTCCCTGAACCACAAGCCGCTGGTGATGAGCCAGGCACTGATCAACAAGGTGCGCAATACACCGGGCATTCGCCGCGCACTGGAGTTCCATGCCCGCGGGCAGATCGTCGACGGTCGCCGCGAGTGGTACCACGTCAGTCGCCGCTTCAACCGTGACGAAATGGTTGCCCAGGCCAAGCTGGCCTACGACCTGAAGTGGTACTTCCCGGCTATTCGCACCATCAGTCAGGCGCAGTACTGGGACGACCTGGACATCCGCTTCCCGATGGCCTACCGCGGCACTCTAGTCAGGGAGGCCAAGGTTCGCGGCCTGCATTCGAGCTGGGTGTTCGCCATTACCCGCCAGGAAAGCGCCTTCATGGAGGATGCCCGCTCCAGTGTCGGCGCCAGCGGCCTGATGCAGTTGATGCCCGCCACCGCCAAGGAAACCGCACGCAAGTTCAGCATTCCGCTGGCCTCGCCACAGCAAGTACTGAACCCGGAGAAAAACATCCAGCTCGGCGCCGCTTACCTGAGCCAGGTGCACAGCCAGTTCAATGGCAACAGAGTACTCGCCTCCGCGGCCTACAACGCCGGCCCCGGCCGAGTCCGCCAATGGCTGCGCGGTGCCGACCACCTGAGCTTCGACGTCTGGGTGGAGAGCATCCCGTTCGACGAAACCCGCCAGTACGTGCAGAACGTGTTGTCGTACTCGGTGATCTACGGCCAGAAGCTCAATTCACCGCAACCGCTGGTGGATTGGCATGAGCGGTATTTTGACGATCAATGATGCTGGATCTGCAAGAGCTAACAAAGGTTCGCAGCGAGTTCAGATAACCCTTTGATCTCGCTTGAAAAAAAGCTCGCATCGAATGATGCGAGCTTTTTTGTTGATGCCTTGAACCGTTGTCGATTACCAGATCTGCTAAACCGAGGCAGATCGTGCCAAAAGCCGCTTGCCAAGTTCGGTCAGACGGTACCGCTGAGCAGGACTGTTGGGTGAATCTGGATTGGTCATTTCTATTAAGCCTGCCGTTAATGCGGGCTTGAGATAGTTAGCCCGGAAGGTCGCCTTGTGTGCCAATCCGACCTCCGCCATCAGCTCACTGACCTTGAGCGAACTCGCGCCCTGGATCACCTCGAGCAACCTCGCTACTTGGTCGGTTACTTGGTCGGTTACTTGGTCGGTTACTGGCTCGCCACAGGCGGCCTCAGCGAGGGCCTGACTCAACGCCTGCAACATGAACTCGACAAAGGGTGTCGATTCGGCCATCCGATCGGCGGCAGACAAGGCCCCATAGTAAGCGTCCTGTTGCTCTCGAATGACGGCTTCGACCGGCAGATAGGCCAACACGGGCCGCCATTGACTGAGAATCAAGGTTTGCCAGAGCCGCCCCATGCGCCCATTACCGTCAGCGAAGGGATGGATGAACTCGAACTCGTAGTGAAACACGCAGCTAAGGATCAACGGATGCCAATCGGAGGTACCCAGCCATGCCAGCAAGTCATCCATCAGGCTTGCCACACGGCTCGGTGGTGGCGCCATGTGAACCAGTTGCTCGCCACGGTAAATACCCACTCCGTCGCGACGAAACCGACCGCAGTCGTCGATCAAACCGTGCATCAATAACTCGTGAGCCCGAAGCAAATCGACGCGACTGTTCGACCGCCAGCCCGGCATGGACTCGTAGGCCGTAAAGGCGTTGCGTACTTCCTGAATTTCTCTGGGCAAGCCCAGCACTCGCTGCCCGGCCAACACGGCTGTCACTTGCTCAACGCTGAGGGTATTGTTCTCGATTGCCAACGACGCTTGAATCGTGCGAATTCGGTTACCGCGACGCAGCTGAGGTGTCTGCCGACCTTCGTCCACAGCCGAAAGCTGACCGATCTGCTCGCTGATCTCAGCGATCAACGCCAGAATTCTAGTGTTCAGGGTTAACGGTGGTTGGTAGCTGCTCATTTCCTGATCCGGGTACTTCCTTCAGATCGACATAATGCCCGAACCCGAGAGCATTCAGCAGCGTTCATTTACCCCACCTCATGCTCATTGCTGAACTGCAACGCAGCCAAGCGTGCATACAACGCGTTACTGGCAACCAGCTCCTGATGCGTCCCCACCGCCACCAGCCGGCCTTGATCCATCACCGCAATCCGGTCGGCATTCTTCACCGTGGCCAGGCGGTGGGCGATGACCAGGGTGGTGCGGTTTTTCATCAGGCTGGGCAGTGCTTGCTGGATCAGGTGTTCACTCTGCGCGTCGAGGGCGCTGGTGGCTTCGTCGAGCAACAGGATCGGCGCATCCACCAGCAGCGCCCGAGCGATGGCCAGGCGCTGGCGCTGACCGCCGGAGAGGCCCAGCCCGCCATCGCCCAGATGGGTCTGGTAACCGTTGGGCATCTGCTCGATGAAGTCGTGGGCATAGGCAATCTTCGCCGCCTCCTGGACCTGCTCCAGCGTCGCCGAAGGTTTACCGTAGCGGATGTTCTCTTCGATGCTGCCGAAAAAAAGCGCCGGGGCCTGTGACACCAAGGCAAAACAACGACGCACATCCAGAGGATCGAGCCGGGTCAGCGGCACGCCATCCAGCAGAATGCGCCCCTGCGCCGGGTCGTAGAAACGCAGCAGCAAGTCATACACCGTCGACTTGCCCGCACCCGAAGGGCCGACCAGCGCCAGGGTTTCACCCGCCTTGATCGCCAGGCTCAAGCCGTCGATTGCATAGCTTCCAGGGCGTGACGGGTAGCAAAAGCGCAGGTCTTCAAGTTGCAGCTCACCGCGCACCCGATCCGGCAATGTCACCCGGCCAGTCACGGGCGGCTGGATGATGTTTTCCGCGCGCAGCAACTCGGCAATCCGCTCCGCCGCCCCGGCTGCCCGCTGCAATTCACCAATCACTTCGCTCAAGGTGCCAAAGGCGCCGCCGACGATCAGGCTGTAGAACACAAACGCCGCCAGTTCGCCGGTGGAGATGCGCCCGGCGATCACGTCCATGCCACCGACCCAGAGCATCACCCCGACCGCCCCCAGCACCAGGACGATCACCAGGGTGATCAGCCAGGCGCGCTGCAGGATACGCTTGCGTGCCGTATCGAAGGCCTGCTCCACGGTCACCGCGAAGCGCTGCTCGTCCTGCCCCTGATGGTTATAGGCCTGCACGGTCTTGATCTGGCCCAGGGTTTCCGAGACATAACTGCCGACATCGGCGATGCGGTCCTGGCTCTGGCGCGACAGGCTGCGCACTCGCCGCCCGAAAATCAGGATCGGCGCCAGCACCAGGGGCAAGGCGACCACCACAATACTGGTGAGCTTGGGGTTGGTGATGAACAGCAGCACAATGCCGCCGATCACCATCAAGCCATTGCGCAGGAACAGTGACAGCGAGGAGCCGATCACTGTTTGCAACAGCGTGGTGTCGGCCGTCAGGCGCGACTGGATCTCGGAACTGCGGTTGTTTTCGTAGAACCCTGGGTGCAGGTAGATCAAGTGGTTGAACACCCGCCGACGGATATCGGCCACGCAGCGCTCGCCGATCCATGACACCAGGTAAAACCGGGTAAAAGTGCCAATCGCCAGCCCCACCACCAGCATCAGGAACAGGCCGATACTCTGGTTGAGCAGGTGTGGCGAGCGGGTCATGAAGCCCTGATCCACCAGCAGGCGAATCCCCTGCCCCATGGACAGGGTAAGGCCCGCCGTGACGACCAGCGCCAGCAAGGCGCCCAACGCCTGCCAACGATAGGGCGCGATAAACCGCACGGAAAGACGAATGGCGCGGCGGTGACGGGCAGACAGCATCAGGATCATCCGAAAAAGGCCAACGGTAAGGAGCAACAGGGTGAGCCTACACCGGTCAATCCGTTTGAACTGATGTAAATCACAATGAGTCGGTTTGAATATGACCGCTGACACTAGAGCCTAGTTGTTATTGGTCTAAAGTCCGGCTGGCAGTCAGAGGTTATTTCTGATGGACTGAATAGACCGCCTCATCGCCTGTGGGGAGCTGTCACAGCGTGGTCATTTGGCGGATCTATACTATGCGCACAACCTGATGAGGAGACAGGCCATGTCCTTGCAACACAGCAGCGATGACAAGATTCAAGTGATCCGCACGCAGCCAGACCAGTCTCTGGGGTGCTCGATTATTGATGCTCAGGGCCGCGAAGTACCGATCACTGAAGCCATGATCCAGAGCGCTTGCCGCGAACTGGAACAGCGATTAGTCAAGCCTGCCAAGCAAGATTGATACATAGCCTTACGTCTTCCGACCCGGCCCCTATAGGCCGGGTTTTTTATGGACGCGAATGACTCAGACTGCTTGCGCGCCCAGCGCCGTCACGATCTGCCGTAACGCTGGCGAATCGCCCTCAATCCGCACCTTCAGCCCGTCAATCTCGCGTCGCTCCGGGTAGTGCTTGCGTAACAGGTCGAATGCCATGCGTTGTTCGGCACCGCTGACGACCAGGCTGCGACGGAAGTCTGCATCGTCACGGCGCGGGTCGTACACCCCGCGGCACAGCATCGCCAGGGCCCAGGCCGGGTCACTGCTGGCGTTCAGGCCGACCTGTGCCAGCCACGGCGCCGGCAGCAGATCATCCAGGGAAACCGTCGCGGGCTGGCCAAGGAACTGGCAAAGCGCCTGGTAGATCTGCGCGGTCCCGCGCTGCTTGCCATCCAGGCTGTAGCCGGCGATATGCGGGGTGGCGATCACGCACAGTTCCGCCAGGGCAATATCCACACTCGGCTCGCCCTCCCACACATCCAGCACCGCTTGCAGGTCCTCGCGCTCCAGCAAGACTTCGCGCAACGCGTTGTTGTCCACCACCGGGCCACGGCTGGCGTTGATCAGCCAGGCGCCTGGCTTGAGCTGCCGCAAACGTTGTTCATCGAACAGATGCCAGGTTGGCTGCTCGGTATTCCTGGTCAGCGGGGTGTGCAAGCTGATGACGTCACACTGTGCAACGATCTGTTCCAGGCTGACGTAATCGCCGCCTTCGACGGCCTGGCGCGGCGGATCGCAGACCAGCACGTTCCAGCCCAGCCCCTTGAGCACCTTGACCAGTCGCCCGCCCACCTCACCGGCCCCGACCACGCCATAGGTGCGCTCGGTCAACGTCACGCCTTCGATCTCGGCCAGGGTCAGCAGACTGCCGAGCACGTAATCGACCACCCCTCGCGCATTGCAACCCGGCGCACTGGACCAGGTGATGCCGGCCTGCTGGAAATAATCCAGATCCAGGTGATCCGTGCCGATGGTGCAGGTGCCGACAAACCGTACCTTGCTGTCTTCGAGCAACGCGCGACTGACGTTGGTCACCGAGCGCACCAGCAGCACATCGGCCTGCTCGACCGTGGCACGGTCGATGGAGCGTCCCGGCACACGGCGGATTTCACCGAACCCTTGAAAAAAGGCATCGAGCAGCGGGATATTTTCGTCGGCAACAATCAGCATGGCAGGCTCCTTTGGCGGATCGGCAGTGTAGCGCAGCTCCCGTCAGTCGGGGTTTACAAATCCCTAACACGGGAGTTTTCCTGACCGTTGCGTCAAACGCGTAGAATGCGTCGCCTTGCGCATCAACACCTTCTGGACGCTTCGCCTGTGAATTCTGTGACTGACAGCCTCGCCGCTACTTCCCTCCCCCGTCCGGCCCGGGTTCGCCTGGAGCTCAAAGGGCTGCTTGGCCTGGCCGTGCCGATCATCATCGCGCAGCTGGCTACCACGGCCATGGGTTTCGTCGATGCGGTGATGGCCGGCAGGGTCAGCCCACGGGACCTGGCTGCGGTGGCCCTGGGCAATTCGATCTGGATCCCGATTTACCTGTTGATGTCCGGCGTTCTGCTGGCGACCACACCCAAGATCGCCCAACGCTTTGGCGCAGGGCAGTACGATGAGATCGGTCCGCTGGCACGCCAGGCTTTGTGGCTGGCACTCTGTGTCGGACTGATGGGCAGCGGCCTGCTGCTCAGCGCAGAGCCGATCCTGCACTGGATGAAAGTCGACCCACAGTTGATCGAACCGAGCATGGGCTACCTGCACGGTATCGCCTTCGGCTTGCCGGGCATTGCCTTCTATTACGTACTGCGCTGCTACAGCGATGGCATGGGCCGCACCCGCCCAAGCATGGTCATTGGCCTGTGCGGCCTGTTGCTCAACATCCCGCTGAACTATGCGCTGATCTATGGCCATTTCGGCCTGCCTGCCCTGGGTGGCGTCGGCTGTGGCTGGGCCAGCGGCATCGTCATGTGGTTCATGGCCCTGAGCATGGCCGGATGGACCCGCTGGGCGCCCTTCTATGCCCGTACCCGCGTGCTGGTGCGCTTTGATCGCCCGCAGTGGGCCGTGATCAAGCGCCTGGTCAGCATCGGCTTGCCGATTGGTATCGCCGTCTTCGCCGAGTCCAGCATCTTCGCGGTCATTGCCCTGCTGATCGGCAGCCTCGGCTCGACCGTGGTGGCCGGGCACCAGATTGCCCTGAACATCAGTTCGTTGCTGTTCATGATTCCTTATTCACTGGGCATGGCGGTCACCGTGCGAGTGGGCCAGGCGCTGGGGGCCGGCGACCCGTATCAGGCGCGCTTCGCGGCCAAGGTCGGGCTGGGCGCGGCACTGGTGTTCGCGGCGTTCTCGGCGAGTCTGATCCTGCTGCTGCGCGAGCCTATCGCCTCGATCTACACCCCCGACAAGGCGGTGATCCAGATCGCCTCGATGCTGATCGTGTATGCCGCGCTGTACCAGTTCTCCGATGCGATCCAGGTGATCTGCGCGGGTGCCTTGCGCGGCTACCAGGACACCCGGGTGACCATGATCCTGACGCTATTTGCCTACTGGGGCATTGGTTTGCCGGTGGGCTACGTACTGGGGCTGACCGACTGGTTCGGCCCGGCCAGCGGCCCGAGCGGGTTGTGGGAGGGGTTGATTGCCGGCTTGAGTTGCGCGGCGCTGATGCTGTCGATCCGCCTGGCGCGCAGTTCACGCAAGCGGATACGCATCAGTCAACGGGCGAATTAATGATCGAAAAAAAGAAGGCCTGCAAACGCAGGCCTTCTTTTTGGGTCCGTTAATTGGACTTCTTGCGGATCCAGTACAGAAAGGTCCCGGCGTCTTCATGCTGCCCGACCAGCTCATGGTCGAGAAACACGCAAAACTTGGGAATGTCGCGACGGGTCGACGGATCAGTGGCAATCACCTTGAGCAGGCCGCCAGGCACCAGGTCGCGGATGTGCTGGTGCAGCATCATCACCGGTTCCGGGCAATTGAGGCCAGTGGCGTCGAGGGTGCCGTCTACCGGCGCATTGATCATTTCACTCATGGTTAACTCCTGAAACTGGCCGGCATTGTCGCGCAAAACCGGATGCGTTAACAGCGCATGCAAACTGTACCTGTGGCGAGGGAGCTTGCTCCCGCTCGGCCGGTCCGCGCTCGGGGCAACGCCGCCGCAAAACCTGTTCGTACCGTGCGCCTGATGATACGGGGTCGTTGATTTCAGGGCTGCTTTGCAGCCCAGCGGGAGCAAGCTCCCTCGCCACAAAAGCCTGGTCCGCGAAAATCAGCGTCTCTTCGGCTTGCTCACATCATGCCGACGCAAATGACAGGTCACTTCTTCACGGTCGTGGTACAGCTGCTTGCAGCCGATATCGACCTTGATGCCACGGGCCTTGAAACCTTCCTCGATACGCTCGAGCAAGCGCTTCACTTCGGCATAGCGCTGTTTCATCGGCAGCTTGAGGTTGACCACTGCTTCGCGGCAATGTCCTTCACCGATCCACTCTTCCAGCATCGCCGCGTTACGCGCCGGCTTCTCGACGATGTCGCAGACCATCCAGTCCACCGGCTGTTTGGGCTTGAAGGTGAAGCCGTCGGCCATCAAGTGCTGCACCAGCCCGGTGTCCATCAGGCTTTCGGCCATCGGACCGTTGTCGATGGCGGTCACCAGCATGCCGCGGTTGACCAGTTGCCAGGTCCAGCCACCAGGGGCGGCACCCAGATCGACACCCGTCATGTCACTGTGCAGGCGCTCGTCCCACTGATCACGTGGGATAAAGTGGTGCCAGGCCTCTTCCAGCTTCAAGGTGGAGCGGCTTGGCGCTTCACGGGGGAACTTCAAGCGCGGAATGCCCATCGGCCACATGGCCGAGTTGTTGGACTCGGCCAGACCCATGAACACTTCACGGCCGCTTTTGAAGGTCAGCAACAGACGCGGCTTGTGGGCATCTTCCACCAGCTTGCCGGCAGCCATCAGCGCCTTGCGCAGATGGACTTCGAACTTTTTGCAGAAATTCGACAGTTCTTTGCCGTCGTTGGTGTCGACCATTTCCAGCCACAGGCTGCCGCACACCGGGAAATCCGCCATGTGCGCCAGGATCACGCTGATGCGGTCGGTTTCCGGCAAGTCGATAAACATCCCGCGGGCCCATTGTCGCGGGAAGATCAACTGCGCGAAACGCTGGCCGCGCATCAAGCGTTCGGCGCCGTCTTCTTCCGTGCAGACAAACTCGGCGCACGCAGCACCGGTCTTGGCCTTGGCATAACCGGCCACGTTCAAGCGCGCGGCGTGCTCGGCTATCTCGGAGCAGACTTCACCTTCGAAGCCTGGCCGGCAATGCATAAAGAGGATGTTCATTAAATCTCCTGGGCAAATGCGCGCAAACTTGCCCTGTAGCAAAGCCTGTCACGAAAACCGGCGCATGATAGCTGACTTCGCAACGCTGGACCTGCCCATAGAGTCCGGTTATTAGCCAGCTACTTGAAACAGGGCTAGGTTTAAAGCTCTGTCCGTTCCGTCAGTCCGTAGCCGTGCGGACCCAAAGGAGTCATTTCAATGCCGTCCCTCGATAGCCTGAAAACCCTTGAGACACTGGAAATAGACGACAAGACCTACCACTATTTCAGCCTGCCGCACGCCGCCAGGAGCCTGGGCAATCTCGACAAACTACCGATGTCGCTCAAAGTCCTGCTGGAAAACCTGTTGCGCTGGGAAGATGACAAGACCGTCACCGGCGCCGACCTCAGGGCCATCGCCGCCTGGCTCAAGGAACGCCGCAGCGACCGGGAAATCCAGTACCGCCCCGCACGGGTCCTGATGCAGGACTTCACCGGCGTCCCGGCCGTGGTCGACCTGGCCGCCATGCGCGCCGCCATGGCCAAGGCTGGTGGCGACCCGCAGCGGATCAATCCACTGTCGCCGGTTGACCTGGTGATCGACCACTCGGTGATGGTCGACAAGTTCGCCAGTAGCCACGCCTTTGAACAGAACGTCGACATCGAGATGCAGCGCAACGGCGAGCGGTATGCCTTCCTGCGCTGGGGGCAAAGTGCCTTCGACAACTTCAGCGTGGTCCCCCCCGGCACCGGAATCTGTCACCAGGTGAACCTGGAGTACCTGGGGCGCACGGTGTGGACCAAGGACGAAGACGGCCGCACTTATGCCTTCCCGGATACCCTGGTGGGCACCGACTCCCACACCACCATGATCAACGGCCTCGGCGTACTCGGCTGGGGCGTGGGCGGTATCGAGGCAGAGGCGGCGATGCTCGGCCAGCCCGTGTCGATGCTGATCCCGGAAGTGATCGGCTTCAAGCTCACCGGCAAGCTCAAGGAAGGCATCACCGCCACCGACCTGGTGCTGACCGTTACCCAGATGCTGCGCAAGAAAGGCGTGGTGGGCAAGTTCGTCGAGTTCTATGGTG
Organism: Pseudomonas sp. FW300-N1A1; assembly: GCF_058789115.1. Lineage (NCBI taxonomy): Bacteria > Pseudomonadati > Pseudomonadota > Gammaproteobacteria > Pseudomonadales > Pseudomonadaceae > Pseudomonas > Pseudomonas sp. FW300-N1A1. The sequence continues at coordinate 103,802 of NZ_JBYTBK010000006.1, read as the reverse complement.
ACGGCCTTGCCGATCTGCCGCTGGCCGACCGCGCGACCATCGCCAACATGGCCCCGGAGTACGGCGCCACCTGCGGGTTCTTCCCGGTGGATGAGGTGACGCTGGACTACCTGCGCCTGTCCGGCCGTCCCACGGCGGTGGTCAAGCTGGTGGAGGCCTACTGCAAGGCCCAGGGCCTGTGGCGCCTGCCGGGCAAGGAACCGGTGTTCAGCGACAGCCTGGCGCTGGACATGGGCAGCGTCGAAGCCAGCCTGGCGGGGCCGAAACGCCCACAGGACCGGGTGTCGCTGCCGAATGTCGAGCAGGCGTTCAATGACTTCCTGGGGCTGCAGATCAAACCCACCAGCAAGGAAGAATCTCGCCTGGAAAGCGAAGGCGGCGGTGGCGTTGCCGTGGGCAATGCCGACCTGATCGGTGAAGCCGATTACCATTTTGAGGGCTACACCCACCGCTTGAAAAACGGCGCCGTGGTCATCGCCGCCATCACTTCCTGCACCAACACCTCCAACCCGAGCGTGATGATGGCGGCAGGGTTGGTGGCGAAAAAAGCCGTGGAAAAAGGCCTCAAGCGCAAACCCTGGGTCAAGAGCTCGCTGGCCCCAGGTTCCAAGGTGGTTACCGACTATTACAAGGCTGCCGGCCTGACCCAGTACCTCGACCAACTGGGTTTTGCCCTGGTCGGCTATGGCTGCACCACCTGCATCGGCAACTCCGGACCGTTGCCCGAACCGATTGAAAAAGCCATCCAGAGCTCTGACCTCACCGTGGCCTCGGTCCTGTCCGGCAACCGCAACTTCGAAGGCCGGGTGCATCCGCTGGTGAAAACCAACTGGCTGGCCTCCCCGCCCCTGGTGGTGGCCTATGCACTGGCCGGCACCGTGCGCATCGATATCAGCAGCGAGTCCCTGGGCAACGACAAGGACGGCAACCCGGTGTACCTGCGGGATATCTGGCCCAGCACCCAGGAGATTGCCGACGCGGTGAATCAGGTCAACACCGCCATGTTCCACAAGGAGTACGCCGAAGTGTTTGCCGGCGACGCACAGTGGCAAGCCATCCAGGTTCCGCAGGCCGCCACGTATGTCTGGCAGAAGGACTCGACCTACATCCAGCACCCGCCGTTCTTCGACGACATCGCCGGCCCCCCGCCGGTGATCGAGGACATCCGCGACGCCCGGATCCTGGCCCTGCTCGGCGACTCGGTAACCACCGACCACATCTCCCCTGCCGGCAACATCAAGGTCGACAGCCCGGCCGGCCACTACCTGCGCGAACAAGGCGTGGAGCCGCGAGACTTCAACTCCTATGGCTCACGGCGCGGCAACCATGAGGTGATGATGCGCGGCACCTTCGCCAATATCCGGATCCGCAACGAAATGCTTGGCGGCGAAGAAGGCGGCAACACCTTGCACATGCCCAGCGGCGAGAAACTGACCATCTACGATGCCGCCATGCGCTATCAAGCCGAGGGCACCCCGCTGGTGGTGATCGCAGGCCAGGAATACGGCACCGGCTCCAGCCGCGACTGGGCCGCCAAGGGCACCAACCTTCTGGGGGTCAAGGCAGTCATCGCCGAAAGCTTTGAGCGGATCCACCGCTCCAACCTGGTGGGCATGGGCGTCCTGCCGCTGCAGTTCAAGCTCGATCAGAACCGCAAGAGCCTCAACCTCACCGGCAACGAGACATTCAGCATTGAGGGCCTGAGCCAGGTCGAGCTCACGCCACGAATGAACCTGCCCTTGGTGATCACCCGTGAGGACGGCAGCAGCGAAAAAATCGAAGTGCTGTGCCGGATCGACACGCTCAACGAAGTGGAGTACTTCAAGGCGGGAGGGATTCTGCACTACGTGCTGCGGCAATTGATTGCCTCGTAACATTTCTCCAGTAAAGACACCGCCTCAGGGCGTAATGCTGTTCAGTTAAGAAACGCTTGAAGCGAGCGAGAGACCCGTGGCGAGCGAGCTTGCTCGCGCTGGGGCGTGAAGCGCCCCCAACAAAGTGACTGCGGTCTTTCTGAACGAACTCGGCGATAGTTTTTGGGGCTGCTGCGCAGCCCAGCGCGAGCAAGCTCGCTCGCCACGGGAGATGTATTGAGCAACCCTATCGTTAACTGAACAGCATTGCGCCTCAGGGCGGCGTCTTTGCAGGTCCGCTGTTTATAATTGCGTCCCCGCAAACACCCCCGCCCCGTGGGCGCGTAAGGACTGCACATGCTTGCCTTGCCATGGACGTACCTGGCACTCCTCTCCATGGGTTACGGCATGGCGCTGGCCTATGGTCGACTCGGCGGGTTGGCGGTCATCTCCTTCAGCCTGTTGCTGTTCGCCGGTTATGCCGTACATCAGCGACAGGTGCTCATCGGTCGCTACCTGGGCCACGCCTTGTTCATCGTGATGAGCCTGGCACTGGCGCTGCACTGGCTGCCCGGTTTCTACAATGGCCGCGGGATCGACCCGCAGCGTTTCACCGACGACGCCACCACCTTCGTCCTGTACCTGAACCTGGACAAACCACTGATCGGCTTCTGGCTGTTGCTGGTCTGCCCGTGGATCATCGGCCGGCGCTCGCTGCCCCAGGCCATTCGTGCCACAGCCGCGGCATTGATCCTGAGCGCAACGCTGGGTCTTGGCGGTGCGCTGTTGCTGGGTATGATCAACTGGGCACCGAAATGGCCGGATCAGGCCTGGCTGTGGGTGCTCAACAATCTGTTGCTGGTGACCCTGGTCGAGGAAGCCCTGTTTCGTGGTTACATTCAAGGCGGCCTGAGCCGGCACTTCAAGCACCTGCCTTATGGCGAGCTCCTGGCGTTGCTACTCGCCTCGTTGTTGTTCGGCCTGGCGCACCTGGGCGCGGGCTGGCAGTGGGTACTGCTCGCAGGCCTGGCCGGCATCGGTTATGGCCTGGCCTATCGCTTCGGCGGGCTGGCTGCCGCGATCGCCACGCACTTTGGCCTGAACCTGCTGCATTTCGGTTTGTTCAGCTACCCGATGCTCGCCCGCTGACGCATCGGTCGTTTTGCGACGCAGTGCCAACAATTGAAAAAAATTTTCAATAATTCGCCCGCCATGCCGACACCCTGTCAAAGCCTTGCGGATTGAAAAAGCCATGCGTAATAACCAGCCCATTACACAACGCGAACGGACCTTCCCGGCTCAGCAACGGTTGATTTCCACAACCGATGCCAAGGGCGTGATCACCTACTGCAACGACGCCTTCGTCGAGATCAGCGGGTTTTCTCGTGAGGAGCTGATCCGTGCACCGCACAACCTGGTCCGTCACCCCGACGTTCCGGCAGCGGTGTTCGCGCACATGTGGGGCACACTGAAACAAGGCTTGCCATGGATGGGCATTGTCAAGAATCGCTGCAAGACCGGTGACCACTACTGGGTGAACGCCTATGTCACACCGGTGTTCGACGGCAATCAGGTGGTCGGTTACGAGTCGGTGCGGGTCAAGCCCACCGCCGAACAGATCCGCCGCGCCGAAGCGCTCTATCAACGCATCAACCAGGGCAAGTCAGCTATCCCTAAACGCGACACATGGTTGCCGGTGTTGCAGGACTGGCTGCCGTTCATTCTGGTCAGCCAGTTGAGCTTCATGATCGGCGCCACGCTGAACTCGCAATGGGGCTTTGCCCTGGCCGCCGGCCTTTGCGTGCCACTGGGCCTGCTGGGGCTGGGCTGGCAACAACGCGGCATCAAGCGCCTGCTGCGCCTGGCCGAACAGACCACCTCCGATCCGCTGATCGCGCAGATGTACACCGACAGTCGCGGTGCCCAGGCGCGCCTTGAGATGTCGATCCTCAGCCAGGAAGCTCGCCTCAGGACCTGCCTGACCCGTCTGCAGGACACCGCCGAGCACCTGACCGACCAGGCGCGCCAATCCGATACCCTGGCACACAACAGTTCCAGCGGCCTGGAGCGCCAGCGCGTCGAAACCGAGCAAGTGGCCACCGCCGTCAACCAGATGGCCGCCACTACCCAGGAAGTTGCCAGCCACGTGCAGCGCACGGCTGACGCCACCCAGGAAGCCAATCGCCTGACAGGGCGCGGCCGCGACATCGCCGGCGAAACCCGCGACGCCATCCAGCGCCTGTCGGCGGTGGTGGGAGAGACCGGCCTCACCGTCACCCAACTGGCCAAGGACAGCGACGAAATCGGTGGCGTGGTCGATGTGATCAAAGGCATTGCCGACCAGACCAACCTGCTGGCCTTGAACGCCGCCATCGAAGCGGCTCGCGCCGGCGAGATGGGACGTGGCTTTGCGGTAGTGGCCGACGAAGTTCGACAGCTGGCACAACGCACCGCTGAATCGACCGGGCAGATCCACAGCCTGATCGCCAAGCTCCAGCAAACCGCCAGCACCGCGGTACAGACCATGGAAGCCGGGCACCGTCAGGCTGAAGAAGGTGTGGCACGGGTCCTGGAAGCAGACCAGGCGCTGGTCGGCATCAGTGAAGCGGTGGCCAACATCACCGACATGACCACCCAGATCGCCGCCGCGACCGAAGAGCAGAGCGCGGTCGCCGAAGAGATCAGCCGCAACATCAGCAACATTTCCCAACTGGCCGACCACACCTCGGAACAGGCACAGAACTCGGCGCTGTTGAGTGAAGAGCTGACCCGGACAGCCAATACCCAGTATTCGTTGGTGCAGCGGTTTAACCGCTAGGCCTGTCACCCTCCTTCGTTCCCACGCTCTGCGTCGTCCTTGGCGGCGTCCCCACGCAGAGCGTGGAAACGACCATCACAAGCCCTGTAAAAAGCCTGCGACCTTCGCAGCCGCCGCTTCCAGATGCTGCTCATGGCTAAACCCGGAAGCCTTCAACGGCTTCAAGTCATGATCCCCTGCCACCAGCCACATCAGTTCGATGTTCGGCGACAGTGTGTAGCCCTCCACCGCCTGGCAGTTGCCCAATGCATCCCTCTCACCCTGCACAATCAAGGTCGGGGTCTTGAGTCCGGCCAGATGCTCCACCCGGGGTTTCTCCGGCTTGCCCACCGCATAAAACGGATAGCCCAGGCACACCAGCCCGTCCGCGCCCAATTCATCGGCCAGTAGACTGGCCATCCGCCCGCCCATGGACTTGCCACCGATCGCCAGACGCCCAGTGACATGGCGTCGCACCACGAGATACACCTCGCGCCAACACTCCAGCAGTTTCGGCGCAGGGTTGGGTGGGCGCTTGCCGCCGTCGATACGTCGCTGGGCCATGTACGGGAACTCGAAGCGCAGCACGTTGATGCCACGGGCGGCAAGGCGTGCAGCGATGTCACTCATGAAATCGCTGTCCATCGGTGCGCCCGCGCCATGGGCCAGGATCAGGGTCGGCGCCGCGTCCGACAGCGGCTCGCTGGCGCGATTCCACAGCCATCCCTGCTCGCGTACACACTGCGCCCATTGATCCCCGTCAATACTGGCCCCGTGCTCTTTGTCCATGCTTGCCTCGCTTTTAATCTGCCTATAACTCCAGGCGAAGGGAGCGTCATCGCCTTGCGCGGACGCTTCACTTCGGCTGAACCGTGGATGGGGAACCATGAACACTTCTTTAAGTACCGCCTATAACTACAAGGTGGTCCGCCAATTCGCCATTATGACGGTGGTGTGGGGCATCGTCGGCATGGGGCTCGGGGTTTTTCTCGCAGCTCAATTGGTCTGGCCCGAACTGAACTTCGATTTACCGTGGACCAGCTTCGGTCGCTTGCGCCCGCTGCACACCAACGCGGTGATCTTCGCCTTTGGCGGCTGCGCCCTGTTTGCCGCCTCGTTCTATTCCGTGCAACGCACCTGCCAGACCCAGCTGTTCGCGCCGAAAATCGCTGCGTTCACCTTCTGGGGCTGGCAATTGGTGATCGTGCTGGCGGCCATCACCCTGCCGCTGGGTTACACCAGCTCCAAGGAGTACGCCGAGCTGGAATGGCCGATCGATATCCTGATCACCATTGTCTGGGTTGCCTACGCCATCGTGTTCTTCGGCACGCTGATGAAGCGCAAGACCAAGCACATCTACGTCGGTAACTGGTTCTTCGGTGCCTTCATCATCACCGTCGCCATCCTGCACATCGTCAACAACGCCGAACTGCCGGTGAGCCTGACCAAGTCCTACTCCGCCTACGCCGGTGCAACCGATGCGATGGTGCAGTGGTGGTACGGCCACAACGCGGTCGGTTTCTTCCTGACCGCAGGCTTTCTGGGGATGATGTACTACTTCGTGCCGAAACAGGCCGAGCGCCCGGTGTACTCCTATCGCCTGTCGATCGTGCACTTCTGGGCACTGATCACCCTGTACATCTGGGCCGGTCCTCACCACCTGCACTACACCGCACTGCCGGACTGGGCCCAGTCCCTGGGCATGGTGATGTCGCTGATTCTGCTGGCACCGAGCTGGGGCGGCATGATCAACGGCATGATGACCCTGTCGGGTGCCTGGCATAAGCTGCGCAGCGACCCGATCCTGCGCTTTTTGGTGGTGTCCCTGGCGTTCTACGGCATGTCGACCTTCGAAGGCCCGATGATGGCCATCAAGACCGTCAACGCCCTCTCCCACTACACCGACTGGACCATCGGCCACGTACACGCCGGCGCCCTGGGCTGGGTAGCGATGATTTCCATCGGCGCGCTGTACCACATGATCCCGAAAATCTTCGGCCGCCAGCAGATGCACAGCATAGGCCTGATCAACGCGCACTTCTGGCTCGCCACCATCGGCACCGTGCTCTACATCGCGTCGATGTGGGTCAACGGCATTGCCCAGGGCCTGATGTGGCGCGCGATCAACGAAGACGGCACCCTGACCTACTCCTTCGTCGAAACCCTGGTGGCCAGCCACCCTGGCTTCATCGTTCGGTTGGTGGGTGGCGCTATCTTCCTGAGCGGCATGTTCCTGATGGCCTACAACACCTGGCGCACCGTGCGTGAGGCACAACCAGCCGAAATCGCCGCCGCAGCGCAGATGGCCTGAGGAGTCCGCCATGAAACACGAAACGATTGAGAAAAACGTCGGCCTGCTCCTGCTGCTGATGGTGTTTGCGGTGAGCATCGGCGGTCTGACCCAGATCGTCCCGCTGTTCTTCCAGGACGTCACCAACAAACCGGTCGCCGGCATGAAGCCCTATACCGCTCTGCAGCTGGAAGGCCGTGACATCTACATCCGCGAGGGTTGCGTACAGTGCCACTCGCAGATGGTCCGCCCGTTCCGCGCCGAGACCGAGCGCTACGGCCACTACTCGGTGGCCGGTGAAAGCGTTTGGGATCACCCGTTCCTGTGGGGTTCCAAGCGCACCGGTCCGGATCTGGCCCGTGTCGGCGGCCGCTACTCCGATGACTGGCACCGCGCGCACCTGTACAACCCGCGCAACGTGGTACCGGAATCGAAGATGCCCGCCTACCCGTGGCTGGTCACCCAGCCGGTGGACAGCAGCAACACCGAAACCAAGATCAAGGTCATGCGCACCCTTGGCGTTCCGTACACCGACGAAGACATCGCAGGCTCAGTCGCGACCCTCAAGGGCAAGACCGAGATGGACGCACTGGTCTCCTACCTGCAAGTGCTGGGCACTGCGATCAAGAGCAAGAGGTGAGCCATGGGTTTTGAACTCGATACAGGAATGATCCGCGGCCTGGGTACGCTGGTGGTGATGATCGCCTTCATCGGCCTGTCGCTGTGGGTGTTCAACAGCAAACGCAATCCGGAGTTCGCCCAGGCACGGCTGCTGCCGTTCGCCGACGAGCCGCTGATTCAACCAGATGACGCTCACTCTCAAGAGCCTGCAACAAGGAGCATTCGGCCATGACGACCTTCTGGAGTACGTGGATCTGCGTACTGACCATCGGCAGCCTGATCGGCCTGACCTGGCTATTGATCGGCACCCGCAAGGGCGAAACCAAGGGCAGTGTCGACCAGACCATGGGCCATGCCTTCGACGGCATCGAGGAATACGACAATCCATTGCCACAATGGTGGTTCCTGTTGTTCGCCGGCACCCTGGTGTTTGCCGTCGGCTACTTGATCCTCTATCCGGGCCTGGGCAACTGGAAAGGCATTCTGCCCGGTTACGAGAACGGCTGGACGGGCGCCCACGAGTGGGAAAAGGAAATGGCCAAGGCCGACGCGAAGTTCGGGCCGATCTTCGCCAAGTTTGCAGCCATGCCCGTGGAAGAAGTGGCAAAAGACCCGCAAGCACTGAAAATGGGCGGTCGCCTGTTCGCCTCCAACTGCTCGGTGTGCCACGGCTCGGATGCCAAGGGTGCGTTCGGCTTCCCTAACCTGGCCGACAGCGCCTGGCGCTGGGGCGGCAGTGCCGAAGCCATCAAGACCACCATCATGGGTGGCCGGATGGCAGCGATGCCAGCCTGGGGTGATGTGCTGGGCGATGCCGGGGTGAAAAACGTCGCGGCTTATGTTCGTCACGAACTGGCCGGCCTGCCGCTGCCGGCAGACAGCGGCGCCGACCTTGTCGCCGGACAGCAAGCGTTCAGCACCACTTGCGTAGCGTGTCACGGGGCAAAAGGCCAAGGCATGGAAATGATGGGCGCGCCCAACCTGACGCAACCGGCGGCGTTCATCTACGGCACCAGCCTGGCCCAGCTGCAACAGACCATTCGCCATGGTCGCCAGGGGCACATGCCGGCGCAGAACGAACTGCTGGGCAACGACAAGGTGCAACTGCTGGCCGCTTATGTGTACAGCCTGTCTCACGGTGCGAATGCGCAACCGCTGCAAGCTGAAGGCAAAAGCGAATAAATCTTGACCGCTCCACTGCCGCATCGCTCGGATGCGGCAGTTCCCTGCCCCTTTGCGACCCATTGTCGCACCCCTCGAAGGTCCGCCTTTCCGTTCGGTGGATTCACGTCTAAGCTAGCTCCGAAGCGGACTGGCAACAGCCGGTCACAGGTCAACCGTACCGGATGCGTTCGACGAATCTGTTCGATGACAGGCCGCAAAGGCTGGTAGATACCGGCTGTCGCGCAAGTTGCCGTCTGTCACCTGCGCGCCTCGTTTGAACACGCCCAGTTACAACTGACCCGACCCCCTCGCCTCTTTCGTCCGCCGAGACATTTTGCTCTTGGGCAATTTTGTCCCTACGCGGCGCATGGAAAGGCCGCAGAATCAGCATTTGAAAGCATTGACCCAGGTCATGGCGCGTTGCAATGACCCCCCGCTTTCTCCATACTTGCGGCCGATTTTTATCCCTAATAAAACACCCAAACCGTGGAACCTTAGAATGAGCACAGCAATCAGTCCGACTGCTTATAACTATAAGGTAGTCCGCCAGTTCGCCATCATGACGGTGGTCTGGGGGATCCTTGGCATGGGGCTCGGTGTCTTCATCGCCTCGCAACTGGTCTGGCCGGAGTTGAACTTCGACCTGCCGTGGACGAGCTTTGGACGCCTGCGCCCACTGCACACCAACCTGGTGATTTTCGCCTTCGGTGGATGTGCATTGTTTGCCACTTCTTATTATGTCGTGCAGCGAACCTGCCAAACGCGACTGATTTCCGACAGCCTTGCGGCCTTCACCTTCTGGGGTTGGCAAGCGGTGATCGTCGGTGCGATCGTTACCTTGCCGCTGGGTTACACCACCACCAAGGAATACGCGGAACTGGAATGGCCCCTGGCTATCCTGCTGGCTATCGTCTGGGTCACCTACGGTCTGGTGTTCTTCGGCACCATCGTCAAGCGCAAGACCAAGCACATTTATGTGGGCAACTGGTTCTACGGTGCCTTCATCGTCGTGACGGCGATGCTGCACATCGTCAACCACGCCTCCCTGCCGGTCAGTTTCTTCAAGTCCTACTCGGCCTACGCCGGTGCGACCGATGCCATGATCCAGTGGTGGTACGGCCACAACGCGGTAGGTTTCTTCCTGACCACCGGCTTCCTGGGGATGATGTACTACTTCGTGCCTAAACAGGCCGAGCGTCCGATCTACTCGTATCGCCTGTCGATCGTGCACTTCTGGGCACTGATCACCCTGTACATCTGGGCCGGTCCTCACCACCTGCACTACACCGCACTGCCGGACTGGGCTCAGTCCCTGGGCATGGCGATGTCGATCATCCTGCTGGCACCGAGCTGGGGCGGCATGATCAACGGCATGATGACCCTGTCGGGCGCCTGGCATAAGCTGCGCACCGACCCGATCCTGCGTTTCCTGGTCGTATCCCTGGCGTTCTACGGCATGTCGACGTTCGAAGGCCCGATGATGGCCATCAAGACCGTCAACTCGCTGTCTCACTACACTGACTGGACCATCGGCCACGTACACGCCGGCGCCTTGGGCTGGGTAGCGATGATCTCGATCGGCGCGATCTACCACATGATCCCGAAACTGTTCGGTCGCCAGCAGATGCACAGCACTGGCCTGATCAACACCCACTTCTGGCTCGCGACCATCGGTACCGTGCTCTACATCGCCTCGATGTGGGTCAACGGCATCACCCAGGGCCTGATGTGGCGTGCAATCAACGACGACGGCACCCTGACCTACTCGTTCGTTGAGGCGCTGCAAGCCAGCCACCCTGGCTTCATCGTTCGCGCCCTCGGCGGTGCGTTCTTCGCCACCGGCATGCTGTTCATGGCCTACAACGTATTCCGTACCGTACGTGCCTCGAACCCGGCTGAAGCCGAAGCCGCCGCCAAGATTGCCGTAGTTGGAGCTCACTGATGAAGCATGAAGCAGTCGAGAAGAATATTGGCCTGCTGGCCTTCTTCATGGTCATCGCCGTCAGCATTGGCGGCCTGACCCAGATCGTTCCGCTGTTTTTCCAGGACGTCACCAACAAGCCGGTCGAGGGCATGAAGCCTCGTACCGCCCTTGAACTGGAAGGCCGTGACATCTATATCGCCAACGGTTGTGTCGGCTGCCACTCGCAGATGATCCGTCCGTTCCGCGCTGAAACCGAACGTTACGGCCACTACTCGGTAGCCGGTGAAAGCGTTTGGGACCACCCGTTCCTGTGGGGTTCCAAGCGTACCGGTCCGGACCTGGCCCGCGTAGGCGGTCGTTACTCCGATGACTGGCAGCGTGCGCACTTGTACAACCCGCGCAACGTTGTACCTGAGTCGAAAATGCCGGGTTACCCGTTCCTCGTGGAAAACAAGCTCGACGGCAAAGACACCGCGAAGAAAATGGAAGTCTTGCGCACGCTCGGCGTCCCTTACACCGACGAAGACATCGCCGGTGCAAAAGACGCAGTGAAGGGCAAAACCGAAATGGACGCGCTGGTGGCCTATCTGCAGGGCCTGGGCACCATCATCAAAAGCAAACGGTGATTTAGATGGATATCGGGATGATTCGTGGCCTGGGCACCGTTGTCGTGATGGTTGCCTTTATCGGTCTGGCCTTGTGGGTGTTCAGCCCCAAGCGCAAGTCCGAGTTTGAAGACGCGACCTTGCTGCCTTTCGCGGATGATCCCGAAGCCATCAAGCACGTCGAGCAAGCTTCTAGGAGTAACAAAGAATGACTACGTTCTGGAGTCTGTACGTCACAGTCCTCAGTCTGGGTACCATCTTCGCCCTGACCTGGCTGTTGCTGTCGACCCGCAAGGGCCAGCGCAGCGAACAGACAGATGAGAAGGTTGGCCACTCCTTCGACGGGATCGAGGAGTACGACAACCCGCTGCCGAAATGGTGGTTCATGCTGTTCGTCGGCACCATCGTCTTCGCCCTCGGCTACCTGGTGCTGTACCCGGGCCTGGGTAACTGGAAAGGCCTGTTGCCGGGCTACACCTACCTCGACAACGAGAAGCAGACCCCGTTCGCCAACGGCCAGTCTGGCTGGACCGGTGTTCACGAGTGGGAAAAGGAAATGGCCAAGTCGGACGCCAAGTTCGGTCCGATCTTCGCCAAATTCGCCGCCATGCCGATTGAAGAAGTCGCCAAGGACCCGCAAGCCCTGAAGATGGGTGGCCGCCTGTTCGCCTCCAACTGCTCGGTTTGCCACGGCTCCGACGCCAAGGGCGCTTATGGCTTCCCTAACCTGACCGACGCCGACTGGCGCTGGGGCGGCGCACCGCAAGACATCAAGGCCACCATCATGGCCGGTCGTCACGCGGTAATGCCGGCCTGGGCCGACGTGATCGGCGAACAAGGCGTCAGCGACGTGGCTGCATTTGTCCTGACCAACCTCGATGGCCGCAAACTGCCAGAAGGCGCGAAAGCCGACCCGGCTGCCGGCCAGAAGCTGTTCGCCACCAACTGCGCGGTCTGCCACGGTCCGGAAGGCAAAGGTACCCCGGCAATGGGCGCACCTAACCTGACCCACCCGGCAGCGTTCATCTACGGTTCGAGCTTCGCTCAACTGCAGCAGACCATCCGTTACGGCCGTCAGGGCCAGATGCCTGCGCAAGAGCAAATGCAGGGTAACGACAAGGTTCACCTGCTGGCCGCTTACGTCTACAGCCTGTCTCACGGTGAGAAGGCAGCGGACGCCGAGTAAGGCAAACGCTTGAAGCAGTAAAAAACGGCCCCGCCAGTGAGAACTGGCGGGGCCGTTTGCATTTCCCGGTTAGTTGAATACGCGGACAACTTCATCGGCCTGGTTAACGGCTGTTTCAAGCGACAGTATTACCCGGACCGCACATCACGCCTCCCTCATTCACCCTCGAACACCAAATCAATATAAAAACTTTCACCGCTCTGGCTAAAGACAATAACTCCATTAATTATTAACGGCATCCACACTATTGCCATCGGCGAGCACGCCCCAAGGCTGCTGCGGGCCAGAAGCACCTATCATATGCCGGGGAGCGTTTTTACAAACATCATGCACTACAAATTTCACGCCTTGAAATCAACAGGCAATAGATCAGGCTTGCGCCAACTGATAACTTCTCACTCAGCTTGATCAACGGCCAAGTAGTAATATTCCAGCCACCACGATCAAAGCTGACAAAACAGTGACCCAACAAACAAGGAAGTTATGACATGAGCAAAAAACACACTACGGACAACCAACCCAACAACACCGAACAACCCGTCACTTGTGAACCTGTTGCACCAACGGAAGCGACTAACAAAACCCATGCCCAAAAGCGCCGGGCACGGTTCGCGGACATCGAAAGCGCCGCTGATAAAAAACGCGGTACCGGTGGGTTGGATTCTCTCGGAGGCGGCAACCTTCCTTGACGCCAGCGCATCATCGGAGTGAACTACACAGGTAACCGGTGTGCCGCGCCAACCCGCTGCACACCCCTCCCCGAACCAGATCATGTGCAGGCAGCCAAGAAAAAAGGGGAATCGGCTATAGTCAATTGACCTGCATCACGATTTGTTACATTTGCTACACCATCCAGGTTTTTTCCCCAACGCGACCAAAGGTCGCACCCTTGACCTAGAGCGACAGGCGTATCATTGCGCCACTGTTACAGCCCTTTTTGACCGCGGTCGGCACGTACTGACCGAGGCATTTTTCCACTGCCGTGGGATGCAATGATGAGCAACCAGATTCCGGTACACGACGTCACCCCGCCCACCAAGAACGCGAACAACAGCGTCGACCTTTACGCCTCCAGAGAGAAAATCTACACCCGCGCCTTCACCGGCCTGTTCCGTAACCTGCGGATGATGGGCGGTGCCGGGTTGTTTCTGCTGTATTTCGGTACGGTCTGGCTCAACTGGGGCGGCCATCAGGCTGTCTGGTGGAACCTGCCGGAGCGCAAGTTCTTCATCTTCGGCGCCACCTTCTGGCCACAGGACTTCATCCTGCTGTCGGGCCTGCTGATCATCTCCGCCTTTGGCCTGTTCTTCATTACCGTGTACGCCGGGCGCGTCTGGTGCGGCTATACCTGCCCGCAGAGCGTCTGGACCTGGATTTTCATGTGGTGCGAGAAGGTCACCGAAGGCGACCGCAACCAACGCATCAAGCTCGACAAGGCGCCGATGAGCGCCAACAAATTCCTGCGCAAATTCAGCAAGCACACGATGTGGCTGCTGATTGGCTTCGTCACCGGCATGACCTTTGTCGGTTACTTCTCGCCGATTCGTGAACTGGTGATCGAGTTCTTCACCGGGCAAGCCGATGGCTGGTCCTACTTCTGGGTGGGTTTCTTCACCCTCGCCACCTATGGCAACGCCGGCTGGCTGCGCGAGCAAGTGTGCATCTACATGTGCCCCTATGCGCGCTTCCAGAGCGTGATGTTCGACAAGGACACCCTGATCGTCTCCTATGACCCGCGCCGCGGGGAAAGCCGCGGTCCGCGCAAGAAAGGCGCTGACTACAAGGCCCAGGGGCTGGGCGACTGCATCGATTGCACCATGTGCGTCCAGGTCTGCCCGACCGGCATCGACATCCGTGACGGCCTGCAGATCGAATGCATCGGCTGCGCGGCCTGCATCGACGCCTGCGACAGCATCATGGACAAGATGGAGTACCCTCGCGGCCTGATCAGCTACACCACCGAGCACAACCTGTCCGGGCAAAAAACCCATAAACTGCGTCCGCGCCTAATCGGTTACGCCCTGGTGTTGCTGGCCATGATCAGCCTGCTGATCACCGCGTTCTTCATGCGCTCGCTGGTGGGTTTCGACGTCAGCAAGGACCGCGTGCTGTACCGCGAAAACGCCGAAGGCCGGATCGAGAACGTCTACAGCCTCAAGATCATGAACAAGGACCAGCACGACCATACCTACGTGCTGGACGCCGCCGGCCTGCCCGACCTCAAGCTGCAAGGCAAGCGTGAGATCAAGGTAGCCGCGGGTGAAATTTTCAGCATGCCGGTCGAGTTGTCGAGCGCACCGGACCAACTGCCGTCGAGCACCAACGAGGTGAAATTCATCCTCAAGGATGCCGATGACAACAGCGTCCACGTTGAAGCCAAGAGCCGATTCATCGGCCCACAAATTCGTTGAGAGAAGTCATCATGCCCGCAGCAACTGCCACCAGCCCTTGGTACAAGCACCTCTGGCCATGGATCATCATCGCTATCCTGGCCTGTTCGGTAACGCTGACCCTGTCGATGGTGACCATCGCGGTGAACAACCCGGACAACCTGGTCAACGACAACTACTACGAAGCCGGCAAGGGCATCAACCGTTCGCTGGACCGTGAGCTGCTGGCCCAGACCCTGCTGCTGCGCGCCAGCATGCACCTGGACGGCGTGACCGGTGAAGTCGACCTGCACCTGACCGGCAACAGCCAGCCAAAGACCCTGGAACTGAACCTGATCTCGCCCACCCAGCCAGAGAAAGACCGCAAGATCATCCTGACCCGCAGTGAAACCGAACAAGGCCGCTACATCGGCCAGGTGAACGACAAGATTGAAGGTCGCCGCTTCGTCGAGCTGCTGGGCACCCAGGACGACCACATCTGGCGCATGTTCGAAGAAGAACAGGTCAGCCACGACAAAGACCTGCTGCTGGGCGACGAACCGCTGCAAGGCGCCGAAGACCTGAAGCAGTAACAGCCTGCAAATGCAATCAGATGTGGCGAGGGAGCTTGCTCCCGCTGGGCCGGGCTGGCGCTCCAGCGCGAAGCGCCCCTGAAACCTGCAAACCGGTTCTTTCAGGTACAGCGAGTTCGCAGCATTGCGACTGCTTCGCAGCCGAGCGGGAGCAAGCTCCCTCGCCACAGTAGCTCTCATGACAACACACATGACCACCCCAACTCCCTGCTACCACTGCGCCCTGCCCGTCCCACCCGGCAGCCGGTTCACCGCCGTCATCCTCGGCGAGACTCGCGAGCTCTGCTGCCCGGGCTGCCAGGCGGTGGCCGAAGCGATTGTCGCCGGTGGCCTGGAACACTATTACAGCCACCGCAGCGAGGCCTCGGCCAACCCCGACGCCTTGCCGGTGCAACTGGTGGACGAACTGGCGCTGTATGACCGCGCCGACGTGCAACAGCCCTTTGTACGCCACGAAGGCGATCTGGCCGAAACCACGCTATTGATGGAAGGCATCAGCTGCGCCGCCTGTGGCTGGCTGATCGAGAAACACCTGCGCAACCTGCCCGCCGTGGCGGAGGCGCGCCTGAACCTGTCCAACCATCGCCTGCACGTACGCTGGGCCGACAGCCAGCTGCCGTTGAGCCAGCTGCTCGGCGAGCTGCGCCACATCGGCTATGCCGCTCACCCCTACCAAGCGGACCGCGCCAGTGAACAACTGGCCAGCGAAAACCGCCTGGCCTTGCGCCAATTGGGCGTGGCGGGCTTGCTGTGGTTCCAGGCGATGATGGCAACCATGGCCACCTGGCCGGAGTTCAACATCGACCTCAGCCCCGAGCTGCATGCGATCCTGCGCTGGGTCGCGCTGTTCCTGACCACCCCGATCGTGTTCTACAGCTGCGCGCCTTTCTTCAAAGGGGCAATGCGCGACCTGCGCACCCGCCACCTGACCATGGATGTGTCGGTCTCGCTGGCGATCGGTGGCGCCTATCTGGCCGGCATCTGGACCTCGATCACCGGCACCGGCGAGCTGTATTTCGACGCGGTCGGCATGTTCGCCCTGTTCCTGCTGGCCGGCCGCTATCTGGAGCGCCGTGCCCGCGAACGCACGGCTGCCGCCACCGCCCAACTGGTCAACCTGCTGCCGGCGTCATGCCTGCGTTTAAGCCCGGACGGCCAGAGCGAGCGCATTCTGCTCAGCGAGTTGCGCTTGGGTGACCAGGTGCTGGTCCATCCCGGCGCCATCCTGCCGGCCGACGGCAAGATCCTCGATGGCCAGTCAAGTATCGATGAGTCGCTGCTGACGGGCGAATACCTGCCACAACCGCGCACCGCTGGCGACGCCGTCACCGCCGGCACCCTGAACGTCGAGGGCGCGCTGACCGTCGAAGTGCTGGCACTGGGTCAGGACACACGCCTGTCAGCCATCGTCCGCCTGCTGGACCGCGCCCAGGCCGAGAAGCCGCGCCTGGCACAAATCGCCGACCGCGCGGCGCAATGGTTCCTGCTACTGTCGCTCGTGGCCGCTGCGGTCATCGGCCTGGTCTGGTGGGAACTGGATCCGTCCCGTGCGTTCTGGATCGTGCTGGCCATGCTGGTCGCGACCTGCCCTTGCGCCTTGTCGCTGGCCACTCCCACCGCCCTCACCGCCGCCACCGGCACCCTGCATAAACTCGGCCTGCTCCTGACCCGAGGTCATGTGCTGGAAGGCCTGAACCAGATCGACACGGTAATTTTCGACAAGACCGGCACCCTCACCGAAGGACGGCTGGCGTTGCGCTCGATCCGCCCACTGGCGGCCCTCGACAGCAACCAGTGCCTGGCGCTTGCCGCCGCCCTGGAAAATCGCTCGGAACACCCGATTGCCAGGGCCTTTGGTCGAGCCCCCGTGGCGGCTGAAGAAGTGCTGAGTACCCCTGGCCTGGGCCTTGAAGGCCTGGTCGGCTCACAGCGCCTGCGCATCGGCCAGCCGGGATTCGTCTGCGAACTCAGCGGTTGCGCCGTCCCTCCGATGCCCGACGAAGCCGGTCAATGGCTGCTGCTGGGCGACAGCAATGGCGCACTGGCCTGGCTGGTCCTTGATGACCGCCTGCGCAGCGACGCACCGGCCCTGCTCGCCGCCTGTCAGGCACGCGGCTGGCGTACCCTGCTGCTGTCGGGCGACAGTTCGCCGATGGTGGCCAGCGTTGCGGCAGAGCTGGGTATCGACGAAGCCCGTGGCGGATTGCGTCCGGACGACAAGCTGCAGGTGCTCAAGCAACTGCACCAGGAAGGCCGCAAAGTGTTGATGCTCGGCGACGGCGTCAACGATGTGCCGGTACTGGCCGCGGCCGACATCAGCGTGGCCATGGGCTCGGCCACTGACCTTGCGAAAACCAGCGCCGACGCCGTGCTGTTGTCCAACCGCCTGGATGCCCTGGTGCAAGCCTTCAGCCTGGCCCGCCGCACCCGCCGGGTAATCATCGAGAACCTGCTGTGGGCTGCGCTGTACAATGGCCTCATGTTGCCGTTTGCCGCCCTCGGCTGGATCACTCCGGTGTGGGCCGCCGTCGGCATGTCCATCAGTTCGTTGACCGTGGTGCTCAATGCCTTGCGCCTGACTCGCATGTCGAGTGTTCCGGGCACCGGCACCACGCCAGAAACCCGCCCGCTGCCGGCCTGAGCCGCGCGGGCATGGAGTAAAGATGCCAGCTCTCTACGTGATGATCCCAGCGGCGCTGCTGATCGTCGCCATCGCCATTTACATCTTCTTCTGGGCCGTCGACAGCGGCCAGTACGATGACCTCGACGGGCCGGCCCACAGCATCCTGTTCGACGACCAGGACCCGAACCACAAGGCTGCGATCAACGAAGCCGACGGTAAACCGATGGACCCGGCCAAGCCGGCCGACAAGACGCCACCCCATGCTTGAACTGGCGCCTCTCCTGGTCTCGGCGCTGATCCTCGGCTTGCTCGGAGGCGGCCACTGCCTGGGCATGTGTGGCGGCCTGATGGGCGCGCTGACCCTGGCGATCCCCAAGGAACAACGCAGCCGACGCTTTCGCCTGCTACTGGCGTACAACCTGGGCAGAATCCTCAGCTACGCCACCGCCGGCCTGCTGATCGGCCTCGCCGGCTGGGCCCTGGCCAACAGTCCGGCGGCGATGTTCATGCGTGTGCTTGCCGGTTTGCTCCTGATCGCCATGGGCTTGTACCTGGCGGGCTGGTGGAGCGGCCTGACCCGCATCGAAAGCCTGGGCCGTGGCCTGTGGCGCCATATCCAGCCCGTTGCCAACCGCCTGCTGCCGGTATCGAGCGTACCGCGCGCCTTGCTGCTGGGCGCACTGTGGGGCTGGCTACCCTGTGGCCTGGTCTACAGCACCCTGTTGTGGGCCGCCAGCCAGGGCGATGCCATCGACAGTGCGCTGCTGATGCTCGCCTTTGGCCTCGGCACCTGGCCGGTGTTGTTGGCCACGGGGCTCGCCGCCGAGCGCGTCACGGCGTTGTTACGCCAACGCAGCGTACGCATGACCGGTGGCCTGCTGGTGATCCTGTTCGGTATCTGGACCCTGCCCGGGCCCCATCAGCATTGGCTCATGGGGCACTAGGACAGCCGCAATCGAAGGCTGGAGCTCCACCGTGTAACCGCCTGCACGGCATTTACTCCGGCTCGGCGGTGCACACCCGTACACTCTTGATACAAATCAAGATTCCCATCGTGGCAACCCCCTAGACTCGCCGACACTGCCAGCCTATCCGGGGGAACGCCCGCATGCTCGACGCCATTCGTTGGGACACAGACCTGATCCGCCGTTACGACCTGGCGGGACCACGCTACACCTCGTACCCGACCGCGGTGCAATTCAGCAGCCAGGTCGGCACATTCGACCTGCTCCACGCCCTGCGCGACAGCCGCAAGGCCCGGCGCCCGCTCTCGCTGTATGTGCACGTGCCGTTTTGCGCGAACATCTGCTACTACTGCGCCTGCAACAAAGTCATCACCAAGGACCGCGGCCGCGCCCAGCCCTACCTGCAACGCCTGGAACAGGAAATCCAGCTGGTCGCCTGCCACCTGGACCCGAACCAGAAAGTCGAACAACTGCACTTCGGTGGCGGCACCCCGACCTTTCTCAGCCATGACGAACTGCGCCAGCTGATGGCGCAACTGCGCAAGCACTTCAACCTGCTGGATGACGATTCGGGCGACTACGGCATCGAAATCGATCCTCGGGAGGCGGACTGGTCGACCATGGGCCTGCTGCGCGAACTGGGCTTCAATCGCGTCAGTATCGGCCTGCAGGATCTCGACCCGGAGGTACAACGGGCGGTCAATCGCCTGCAAAGCCTGGAGGAAACCCGAGCGGTGATCGATGCCGCGCGCACCTTGCAGTTCCGCTCGATCAACATCGACCTGATCTACGGCCTGCCCAAGCAAACCGCCGACAACTTTGCCCGCACCGTCGAGGAAGTCATCAGCCTGCAGCCCGACCGCCTTTCGGTGTTCAACTACGCCCACCTGCCCGAGCGCTTCATGCCGCAGCGGCGAATCAACAGCGACGACCTGCCGGCGCCCGCCGAAAAGCTGAAAATGCTTGAGCGCACCATCGAGCAACTGACCGCCGCCGGTTATCGCTACATCGGCATGGACCATTTCGCCCTGCCGGACGATGAACTGGCCATCGCGCAGGAAGAATCGACCCTACAACGCAATTTCCAGGGCTACACCACCCACGGCCATTGCGACCTGATCGGCCTCGGCGTGTCGGCCATCAGCCAGATCGGCGACCTGTACTGCCAGAACAGCAGCGACCTGAACGAGTATCAGAACGCCCTGGCCAACTCCCAACTCGGCACCAGCCGTGGCCTGCTGTGCAATCAGGACGACCGAGTGCGCCGGGCGGTGATCCAGCAACTGATCTGCAATTTCCGCCTGGACTTCGCCACCATCGAACAGGACTTCAACATCGATTTTCGCGGCTACTTCGCACAGCTCTGGCCACAGTTGCAGGCCATGGCCGAGGATGGCCTGATCGAGCTCGACCGTGAAAAAATCCTGGTCCTGCCCGCCGGGCGACTGCTGGTGCGTTCAGTGTGCATGGTATTCGATGCCTATCTGGAGCAGCAGAACCGCCAACGCTTCTCTCGGGTTATTTAAAGCACTGGGCGCACCCACGAGGTTGCGCCATGTTGCCGCAGACTGGCTTCAAGGTCCTTGCGTGGGTTACCCTTACGCCTTATGTGTGTTTTCCCACAAGGATCTAAGAAATGTCCGAGCCAGTTAAACTGCGCGCTCATAACCAGGCTCATTGCAAGGATTGCAGCCTGGCACCACTTTGCCTGCCACTTTCTCTGAATCTGGAAGACATGGATGCGCTGGACGACATCGTCAAACGTGGCCGCCCACTGAAAAAAGGCGAATTCCTGTTCCGCCAGGGCGACGTTTTCGATTCCGTCTTTGCAGTACGCTCCGGCGCCTTGAAAACCTTCAGCCTGAGCGACAGCGGCGAAGAACAGATCACCGGCTTCCACCTGCCGAGTGAACTGGTCGGCTTGTCCGGCATGGACACCGAGAGTCATCCGGTGTCCGCCCAGGCACTGGAAACCACCTCGGTCTGCGAAATCCCCTTCGAACGCCTGGATGAACTGGCCCTGCAACTGCCGCAATTGCGCCGTCAATTGATGCGGGTGATGAGCCGTGAAATCCGCGACGACCAGCAAATGATGCTGTTGCTGTCGAAGAAAACCGCCGACGAGCGCATTGCCACCTTCCTGGTCAACCTGTCGGCACGCTTCCGCGCTCGCGGGTTCTCGGCCAACCAGTTCCGCCTGAGCATGTCGCGCAACGAAATCGGCAACTACCTGGGCCTGGCGGTGGAAACCGTGTCCCGGGTGTTCACCCGCTTCCAGCAAAACCAGTTGCTCGCCGCCGAAGGCAAGGAAGTGCACATCCTCGACCCGATCCAGCTGTGCGCACTGGCCGGCGGCTCAGTCGAAGGCTGACGATACGCAGGTGGCTGAGCGACCCCGCTCAGCCACGGTTATACTGTCGCGTTTGTAGCCTGCCAGGACATCCCGACGATGGTCATCGACTCCTTCGACATCAAATCCCTGATCCGCCCCGTGATTGACTTCCCGAAGCCGGGCGTAATCTTCCGCGACATCACTCCGCTGTTCCAGTCGCCCAAGGCCCTGCGCCTGGTGATGGACTGCTTTGCGCACCGCTATGTCGAGGCCGACTTCACCCACATCGGCGCCATGGATGCCCGCGGCTTCCTGATCGGCTCGGTGCTCGCCTACCAACTGAACAAGCCACTTGTCCTGTTTCGCAAGCAAGGCAAACTGCCGGCCGACGTATTGGCCGAGGGTTATCAGACCGAGTACGGCGAAGCCTTCCTCGAAGTCCACGCCGACAGCCTCTGTGAAGGGGACTCGGTGCTGATGTTCGACGACCTGATCGCCACCGGCGGGACCCTGATCGCCGCCGCCAATCTGGTGCGACGCATGGGCGCGAGCATCTTCGAGGCCGCGGCCATTATCGACCTGCCGGAACTGGGTGGTTCCCAGCGCCTGGAAGACATGGGTATCCCGACGTTCTGCCTGACGCAGTTTGCGCTGTCCGAAAAGTAAGCGCTTGCACTGACGCCTTCGCGGGCAAGCGGAACACCGCCCGACGCTCGCTCCTACAGGGCAATGCAGGCGGCGCCCATGTAGGAGCGAGCTTGCTCGCGATGACCGTGAGCGCGACGCGGGGTGTCAGGCAGCACGCGTTATCGTTGGCGACCATCGCGAGCACGCACGCTCCTACAGGGAGCTGTTTCGCACACAAGATTTGTGTCTCGCGACAATCCCCAGTGGGAGCGGGCACGTCAGCCGCCATACCGCAATCTACAGCCCCATCTGCTTGCTGATGATTTCGTTCATCACTTCCCGGGTGCCACCGCCAATGGAGAGGATCCGGTTGTCGCGGTACAGCCGTTCCACCAGGCTGTCGCGCATGTAACCCTGCCCACCGAGGATCTGCACCGCGTCGTAGGTGATACGGTCGGCGGTGTCGGTGGCGAGGTTCTTGGCCATGGATATTTCCTTGATCACACTCTTGCCCGCCGCCATTTTCGCGGCCTGGCGATAGGTGAACTCCCGGGACACCTCCAGCGCCGTGGCCATTTCCGCCAGACGATGCTTGAGCACCTGGAACTTGCCGATCGGCTTGCCGAACGCTTCGCGCTGCCGCGCCCACTTCAGGCTCTCTTCCAGTGCCAGCTGCGCGGTCATGTTGGCCATCAGCGCCAGGGCCAGGCGCTCGCTTTGAAAGTTGCCCATGATGCAGGCAAAGCCCATGTTCTCGGCACCGATCAGGTTACCCACCGGCACCTTGCAGTCGTCGAAAAACAACTCCGCCGTGTCCGACGCCCACCAGCCCATTTTCTTCAACTGGCGACCGACGGTGAATCCCGGCGTGCCCTTCTCGATCAATAGCAGGCTGATGCCGGAAAACCCCGGCTCACCGGTGCGCACCGCAACGGTATAAAAATCCGCACGCACACCGCTGGTGATAAAGGTTTTACTGCCATTGACCCGGTAATGATCACCGTCACGCACGGCACGGGTCTGCAGGTTGGCGACATCCGAGCCGCCACCGGGCTCGGTGACCGCCAGGGCGCTGATTTTCTCGCCACTCAGGACGTGCGGCACCACCCGGTCGCGCACCTCGGGCCTGGCCCACTTGACGATCGGCGGCAGGCCGATGTCCAGCGAGCCGAGCCCCGCCACCAGCCCCCCGGAACCGCAGCGCATCAACGCTTCGCTGGCAGCGATCTTGGCAAACAGGTCGCCTTCGTGGCTGCCACCCAGCGCCTCGGGGTAACCGATGCCCAGAATGCCCGCCGCGCCGGCCTTGAGGTAGAGCTCACGAGGAAAGCCCTCGGCCTCCTCCCACTGATCAATGTCCGGAAGAATCTCGCGCTCGACGAAGCGTCGCACGCTGTCACGGACCAATTCATGGCTTGGGTCGAAGTATTCCTGGAAGGCAGGCATCGGCGAACTCCACTGAAGGTTCAGCGAAGTTAACCGAGCGCTTGCTTGGTTTTCAAGCGTCTTCAGCGAATCAGCCGAAGCGAGAGGCCGGCAACGTCAAGCCGGACGCTACAGAGCGATCGGCTTACGCCCCGCAAAGGAATGAGCCAGGGTACCGCCGTCTACCAGCTCCAGTTCGCCACCCAGTGGCACGCCGTGGGCAATGCGCGAGGCGATCAGGCCCTTGTTGCTGAGCAACTGGGCGATGTAGTGCGCGGTGGCTTCGCCTTCCACGGTCGGGTTGGTGGCGAGGATGACTTCAGTGAAGGTGCCCGCCTCTTCGATCCGCGCCAGCAGCTGCGGGATACCGATGGCTTCGGGGCCCAGACCGTCAAGGGGCGACAAATGGCCCTTGAGCACGAAGTAACGACCGCGAAAACCGGTCTGCTCCACGGCATAGACATCCATCGGCCCTTCAACCACACACAACAATGTGTCGTCACGCCGAGTGTCCGAGCATTGCGGGCACAAGTCGTCTTCGGTCAGCGTGCGGCACAGCCGGCAATGACCGACCCCTTCCATCGCCTGGCTCAACGCCAATGCCAGCCGCGAACCACCGCTACGGTCACGCTCGAGCAGTTGCAACGCCATGCGCTGGGCGGTTTTCTGACCGACACCGGGCAAAGTACGCAGGGCGTCGATCAGTTGGCGAATCAAAGGGCTGAAGCTCATGGTAGAAAGGTCCGACAAATCAACGAGACGCGGTTTATACCCGCGCCTCTGGCCAGCGTCAAATGCTCATACAGGCGTCAGTCTTCAGCGACCCGCACCACCAGCTTGCCGAAGTTACGCCCCTCCAGCAGCCCGATAAATGCCTCAGGCGCCTGCTCCAGGCCGAGGACGACATCCTCGCGGAACTTCACCTTGCCTTCACGCACCCAGGGCGCCATCGCCTTGATGAATTCCGATTGCCGATCACCGTAGTCGTCAAAGACGATAAAGCCCTGCATCCGTACACGCTTGGTCAGCAGCAGGCGTTGCAGCAGCGGCAAGCGATCCGGGCCGGGTGGCAGTTCCTGGGCATTGTACTGCGCAATCAGGCCGCACACCGGGATCCGCGCCTTGGGATTGAGCAGCGGCAAGACCGCGTCGAACACCTTGCCACCGACGTTTTCGAAATACACATCGATGCCGTCGCCGCAGGCCTGCGCCAACTCATCGGCAAAGGTCGGGCTGCGGTGATCAATGCAGGCATCGAAGCCCAGCTCCCTGACCACGTAACGGCACTTGTCGGCCCCCCCTGCAACCCCCACGACCTTCAGGCCCTTGATTTTAGCCACCTGCCCCACCACCGAACCCACGGCACCGGACGCTGCCGCAACCACCAGAGTCTCGCCGGCCTTGGGCTGGCCGATGTCCATCAGGCCCATGTAGGCGGTCATCCCCGGCATGCCGAGTACACCGAGTGCCAGGGAAGGACTTGGCCAGCCCGACGGCACGGGGACCAGCGCCCGGCCATCACTGATGCTATGGCTCTGCCAGCCCGTGGTGCCCACCACCAGGTCGCCCTCCTGGAATTTCGGGTTCAGCGAACGCTCGACCCGGCTGACGGCACCACCGGTCATCACATCGCCGAGCGCCACGGGCGCTGCATAGGACGGTGCATCGCTCATGCGTCCGCGCATGTAGGGATCGAGCGACAGGTAGAGGGTCTTGAGCAGCACCTGACCTTCGCTCAGCTCCGGGAGCTCTACCCGCTCCAGGCGAAAGTTCTCCGGCACCGGCGCCCCCGTGGGCCGCGACACCAGGACGATACGTTGGTTGAGGGTCAATGCGTGTGGCATGTGAGCATCTCCTTGACGATGAGTTTGGTGGTATAGAGAGCAGACCGTGGCCAGGGGCTGGCGTTCGATGTTTCTCCGGGCCGATGCCTCTGTAGACGCGAAGCGTCCGTTGCGGCGCCCCCACGCAGAGAGTAAGACGATTGGTGTGCCGCAAAAACAAAAATGCCAGGCGCGATGCCTGGCATTTCTTGTAGCCCATCCGAAGCGCCTTGGCGAATCAGAACGGCAGTTTCATGCCCGGTGGCAATTGCATGCCGGCGGTCATGCCGGACATCTTGTCCTGGCTGTTGGCTTCGATCTTGCGCACCGCGTCGTTGACGGCGGCGGCGAACACGGCTTCGAGCATCTCCTTGTCGTCTTCGCTCAGGCCTTCCACCAGGCTTGGATCGATGGTCACGCGCTTGACGTCATGACGACCGGTCATCACCACGGTGACCATATCGCCACCGGCTTTACCGGTGACTTCGGCGTTGGCCAGCTCTTCCTGCATCTTGGCCATTTTTTCCTGCATCTGCTGCGCCTGCTTCATCAGGCCGGCCATGCCACCTTTCATCATGGGAATCACCTCAAAAGTACTTGGATCAAAACAGCGCCCGGCCAAGCGGGCCGGACGCCTTCAGTTATTAGCCCTGGCTGGCCAGGGCCTCGACAGGTTCAATAGTATCGTTACGGATCACCGCGCCGAACTGTTGCATCATTTGCTGGATGAACGGATCGCCGTGAATCGAATCCTCCGCCTCGCGCTGGCGATCGGCACGTCGACGCGAGGCGGCCTGGGCCGGGGTTTCCTGCTCGGGTTTGATCAGTTCGATGCTCACCGTCAGGGTACGCTGGTGATACTGGTTCAGCGCATCGTTGAGTCGCCGTTGCTGGGTGGCGTTGAACAGCGCACTGTGGGCCGGGTCCAGGTGCATCAGCCAGTGATCGCCATCAACGGCAATCAGCGTGCAGTTGGCGGCGATACTGCCGGTCATGCCGGAAATCGGCAGCTTCGGGAACAGCTCCAGCCATTGCAGCGCCAGACCGGTGGCCGGCATCGCGGCGGGTTCCGGCTCAGGCTCCGGTGCCGGTTCTGCGGCATGCTCACTGGCCAGTTCATCCAGATAACTGTAGGCCGAGTCCTGGTCCGGCTCGATATAGTCCTCATCCAGCGGCGGCTCGTCGTCCAGATCCATGCCCGGTGTGGCGGCATCGACCTGCGCCACGCTCGGCTCGGGAATCGACTCGGCAGCCCACGCCGGCGCATCCGGCACGACGCTGTCTGGAACCGGCGCTGGCATCGGCGTCAGGTCAGGCTGTTCGGCGATCGTTTCCAGCACGGGCTCGGCAGCCGGCTGCTGCACGACAGCCGGTTCTACCGGGTCGTTCCACGGCAGGTCGACCACCGCCTCGGCAATGGCCGCGGGTGCTGCCACGGCCTCAACCACCGGCGCAGGCACCACCTGGGGCGCAACCGGCGTAGGTGCAGGCGTCACCGGCTCGGCAACAGGCCGCACTGCAGCCTCAACGACCGGAGCAGCCGCCACTACCGGCGCAACACGCTGCGCGCCAGCCACCGAGTTCGCGGAATCAACTGTGGCCTGGCTGATCCCCACTGGCTTTAGCGGTTGCCTCGGTGCATCCGCGGTGTCTGCCGGCCGGAAGGCAAGCATTCGCAGCAGGACCATCTCGAAACCACCACGCGGGTCCGGCGCCAGCGGCAAGTCGCGGCGACCGATCAGGCCCATCTGGTAATAAAACTGTACGTCTTCGGCCGGCAAGGCCTGGGCCAGCGCCAACACCCGGTCACGATCGCCATGACCATTGTCGACGCCCTCAGGCAGGGCCTGGGCAATTGCCACCCGGTGCAGCACGTTGAGGATTTCCGACAGCACGCCATTCCAGTCCGGGCCCTGCTCGGCCAGATGGCGTACCGCTTCGAGCAACGCCTTGGCGTCGCCCTCGATCAGCGAATGCAGGACGTCATAGACCTGCCCATGATCCAGGGTGCCCAGCATCGCCCGCACGTCAGCCGCCATGACCTTGCCTTCACCGAAGGCAATGGCCTGGTCGGTCAGGCTCATGGCGTCACGCATCGAACCGTCGGCGGCACGCCCCAGTAACCAGAGTGCATCGTCTTCGAACGGCACATTCTCGACACCCAGCACGTGGCTCAAATGCTCGACCACGCGCTCCGGCGTCATGTTCTTCAGTGAGAACTGCAGGCACCGGGAAAGAATCGTTGCTGGAAGTTTCTGCGGGTCGGTGGTCGCCAGGATGAACTTGACGTAGGGTGGCGGCTCTTCGAGGGTTTTCAACAGCGCATTGAAGGAATGGCTGGAGAGCATGTGCACTTCGTCGATCAGGTAGACCTTGAAACGTCCACGGCTCGGCGCGTACTGGACGTTGTCGAGCAACTCGCGGGTGTCTTCGACCTTGGTCCGGCTCGCGGCGTCGATCTCGATCAGGTCGACAAAGCGCCCCTCGTCGATTTCACGACATACCGAACACGTGCCGCACGGCGTCGAAGTGATACCTGTTTCACAGTTCAGGCATTTGGCTATGATCCGCGCAATGGTGGTCTTGCCCACACCGCGGGTGCCGGTAAACAGGTAGGCGTGGTGCAGCCGCTGGCTGTCCAAGGCATTGATCAGAGCCTTGAGCACATGGGTCTGGCCGACCATTTCGCGGAACGAGCGCGGACGCCATTTACGTGCAAGAACCTGATAACTCATCGAAAACCGTCGCAACGAAGGAAGCTGAAGCGGCTAATGCTAGCGGAGCAAGGGCAAAATTGCATCCGGTGTGCTCGGCTAATCTGTCTAAGCTGGTCTTTGGGGATGCTTTAATCGGTGTCTGGCGGCATTCTGCTGGAGAATTTATGCGTTCAGCCTTGGGGGCTTTGCTGTTTATCAGCGCCAGCGCTATTGCCGCGCCCGCACCAATACGCTTCGCGATCACCGACAGCTGGGCCATGCCCATGGCGCAGATCGAGCGCGGCCGCCCCATCCAGGGCATTTTGTACGACGTGATGCTCAGCCTGGCCACCCAGGTCGGCGTGCCGGCCGAGTTCAAGGTGCTGGCCCGCGCACGCGTGCACAGCAGCATGGAACACGGGGAAATCGATGTCCGCTGTTATGCGGCGCAGGCCTGGCTGCCCAACCAGTCCGGAAACTACATCTGGAGTGTCCCGTTGTGGCTCCAGCGCGACCTGTTGATCGCCCGGCCAGGCACTCCCGCCCCAGTAGTTCCGGCGCGCCTTACCGCGCAGCCCATCGGCACCGTACTCGGGTACTACTACCCGACCTTGCAGCCACTGTTCGACAGCGGGCAACTGCAACGCGACGATGCGCGCAACCAGGACCAGGTCCTGCACAAGCTGCAGGCCGGACGCTATCAGTATGCCGTGAGCAATCAATGGACCCTGGACTGGTTCAATCAACGGCTGATGCCCGACCAGCAATTGCACGCCGTCACGGTGCTGCAGGAGTTGAATGTCGGCTGCTACGTGCGCAATGACCCGAAAGTGCCGGTACAACGAATTCTAGGCACCTTGCTCAAAATGAAAATGTCCGGGGAAATCGACGACATCATCCAACTCTACACCGGCACCCGCGAACCACTCCCGGGCACCCCTGCGCCATGAACCTCAGACCACCTGGTCCAGCGCCTGCCACTGGATCGGAGCGGCGAACCCTGCAACCCAGCCCGGGACCTCGCTGGCCGGCATCGGCCGGGCAATGAAATACCCCTGCGCCACCTCACATCCCAGGCGCAGCAACAACTGGCCGTGCTCCACACTGTGCAGGCCTTCGGCGACCACCTCTCGCCCAAAGGCCCGGGCCAGGCCGATCACGGCTGTGGTCAACGCCAGGTCGTCACGATCATGCAGGATGTCGCGCACAAACGACTTGTCGATCTTGATGGTCTGGGTGTGCAGGCGCTTGAGGTAACTGAGCGATGAGTGACCGGTGCCAAAATCCCCCAGCGAGAACCTCACGCCCAGCGCCTGGCAGGCGCGCAGGCAGGTGCTGACATGCTGGATGTTTTCGATCGCCACCGACTCGACAATCTCAAGATCGAGCAGCCGCGGGGAAACGCTGGCGTGACGCTGGAGCACGCCCTTGAGCCGCTCGAAAAAGTCGGCACGCTGAAAGTGTCGTGCAGCGATATTGATGCTGACCGGCCACTGCAACCCGAGCCGCTGCCACTGGGATAACTGCACCAGCACCTGCTCCATGACCCACTCGCCGATGTCGACGATCAGGTCCGTCTCCTCCACCCACGGCAAAAACTCCCTGGGCGGCACCACTCCCCTCTCCGGGTGCTCCCAGCGCAGCAACGCCTCAAAACCCACCACCGTGCCGCTGCGCATATTGACCCTGGGCTGGAAATGCAGGCGCAATTCATGATTGAGCAAGGCCTGTCGAACCCGCGCCACGGTCTGGTAGGTCGCCTTGACCTCGCGGTCATGCACCACATCAAACAAGTGAAACCGATTGCGCCCGCTTTGCTTGGCCACGTACATGGCCTGGTCGGCATGGCGCAGCAAGGTCTCTGCGTCTTCGTTGTCCACCGGGAACAGCGTGACGCCGACACTGGCGTACACATGCAACTCCTTGCCCAGGATCGAATACGGCGCCGAGATCACTCCCAGCACCCGGTTCAGGGCCGCACGCAACTCCGACACGTCGCTCACATAGCGCAAGATCAGCACGAACTCGTCCCCGGCCAGCCGTGCGACCACATCCTCGCCCCGAACAATCTCGCGCAGGCGCTTGGCCACCTCCACCAGCAACAAGTCGCCACACGCGTGACCATAGCCGTCGTTGACGGCCTTGAAGCCATCGAGATCGAGCATGCAGACCGCCAGCGGGACGTCCTCCGCACGAGAGAACGTCAGGGCCTGGTCGAGCAAATCAAAGAGAAACGCCCGATTGGGCAAGCCGGTCAGCACATCATGTCCCACCCGCCACTCCAGGGAGTGCAGCAACTGGCGCTTTTCACTGACATCGAAGCGAATGGACACATAGCGCATCACCCGGCCGGTCACTTCATCCAGCACCGGTACCATGGTGCTGTCGACCCAGTACAGGCTCCCGTCCTTGGCCCGGTTGCAGATTTCACCCTTCCAGACCTTGCCCAGGGCGATGGTGCGCCACATGGTCGCGAAGAAATCGCCAGGGTGCAGCCCCGAGTTCAGCAGGCGATGATCGGCGCCCAGCAACTCTTCACGGCTATAGCCCGATATCGCGCAGAACCGGTCATTGACGTGAATGATCCGCCCATTCAGGTCGGTCTCGGAAAATATGGCGGCAGCATCCACTGCCCTGCGGTATTTCTCATCCATGAGCGTGCCCCATCTAGCGGCTGCACCGCTCGACCAGTGCGCAATGCCCGGCAGAGATGAAGGAGAAGGAGGTGCGCTGCCGGGGATCGTGCAGCCTTTGAAGCGGCGGGAGTAACGTCCTTGCAAGCGTGCGGACCAGCAAATTCAGATGCACTTTAAAACTCCATGAACAGCAGGTGATGGCCCCGGGACATATAAAGATCGACTAGTCTTGAAGACCTCGCGACACTCAGACGAGCGTCCGGTTCTGGCAAGGTTCGACGGCCCCGGGTGTCATCGACACGCCCTCCAGACAGGTTCAGGGCTGACGCAATGATGGCCGTTTCGCATCACCCGGACGCCTGACACCAGGCCAGCCAATAAGCGAGCCAAACGCCAATTCTACGAAATACATCACGTTTTTAAAAGCAAGGTGATGAATCATGCAGTTGTTCAATGCAAAAAACTGTCGTTAAGTTCTTGATTCTAAATGGGAATCGAGCGATGCACATTTCAAGTTTGGGTCCAGCCATCAAACGCTACCGCAAGGTAGCCGGGCTTACTCAGGCTGAACTTGGCGAAAAAACCGGTTTTGACCCCAAAACCATCAGCCGCTTCGAAACCGGCACCTACGCCCCCAGCGTCGAAGCCCTGTTCAGCTTTGCCGACGTACTGGGCGTGAAGCCCAAGGCGTTCTTCGCCGACCTGGGCGACGAAGAAGAGCAGCGCGCCTATCTCTTCGGTGTCATACACAAAGCCCCCCAAAAGGATCTGGGAAAGCTGATCGCAGCGGTAGATCAAGCCTTGTCCAAGCCTTAGAGCCAGAAACAGAAACAGGCGGAGTAACGACTGATCGTTGCCCCGCCTGTTTTGTTTGATTACGCCTGGAAACCAGCGCATCTGAAAAACCATGACCCGGAATTGGCAGCCTCGGTGAGTCATCCTCGTCGAACACCTGGGTGCGCGACTGGCAGAACGCCGATACGCACACCCAGCGCACAGGCGCAAAGAGATCAATCAGATGCCTGTCGATGGGTGCTGTTTTCCAACCGGAGGGAACAACGCGAACGCATTGGCAGCAGCAGACGACACCTTGAACCGAGGAGCGTTCAGAGGGCAATCGGCAGGGAGACTGACAAAGGAGACGTTTGCAACGAGCAGACTTTCGCGCAGGCCCGTTTGGGTCAGTTGCGATGGCGTTCTATTTTGAGGATTTTTTCGAGGTTCAGCCCGCTTCTGAAGAACGAGCTAGCGTTAAGGTGGCGACCCCACCAGCCACACCCCGGCACACAATGTCACCGCTGCGGCTGCTCCCTTCCAGGCCTGACCGGGTTCACGGCTGATCGTTGCGGGGGGACCGATGGGGTCACCATAACGACGCTCGCCAGTCGGCGAGCCGCGCCATTGTACCTATCTGAGACGAAGTTACAACCGTTGGTTTCGGATTAAAAATACGAGGCCCGTCAAGGACCTGCGTTAATCCCGGTTTTATTGCGCCAATGCCCCGCCGCCCGCTTGCCGGACCACCAGGTGAATGACGTGCCGCTGCTGATTATTCCCGCGCCGCACAGGAGAATAATCAGTCTGGCTGCCGTTCGCCTGCACAGCGGTCGCCGGGATCGCGGCGACCGCTTCGCGCTCCGGCGCCAGCAAACGCCCTCGTCACAGGTCCGGGAATCAGACCGTGATACCGTGACCGCTCAAGAACGCCACGAAGGCTTCTTCGTCCAGCACCTTCAACCCCAACTCATTGGCCTTGACCAGCTTCGAGCCGGCGCCCGGCCCCGCCACGACACAATAGGTCTTGGCCGACACCGAGCCCGCCACCTTGGCGCCGAGGCTTTCGAGCTTGTCCTTGGCGATGTCGCGACTCATCAGTTCCAGGCTGCCGGTCAGCACCCAGGTCTGCCCCGCCAGCGGCAAGCCTTCGACGACTTTCTTCTCGCTGTGCCAGTGCATGCCAAAATCATGCAACTGCTGTTCGGCACTCAACGCCAGCTGGCGATTTTTCTCGACGGCGAAGAACTCGCGCACTGCGTTGGCCTGCTTCTCCGGCAGCGCCTGGCGCATGTCCAGCCAGTCGGCGGCGATGATCGCCTGCAACGAACCGAACTTGTCCGCCAGCTTCTGCGCCCCGCCCGGGCCGACCGAGGGAATGTGCAGCTTGTCGATCATCCCGCCCAAGGTGGTGCTGGCGGCGAACTCGGCACCTAGCTCACCCTGGTCCTGAATGTCCAGGCCGTGGCCCAGCAACGCTTCGATCACCCGCTGGTTGTGCCCATCGGTAAAGAAGCTGTGGATCTCGTAAGCGACCTCCAGGCCGACGTCCGGCAAGTAGGTCAAGACTTCCGGCAACGCTTGCTGAACGCGCACCAGCGACCCCAGGGAGCGTGCCAGCACCTTGGCCGTCTCTTCGCCGACGTCGGGAATCCCCAGGGCATAGATGAAACGCGCCAGCCCGGGTTTCTTGCTGTCGGCGATGGCACCCAGCAGGTTGTTGCTCGACAGCTCGGCGAACCCTTCGAGGTCGACGATCTGCTCGAACATCAATGCATAGAGGTCCGCTGGCGAGCCGACCAGGCCTTCATCCACCAACTGCTCGACGCTTTTCTCCCCCAGCCCTTCGATATCCATGGCGCGGCGCGACACAAAATGGATGATCGCCTGCTTGAGTTGCGCACCACAGGCCAGTCGCCCGACACAGCGATACACCGCGCCTTCGCTGGTGGTCTCACGCCCCTTGCTGCGCTTGACCAGTTGCGTGCGCTCGACATGGGAGCCGCACACCGGGCAGTTCTCGGGAATCTGCACCGGGCGGGCATCGTCCGGGCGACGCTCGGTGACCACCTGCACCACTTGCGGAATCACGTCACCGGCACGGCGAATGATCACCGTGTCGCCGATCATCAACCCCAGGCGTGCCACTTCATCCATGTTGTGCAAGGTCGCATTGGACACGGTCACGCCCGCTACCTTCACCGGTTTCAAGCGCGCAACCGGAGTAACGGCGCCGGTACGACCAACCTGGAACTCCACATCGAGCAACTCGGTGAGCTCCTCCATGGCCGGGAACTTGTGGGCAATCGCCCAGCGCGGCTCCCGCGCACGGAAGCCCAACTCGCGCTGCGAGGCAATGCTGTTGACCTTGAACACCACGCCATCGATTTCATAAGGCAAGGCGTTGCGGCGCTCACCAATGTCGCGGTAGTAGTCGAGGCACTCGCCGATACCCTTGGCCAGCTTCAGCTCGCGACTGACCGGCATGCCCCACTGCTTGAGCTGCTGCAAGAGACCGATGTGCGTCTCGGCAATGTCTGCCGATACCTGGCCAATGCCATAGCAGCAGAACTCCAGAGGGCGACTGGCGGTGATCTTCGAATCCAGCTGGCGCAGGCTCCCCGCCGCGGCGTTACGCGGGTTGGCGAAGGTCTTGCCACCGGCTTCCAGTTGCGTCGCGTTGAGGCGCTCGAAACCGGCCTTGGACATATAGACCTCGCCACGCACCTCCAGGGTCGACGGCCAACCACTGCCCTGCAGCTTGAGCGGGATATTGCGCACCGTGCGCACGTTGACGCTGATGTCTTCGCCCGTGGTGCCGTCACCGCGCGTGGCGCCGCGCACCAGCTCGCCATCCTGGTACAACAGGCTGACCGCCAGGCCATCGAGCTTGGGTTCGCAGCTGTATTCAACCTCGACACCGCCGCCAAACAAATCACCGGCCGGCAGGTCCAGGCCTTCGCTCACCCGGCGGTCGAACTCGCGCATGTCGGTTTCTTCGAAGGCGTTGCCCAGGCTGAGCATCGGCACTTCATGACGCACCTGGGTAAAGGCCGACAACGCAGCACTACCGACCCGCTGAGTGGGCGAATCACGGGTGACCAGCTCGGGATGGGCCGCTTCCAGCGCCTTGAGTTCGTGGAACAACCGGTCGTACTCGGCGTCCGGAATGCTCGGCTGATCCAGCACGTGGTAACGGTAGTTGTGCTGATCCAGCTCAGCGCGCAGCTCTAGGATGCGGTTTTCGGCGGCGTTCATGGGTGTTCTCTCATAAAGCAAAAGAGCAGCCGAGGCTGCTCAATTTTTAAAATACGATAGCGTAAGGACGCGGACTCTGTGGCGAGGGAGCTTGCTCCCGCTGGGCTGCGCAGCAGCCCCTTCGTTCCGGCAACCCTGTTTCGCCAGATACGCAGTATTCGCTGGTTTCACGACGGCTTCGCCGCCGAGCGGGAGCAAGCTCCCTCGCCACAACAAGCCCTCAGGAGAGCTTGCAATTAGATATCAGCGCTTCTGGGTCAGGGCGCGGCGCTCGAACTCAACGATACGTTGACGGTAGTGCTCGATGGTCTGCGCGGTCAGCACGCTGCGCTGATCGTCCTTGAGCTCGCCATTGAGCTCTTGGGACAACTTGCGAGCGGCAGCCACCATCACGTCGAAAGCCTGCTTCGGGTGACGCGGACCCGGCAAGCCGAGGAAGAAACTCACGGCCGGGGTACTGAAGTGGTCGATGTCGTCCAAGTCGAAAACACCTGGCTTGACCGCGTTGGCCATGGAGAACAGCACCTCGCCATTACCCGCCATGCTTTCGTGGCGGTGGAAGATGTCCATCTCGCCGAAACGCAGGCCGCTTTCCAGAATGTTCTGCAGCAGGGCCGGGCCCTTGAAGCCACCGGTATCACGGCAGATCACGCTGATGACCAGCACTTCTTCGGCCTGTTGCGTGTCCTTGTCGGCCGCGGCGCTCGACGCCTTGGTGTCAGCCGGGAAGTCATCATCACGGCTGCTGAAGCTCGGGCCGCCGTCCAGGTCCAGGTTGAGGTTCAAGTCACCCTGGCTCGGCTCGCTGTGGTTACGCTTGCCACGCTTGGAACCCGACTCGCGCGGTTCACGGGCAGGCATGCTCACCGACGGCAGGTCGTGCTCGTCCAGTTGCGGCTCTTTATGGTTGTCCAGTACGCGCGGCGGGCCCAGCAGTTCGGCACCGCTGTCCTCGTCCGGCAGACTGGACAGGCTGCGGTCCAGGCGAAACTTGAGTTTGCCCTTGCCGCCGCGCATGCGCCGCCAGCCATCAAAAAGAATACCGGCAATGACAATGATGCCGATGACGATCAGCCACTCGCGCAGACCGATTTCCATGTAATCCCGTGCCTCTATAAAAAATGCTGAAAAATAAGGGGTTTACAACTCGCAAACCGCTTTAAAACGTGGCGCCAACTCTATGTTCTGACAGGCGTTTTGCCCACGTACACGAAAAATTGACATTAAACTAGCACGACCAAAGGTAACTTTACACCGTCTGTCACAATGGCTTCAGCGAATATGTCGATTGGCCAGCAATCCATCGGGGAAAAACCCCTTGTTTTCCACAAACATACCGCCCGCACACCATGACTCAAGCGTCCACCATCGCCATCGCCTCCTCAACATCAACGGCCACCAGACGTGAACAACCGGGCTCGTGCATCGTGACCCCCATCAATTGATCCGCCATTTCCATGGCAATCTTGTTGTGGGTGATATAGATGAACTGCACGGTTTGCGACATCTCTTTGACCAGCCTTGCGTAGCGTCCAACGTTAGCGTCATCCAGCGGGGCGTCAACCTCATCGAGCATGCAGAACGGTGCCGGATTGAGTTTGAAGATGGCAAATACCAGGGCCAATGCCGTCAGCGCTTTCTCGCCGCCAGACAA
Organism: Pseudomonas sp. FW300-N1A1; assembly: GCF_058789115.1. Lineage (NCBI taxonomy): Bacteria > Pseudomonadati > Pseudomonadota > Gammaproteobacteria > Pseudomonadales > Pseudomonadaceae > Pseudomonas > Pseudomonas sp. FW300-N1A1. Next base: position 67,587 of record NZ_JBYTBK010000006.1, on the reverse strand, counting down.
CAAATGGATGGTGCTGTTCTTCTTCCCGGGCGGACGCGCCATGATCGTTACCCCTGTATCGAGTAGATCTTCGCCCGTCAGTTCCAAATAAGCGCTGCCGCCACCGAAAACTTTTGGAAAAAGCGCCTGTAAACCGCCATTGATCTGATCAAAGGTATCCTTGAAGCGGTTGCGGGTTTCCTTGTCGATCTTGCGAATGACGTTTTCCAGGGTGTCGAGCGCCTCCACCAGGTCGGCGTCCTGGGCATCCAGGTAGCGCTTGCGCTCCGATTGCTGCTGGTACTCGTCAATGGCCGCGAGGTTGATCGCGCCGAGCCGCTGGATTCGCGCGGCAATGCTTTCAAGTTCGGCTTCGGCGGCTTGTTCACTGGCCTCAGCCACCAGGGTGGCGAGTACGCCATGCAAGTCGTAGCCATCTTCGAGCAATTGATCCTGCAAGGTTTTGCGGCGCACGGTCAGGGCTTGCCATTCCATGCGCTGATGCTCGAGCTGGCCACGGATCAATTGCGCTTGCTGCTCGGCCTGGTTGCGGCGCTTCTCGGCGTCACGCAATTCGCGGTCGGCATCTTCCAGTGCGACTTGCGCCGTTCTCAATTCATCGTCGACGCTCATGCGCTTGTCCAGCAACTCTTCAAGCTTGAGCCGCAACTCTTCCAGCGGCGCCTCGCCCTCCTCCAGGTTGAGGCTCAACTGTTCGCGCTTTTCCGTCAGGCGCTCGGACTGCAACTCCAGCCGCTCCAACGCCTGACGGGTCGAGTCGTGCTGCGCCTTGAGCGACCCCAGGCGCACCGCCAACTGATGGGCATGGTCCTTGTGCTGGCGGGCTTCCTGGCGCACCCGGTCCAGGCGCTCGCGCAGGCTGTCGCGCTGGGCCAGGAGCAATTCACGCTGCTCGGTGTCCAGAGCCATGCTGTCGAGGGCGTCCTGTAACTGCAGGCGCGACTCGCCCACCTGCTCGTGCTCCAGCGCGCGCTGTTCAGCCAGCTCCCCCAACTCTTCATCGAGACGGGTGCGACGCAACGTCAGCTGTTCGGCCTTGGCTCTGCCGGCCGACAACTGCGCCTTGAGTTCGCCTTGCTGGCGGGCTTCGTCCTGCAGCAAACGACGCAGGTGTTCGCGACCGTTTTCTTGCTGGCGTTGCTGGGCACGCAGGTTTTGCAAGGTGCTTTCCAGGGTGTCGACCGTCGCTTCACGCTCTTCGCGCTCAAGGCCAAGGCGCTGGATTTCCTGACCGCGGGCCAACAGGCCGCTCTCGGCCTCGCTGGCGCGACGCACTCGCAGAAAGTGCCGGCCCACCCAATAACCATCGCGACTGATCAGGCTTTCACCCGTTGCCAACCGCGAACGCAGCGCCAAGGCCTGTTCAAGGCTGTCCACCGGCTTGACCTGGCCCAGCCAGGGCGACAGATCGATCTGTGCCTCGACCTTGTCCAGCAGGCTGCCGGGGATGCGCACACCGTCGGCGGCCGGGCTGAGCAAGCGCAGGTCACCCTGGGCGAACCCGGACAGGTCGAACCCGGCAAAATCATCCACCAACACCGCTTGCAGGTCGGCACCGAGCACGGTTTCCACCGCCAGCTCCCAACCGGCGTCAACCTTCAAGCCTTCGGCCAGGCGCGGGCGCTCGGCCAGTTGCTGTTCGCGCAACCACTGGGCCGTACCGGTGCCCGGATCCAGCGCCGCCTGCTGCAAGGCCTCTAGCGAAGCCAGCCGGCCGTTGAGGCGCTGCAAGTCACCCTGGGCCTGCTGCTGGTTGTACAGGGCCTGTTGCAGCTCCTGGCGCAACTGTTCAAGCCGCTCGACTTGCGCTTCTTCACTGGCCTGCAGGTCTTCGAGGGTCGCTTCGCTGGCGGCGAGCTGCTCGCTGAGTTCGAGCATCGCCGCATCTTCAGGATCCGCCGACAGCAGATCACGCTCTTCGACCAGGCGCCGTTGACGATCGGCCAGGCGCTCCATGCTGGTTTCCAGCTGCTGGATGCGCGACTGCTGGACTTCGGCCTGTCGCCGCGGCTCGGCCGAGCGCAGGTTGAAACTGTCCCACTGCTCCTGCCAGCCGTGCATGGTGGTTTCGGATTCTTCCAGGGCGGCCGCGGCTTCTTCGGCAGCCGCACTGGTGATTTCCTGCTCGGGAGTGAGCATGTCCAGCTCTTCGCCCAGGGTCGCGAGCAACGTCCGGTCGTGCCCCAGGTGCGATTCGGTTTCCTGGCGCGAGCGCTCGGCCTCCTTGAGGTCGTCCTGCAACTGGCGCAAACGCTGCTGGCCGTGCTGGATGCTCTGCTCGACCCGGGCAATGTCGCCACCGACCGAATAGAAGCGCCCCTGCACCAGGTTGAAGCGCTCGGAGAGCTCGTGATGACCGTCGCGCAAGCGTTCGATGCTGGCGTCGGCATTGCGCTGTTCGGCGACCAGGGCTTCGAAACTGATTTCCTGGTTGCCAATGATCGCCTCGCGCTGGCCGACCTGTTCATTCAATGCCTGCCAGCGCAAGGCCGACAGCTGGGCCTTGAGCTGACGCTCCTCGGCCTTGTATTGCTGATACTTCTCGGCCGCCTGGGCCTGACGGTGCAGCCGCTCGAGCTGACGCTCCAGCTCTTCGCGCAAGTCAGTCAGGCGCGCCAGGTTTTCATGGGTGCGGCGGATGCGGTTTTCAGTCTCGCGCCGACGCTCCTTGTACTTGGAGATCCCCGCCGCTTCCTCGATGAAGTTGCGCAGGTCTTCGGGCTTGGCCTCGATCAGCTTGGAGATCATCCCCTGCTCGATGATCGAGTAGCTACGCGGCCCAAGGCCAGTACCCAGGAAGATATCGGTAATGTCCCGGCGACGGCACTTGGTGCCGTTGAGGAAATAGGTGTTCTGGCTGTCGCGGGTGACTTTGCGGCGAATGGAAATTTCCGCGTAGGCCGCGTACTCGCCGACCAGCGTGCCGTCGGAGTTGTCGAACACCAGTTCGATACTCGCCTGGCTCACCGGCTTGCGGCTGGTGGAGCCGTTGAAGATGACGTCGGTCATCGACTCGCCGCGCAAGTTCTTGGCCGAGCTCTCGCCCATCACCCAGCGTACGGCGTCGATGATGTTCGACTTGCCGCAACCATTGGGCCCGACCACCGCCGCCATGTTACTGGGGAAGTTGACCGTGGTCGGGTCGACGAAGGATTTGAACCCCGCCAGTTTGATGCACTTGAGCCGCACGTTCAGGCAACCGGCAAGGCAGACAGCACCAGGTCGCAACTGCGCTGGGCATAGGCCGAGAGCACGATGCGAATCTGCGGCAGGTCACGGGCCAGCACGGCCGCCAGCAAGCGCTCGAACAGCTCGAGGAACTCACTCATCTCGGCCTTGCGCTGTTCCAGGGCAAGAAAGTAGGCGCGGCTCATGGCCGGTTGCAGGTTCTCGACGGTTTCCTGCAGGTACGGGTTGTTGGCGAACGGGTACGCCGCGCGCATCACATTGAAGCTGTCATCGACAAAGGTGCGGATGTCCTGACGCTCAAAGCTGGCGTTGAGCCGCTGCTGGATCTGCACGAACGGCAGCATGTCGGCCTGGACTTGCCAGCCGTTGGCCACCGCGTTGCCCAGCAGGATGTACAGCTCGCTCATCAGCGTGCACAGGCTCTGCACCTTGTGCGCGGTGAGCTCGGTGACATGGGCGCCGCGTCGCGGAAGAATCGCGATCAGGTGGCGGCGCTCCAGGATCAGCAAGGCTTCACGGACCGAACCGCGGCTGACATTCAGCGCCAGCGTGACCTTCTGTTCCTGGATGCGCTCCCCCGGCTTCATTTCGCCGCGAATGATGCGTTCGGCGAGGTGGTGAGCGATTTGCTCGGCGAGGCTGTCCGGCGCCTTGAACGTCATGGTTTTCCTTGAAAATCTTCAATCTGCACAAGCGGCGCAGTGTAGCGCACTTGATAGGGGATGGCGCAGGGCCTGACCCGGGGAAATTGGCACGATTCAAGCAAAAAGCGCGGTATCCCGAGAGGGTCAATAATGAAAGAAACGGCTGTTGATCGGCAAACCTCAATTTCCTGACCTTGAAGTCAGAAAATCATTGACCGAAAAGTCAGACCTGCTAAATTCAGGTCACGTCGATTAACAACAATAATGAGTCTGCGAGGCCTTCCGTGATCCAGTTTTTATTAAACCAGGAACTCCGTAGCGAGCACGCCCTGGACCCGAACCTGACCGTGCTGAACTATCTGCGCGACCACTTGGGCAAGCCCGGTACCAAAGAAGGTTGCGCCAGTGGCGACTGTGGCGCGTGTACGGTGGTGGTCGGTGAATTGCACACCGATGACACCGGCCGCGAGCATATTCGCTATCGCAGCCTCAACTCGTGCCTGACCTTTGTGTCGTCCCTGCACGGCAAACAACTGATCAGCGTCGAAGACCTCAAGCACCAGGGCCAACTGCACAGCGTGCAGCAGGCGATGGTCGAATGCCACGGCTCCCAGTGCGGCTTCTGCACGCCGGGCTTTGTCATGTCGCTGTTCGCCCTGCAGAAAAACAGCGAGCAACCCGACGCCCACAAGGCCCACGAAGCCCTCGCCGGCAACCTGTGCCGCTGCACCGGCTACCGGCCGATCCTGCAAGCCGCCGAGCAAAGTTGCTGTGGCAAGCAGCCTGACCAGTTCGATGCCCGCGAAGCCGAGACCATTGCTCGCCTGAAGGCCATCGCCCCCAGCGATACAGGTGAACTCAACAGTGGCGACAAACGCTGCCTGGTGCCGCTGACCGTGGCCGACCTGGCCGATCTCTACGACGCCTATCCGCAAGCGCGCCTGCTGGCGGGCGGCACCGACCTGGCACTGGAAGTGACCCAGTTCCACCGCACGCTGCCGGTGATGATCTACGTCGGCAACGTCGCCGAAATGAAGCGCATCGAACGCTTTGACGACCACCTGGAAATCGGTGCCGCCACCGCCCTCTCCGATTGCTACGACGCACTGAACGCCGAGTACCCGGACTTCGGTGAACTGCTGCAACGCTTTGCCTCCCTGCAGATCCGCAACCAGGGCACCCTGGGCGGCAACATCGGCAACGCCTCGCCCATCGGCGACTCGCCACCGCTGCTGATCGCGCTGGGTGCGCAGATCGTGCTGTGCAAAGGCAACACCCGCCGCACCCTGGCCCTGGAAGACTATTTCATCGACTACCGGGTGACTGCGCGCCAGGAAAGCGAGTTCATCGAAAAGATCATCGTGCCCCGTGCCAGCGCCGAGCAACTGTTCCGCGCCTACAAGGTATCCAAGCGCCTGGACGATGACATCTCCGCCGTCTGTGCAGCGTTCAACCTGCGCATTGAAAACGGCGTGATTGCTGACGCCCGCGTCGCCTTCGGCGGCATGGCCGCGACCCCGAAACGGGCAAAGCACTGTGAAGCCGTACTGCTGGGCGCGACTTGGAACAAGGCCACCGTCGAAAGCGCCTGCGCTGCCCTCGCCGAAGATTTCACCCCGCTGTCGGACTTCCGTGCGAGCAAGGAATACCGCCTGCTCAGTGCACAGAACCTGCTGCGCAAATACTTCATCGAACTGCAAACACCGTACATCGAGACTCGGGTGACCGCTTATGTCTAACCATCACAACGTTGAAAAGACCCAAGCCGAACTGGCCGAGCTGTTTGCCAGGGACCTGACCACCGGCGTCGGTCGCAGCGTCAAGCACGACAGCGCCGCCAAACACGTGTCCGGTGAAGCGCAGTACATTGATGACCGACTGGAGTTCCCGAATCAGTTGCACGTTTACGCGCGACTGTCGGACCGTGCCCACGCGAAAATCATCAGCATCGACACCCAGCCCTGCTACGCCTTCGAAGGCGTGCGCATCGCCATTACCCACAAAGACATACCGGGCCTGAAAGACATCGGCCCACTGCTGCCGGGCGACCCGCTGCTGGCCATCGATGACGTGCAGTTCGTCGGCCAACCGGTGCTCGCCGTCGCCGCGAAGGACCTGGAAACCGCGCGCCAGGCCGCCATGGCGGCGGTCATCGAATATGAAGACCTGGAGCCGGTGCTCGACGTGGTCGACGCCCTGCGCAAACGCCACTTCGTCCTCGACAGCCACACCCACCAGCGCGGCGATTCGGCCAATGCACTGGCAACCGCCGAACACCGTATCCAGGGCACGCTGCACATTGGCGGCCAGGAACACTTCTACCTGGAGACCCAGATTTCTTCCGTGATGCCGACGGAAGACGGCGGGATGATTGTCTACTGCTCGACCCAGAACCCCACCGAAGTGCAGAAACTGGTCGCCGAAGTGCTGGACGTGTCGATGAACAAGATCGTCGTCGACATGCGCCGCATGGGCGGCGGTTTCGGCGGCAAGGAAACCCAGGCCGCCAGCCCGGCCTGCCTGTGCGCGGTGATCGCGCACCTGACCGGACAGCCGACCAAGATGCGTCTGCCCCGGGTCGAAGACATGCTGATGACCGGCAAGCGCCACCCGTTCTATGTCGAGTACGACGTCGGCTTCGACAGCACCGGCCGCCTGCACGGCATTGCCCTGGACCTGGCAGGCAACTGCGGCTGCTCGCCGGACCTGTCGGCATCCATCGTTGACCGGGCCATGTTCCACTCGGACAACTCGTACTATCTGGGCGACGCGACCATCAACGGTCACCGCTGCAAGACCAACACCGCCTCGAACACCGCCTACCGTGGTTTTGGTGGCCCGCAAGGCATGGTCGCCATCGAAGAAGTGATGGACGCCATCGCCCGCCATCTGGGCCTCGACCCGCTGGCCGTGCGCAAGGTCAATTACTACGGCAAGACCGAGCGCAACGTCACCCACTACTACCAGACCGTCGAGCACAACATGCTCGAGGAAATGACCGCCGAGCTGGAAGAAAGCAGCCAGTACGCCGAACGCCGCGAAGCGATCCGGCGCTACAACGCCAATAGCCCGATCCTGAAAAAAGGCCTGGCGCTGACCCCGGTGAAGTTCGGGATTTCCTTCACCGCCAGCTTCCTCAACCAGGCCGGCGCCCTGGTGCATGTCTATACCGACGGCAGTATCCACCTCAATCACGGCGGCACGGAAATGGGCCAGGGCCTGAACACCAAGGTCGCCCAGGTGGTGGCCGAAGTGTTCCAGGTGGAAATGGACCGGGTGCAGATCACGGCCACCAACACCGACAAAGTGCCGAACACCTCGCCGACGGCCGCGTCCAGTGGGGCCGACCTCAACGGTAAGGCCGCGCAAAACGCCGCCGAGATCATCAAGCAGCGCCTGGTGGAGTTTGCCGCGCGCAAGTTCGGGGTCAGCGAAGCAGACGTGGAGTTCCACAACGGCCATGTGCGCATTCGCGACCAGATCCTGACCTTCGAGGCCCTGATCCAGCAGGCGTACTTTGCCCAGGTGTCGCTGTCCAGCACCGGGTTCTACAAGACCCCGAAAATCTACTACGACCGCAGCCAGGCCCGTGGTCGTCCGTTCTACTACTTTGCCTTTGGTGCGGCCTGTGCCGAGGTGATCGTCGACACCCTGACCGGCGAGTACAAGATGCTGCGCACCGACATCCTCCACGACGTCGGCGCCTCGCTGAACCCGGCCATCGACATTGGCCAGGTCGAAGGCGGCTATATCCAGGGCATGGGCTGGCTGACCATGGAAGAGCTGGTGTGGAACGCCAAGGGCAAACTGATGACCAATGGCCCGGCCAGCTACAAGATCCCGGCGGTGGCCGACATGCCGCTGGACCTGCGGGTCAAGCTGGTGGAGAACCGCAAGAACCCGGAAGACACAGTGTTCCACTCCAAGGCCGTGGGCGAGCCGCCGTTCATGCTCGGCATCGCCGCCTGGTGTGCGATCAAGGACGCCGTGGCCAGCCTGGGCGACTACCGCCATCAACCGAAAATCGACGCGCCGGCGACGCCGGAGCGGGTGTTGTGGGGTTGTGAGCAGATGCGCCAGTTGACGGCGGTGAAGCCAGTCGAGACTGAGCCTGAGTTGGCTCCGCTTTAAGACCGCGTCGCGCCCTTCGCGGGCAAGCCCGCTCCCACAGGGTCATGTGCTGACTGATGGATCTGTACAAATCCAATGTGGGAGCGAGCTTGCTCGCGATAGCGGACTAACAGACACACAGATGTCGAGGTGAACATGTACAACTGGATCGACGCCCTCGCCGACCTGCAAGCCCAGGGTGAACCCTGCGTGCTGGTGACCATCATCGAAGAGCTCGGCTCGACGCCGCGCAATGCCGGCTCGAAGATGGTCATCAGCGCCACGCAGTCCTATGACACCATCGGTGGCGGGCATCTGGAATACAAGGCGATGCACATCGCCCGGGAGATGCTGGCCAGCGGCAAGCAGGACACCCACCTGGAGCGCTTCACGCTCGGCGCCAGCCTCGGCCAGTGCTGCGGCGGCGTGACCGTGCTGCTGTTCGAACCCATGGGTCAGGTGCAGGCGCAGATTGCCGTGTTCGGTGCCGGCCACGTCGGTCGGGCGCTGGTGCCCTTGCTGGCCAGCCTGCCCTGCCGCGTACGCTGGATCGACTCGCGCGAAACCGAGTTCCCCGAGCAGATCCCCCATGGCGTGCGTAAAATCGTCAGCGAAGAACCGGTGGACGAAGTCGACGACCTGCCCGTCGGCAGCTACTGCATCGTCATGACCCACAATCACCAGCTCGACCTGGAGCTCACCGCCGCGATTCTCAAGCGCAACGACTTCGCCTACTTCGGCCTGATCGGCTCGAAGACCAAGCGGGTCAAGTTCGAACACCGCCTGCGCGAGCGCGGTGTCGACAACAGCGTGCTGCAACGCATGCGTTGCCCGATGGGCATCGGCGAAGTCAAAGGCAAATTGCCTGTGGAAATCGCCATCTCCATCGCAGGGGAAATCATCGCCACCTATAACGCGAATTTCGGCCAGCACACTGCCCGCGCCGAACCTATTGCCAAACTGCTTCCCGCTTCACGCCGCAGCCACGCGTCGAACTGATAAGCCACGAACTGAGAATTCCCATGCCTTCGACTTGCAAAGCCTACCGCGCCGCCATCCTGCACAGCATCGCCGACCCCGCCGTGGTGGGCATCGAAGCCTCCTACGAGTACTTCGAAGATGGTTTGCTGGTGACCGAAAACGGCCAGATCAGTGCCATCGGCCACGCCACCGAACTGCTTGCCAGCCTGCCCGCCGACATCGAGATCACCCACTATCAGGATGCGCTGATCACCCCGGGCTTCATCGACACCCATATCCACCTGCCGCAAACCGGCATGGTCGGTGCCTACGGCGAACAACTGCTGGACTGGCTCAACACCTACACCTTCCCGTGTGAAAGCCAGTTCGCCGACAAGGCCCACGCCGAAGAAGTCGCCGATATCTTCATCAAGGAACTGCTGCGCAACGGCACCACCACCGCCCTGGTGTTCGGCAGCGTGCACCCGCAGTCGGTGGACTCGTTCTTCGAAGTCGCCCGCAAGCTTGACCTGCGGATGATCGCCGGCAAGGTGATGATGGACCGCAACGCACCGGACTACCTGACCGACACCGCCGAATCCAGCTACGTCGACAGCAAGGCGCTGATCGAGCGCTGGCACGGCAAGGGTCGCCTGCACTACGCGGTCACCCCGCGCTTTGCCCCGACCAGCACCCCGGAACAACTGACCCTCGCCGGCCAGTTGCTCGGCGAATACCCTGACCTGTACATGCAGACCCACATCAGCGAAAACCTGCAGGAAATCCAATGGGTCAAAGAGCTGTTCCCGGAGCGCAAGGGCTACCTGGACGTCTACGACCACTACAAGCTGCTGGGCGAGCGCTCGGTGTTCGCCCACGGCGTGCACCTGTGTGACGACGAATGCGCGCGCCTGGCCGAGACCGGCTCGGCCATCGCCTTCTGCCCGACCTCGAACTTCTTCCTGGGCAGCGGCCTGTTCAACTTGCCGATGGCCGAGAAGCACAACCTGAACGTCGGCCTGGGCACGGACGTGGGCGCCGGCACCAGCTTCTCGCTGCTGCACACCCTCAACGAAGCCTACAAAGTCATGCAACTGCAAGGCGCACGCCTGAGCCCGTTCAAGTCGCTGTACCTGGCCACCCTTGGCGGTGCGCGAGCGCTGCGCCTGGAGGACCGCATCGGCACCCTGCAACCGGGCACCGACGCCGACTTCCTGGTCCTGGACTACAACGCCACGCCACTGCTCAGCTACCGCCTGAAACAGGCCAACACCATCGCCGAAACCCTGTTTGTCCTGATGACCCTGGGGGATGACCGCACGGTGCTGCAGACCTATGCGGCGGGCAACCTGGTGCATCAGCGCTAAGGTATTCCGGGCATAAAAAAATCCCCCATGGCCGTGAGGCTCCGGGGGATTTTTGTTGTCTCCGTGGCGAGCGAGCTTGCTCGCGCTGGGGTGCGAAGCGCCCCCAACATGATGATTGCAGGCTTCAGATAAAACCCGGTGATCGGTCTTGGGGCTGCTGCGCAGCCCAGCGCGAGCAAGCTCGCCACAGGGGATGTGTGCCCGCAAGGGACGCACCGCGGTGGCTCAGAGTTTCGCGATGGAGCGCCCCGGCTTCTTGGTCTGCAGCAAATGCGAGAACACCGCGTGCAAATCATCCGAGGCGCTTTCTTCGTCGAGGTTGAGTTTGCTGTCGATGTGATCCATGTGGTGCATCATCAGGTTCACCGCCAACGTCGCATCACGGGCCTCGATGGCATCGATCAACTGGGTGTGCTCGTCGTAGGAGCAGTGTGAGCGGTTACCGCTTTCGTACTGGGCGATGATCAGCGACGTCTGCGACACCAGGCTGCGCTGGAAGCTGATCAGCGGGGCGTTCTTCGCCGCTTCCGCGAGCTTGAGGTGGAACTCGCCCGAAAGACGGATGCCGGCGCCACGGTCGCCACGGGAGAAACTGTCGCGCTCGTCGTTGACCATCTGCCGCAACTCGGCAATCTGCTCGGCGGTCGCGTGCTCGACCGCAAGCTCGGTGATCGCCCGCTCCACCAGGCGCCGCGCCATGAATACCTGGCGGGCCTCCTCGACGCTCGGGCTGGCAACCACGGCGCCACGGTTCGGACGCAGCAGTACCACGCCTTCGTGGGCCAGGCGCGACAACGCGCGGCGAATGATGGTGCGGCTGACCCCGAAAATCTCTCCCAGCGCCTCTTCGCTCAATTTTGTACCGGGCGCCAGGCGCTGTTCGAGGATGGCCTCGAAGATATGCGCATAGACGATATCGTCCTGGGTACCGCTGCGGCCGGCTTTGCCTGCTCGCGGTTGTTTCTTGAGGGGCTGCAACTGTTCGTTCATGGGCACTCGAATCGGGAGAACGGCGGCGAATAGACCGTGACTGTAATACGGCACAGTGGGTCGCTGACAAGTATCGCGTAAAAAACTGTGCATATTGTACACAACTGGAGGTGGCAACACACTGTATGGCCGTTTACGCCCCCGGCTGTATTGCAACGATCCATCAGGTTTGAGTTTAGGCTTGAACCCACAAAACAGCCTGCCTGCTTCCGCGGATACAAGGAACACCACCGTCATGAACGACGCCACGCACACGCAACTTCGCCCGCTGGCCGATACCTCGCCCTCAGCGATCGTCGCCGGGTTCATCGCCATGATGACCGGCTACACCAGCTCCCTGGTGCTGATGTTTCAAGCCGGGCAAGCCGCCGGCCTGAGCAGCGGGCAGATTTCTTCGTGGATCTGGGCGCTTTCGATTGGCATGGCCGTGTGCTCGATTGGCCTGTCGCTGCGCTATCGCACCCCCATCACCATTGCCTGGTCGACCCCCGGCGCGGCGTTGTTGATCACCAGCCTGGCGGGGGTCAGCTACGGTGAGGCGATTGGCGCCTACATCACCTGCGCCATCCTGGTGACGATCTGCGGCATGACCGGTAGCTTCGAACGGCTGGTGAAACGGATCCCCGGCTCCCTGGCCGCCGCCTTGCTGGCCGGGATCCTGTTCAAGATCGGCAGCGAAATCTTCGTCGCCGCCCAGCATCGCACCGGCCTGGTGCTGGGGATGTTTATCACCTACCTGGTGGTCAAGCGCCTGTCCCCGCGTTATGCCGTGCTTGCCGCGCTGCTGATCGGCACTGCCTTGTCCGGTTTCATGGGGCTGCTGGACTTCAGCGGCTTTCACCTGGAAGTGGCAACGCCGGTCTGGACCACGCCACACTTCTCGCTCGCCGCCACCATCAGCATCGGCATCCCCCTGTTCGTGGTGGCCATGACCTCACAGAACATGCCCGGCATCGCAGTGCTGCGCGCCGACGGCTACACGGTTGCGGCGTCGCCACTGATCACCACCACCGGCATCGCCTCGTTGCTGCTGGCACCGTTCGGCTCCCACGGGATCAACCTGGCGGCCATCAGCGCGGCCATCTGCACCGGCCCCCATGCCCATGAGGATCGCGACAAGCGCTACACCGCGGCGGTCTGGTGCGGGATTTTCTACGGCATTGCCGGCGTGTTCGGCGCGACGCTGGCGGCCCTGTTCGCCGCCCTGCCCAAGGAGCTGGTGCTGTCGATTGCCGCCCTGGCGCTGTTTGGCTCGATCATCAATGGCCTGAGCATTGCCATGAGCGAAGTGAAGGAGCGCGAAGCGGCGCTGATCACCTTCATGGTCACGGCGTCGGGGATGACCCTGTTTTCCATCGGCTCGGCGTTCTGGGGGATTGTGGCGGGGCTGGTGACGCTGATGATTCTGAATTGGCGCAAAGCATGAGACATAAAAAAACGGCGACCTCAGGGTCGCCGTTTTTTTGAACATCAGGCTACCGGATTGATTGGCTTTTCCGGGTACCAAACGTCCAGCAACGGGCTGACTTCAGCGCTGGTCAGCTCGGTACGGCCCTTGAGCCAGGCTTCAACGGCAGCACGCTGTTCTGCGCTGACGGAGCCGCGCTTCTGCAGGCAAACCAGACCGAAGTCGTCGCCGCCCACATAACCCAGACCGTTGGCTTCCATGGCTTCTTTCAGGAACGCGTCGAGGAAAGCGTCAATGGCTTCATCAGCCAAATCTTCTTTGAAATCCAGGTTCAGCTCGAAACCCAGCTCTTGAAATTCATCGACGCACAGTTTTTTGCGCAGACGCTGGGAACGGTTAGTCGCCATTGGAACAATCCTCTTAAGTAATAACGGGCGGCACTTTAGCATTTTAAGCCGCGCAATGCCCGACTCTCTGGAAGCCGGCCTCTACCGTCGGTAAAAAAAACGCGCATTAGGCACATCCTGTACGGCACAAGGCGCTATACCTTGGGCATAATGCCGACACTTTCGTGACCATTGAGGGAATTTATCTTCATGCCCTCATTTTTTTCCCCTCGGCTGTAGGGTTTTATTTCAGATGATCAACTCTTTGCGTCCATTGCTTCTTGCCAGCCTGCTTGTGCCGCTGGCCCTCCCTGTTTCTGCCGCGCCGGTCAACACCGCGCTGACGCCCAATGTGCAAAAGGCGCTCAAAGCCAGCAAGCTGCCGGACAGCGCCCTGTCCCTGGTGATGATTCCGCTCAACGGCCCAGGCACTCCCACGGTCTTCAACGCCGACGTGTCGGTGAACCCGGCCTCGACCATGAAGCTGGTCACCACCTATGCCGCCCTGGAGATGCTCGGCCCGAACCACCAGTGGAAAACCGAGTTCTACACCGACGGCACCCTGAGCGGCGGGATCCTGCATGGCAACCTGTACCTCAAGGGTGGCGGCGATCCGAAGCTGAACATGGAAAAGCTCTGGCTGCTGATGCGCGACCTGCGGGCCAATGGCGTGCAGCAAGTCACGGGCGATCTGGTGCTGGACCGCAGCTTCTTCATCCAGCCGCAATTGCCGCAATTCAATGACGACGGCAATGACGATAACAAGCCGTTCCTGGTCAAGCCGGACGCCCTGCTGGTCAACCTCAAGGCCCTGCGCTTCGTGGCCCGCAATGACTCGGGCCGGGTGCTGGTGTCGGTTGAACCGCCGATCGCCACCGTGCGCATCGATAACCAGGTCAAGGCCGTCAACTCCAAGCAATGCACCGGTGGTGTGCGCTACAACCCGGTGCCCCAGGCCGACGGCAGCGTGGCCGTGACCGTGGCCGGCCAGCTCGGCGAGGGCTGCAGCTCGCAGACCTACCTCTCGCTGCTCGACCATGCCACCTACACCGCCGGTGCCGTACGGGCGATCTGGCAGGAACTGGGCGGCAGCATCCAGGGCAAGGATCGCCTGGCTTCGGTACCAAAAGACGCCAAGGTCCTGGCCCGGGCCTTCTCGCCGGACCTGGCGGAAATCATCCGCGACATCAACAAATACAGTAACAACACCATGGCCCAGCAGTTGTTCCTGAGCCTGGGTGCGAAATACCGTACCGACGCCGATGGCGACGACGCCAGGGCCGCCCAGCGCGTCGTGCGCCAGTGGCTGGCGAAAAAGGGCATTACCGCCTCGCACCTGGTGATGGAGAACGGTTCGGGCCTGTCGCGCGCGGAACGGGTGAGTGCCCGGGAGATGGCAAGCATGCTGCAGGCCGCCTGGAGAAGCCCGTACTCGGCCGAGTTCGTCAGCTCGATGCCGATTTCCGGCATGGACGGCACCATGCGCAAGCGCCTCAAGACCACCGCCATGCGCGGTGAGGCCCACGTCAAGACCGGCACCCTGAACACCGTTCGCGCCATTGCCGGCTTCAGCCGCGACAACAACGGCAACACCTGGGCCGTGGTGGCGATCCTCAACGACAAGGCACCGTTTGGCGCCTCGTCGGTACTCGATCAAGTGCTGCTGGACCTGTACCGCCAGCCGAAACTGGCGGCGACCGCTTCGGTGCTGTAAGCCTTACCGGCAGTCTGCGCACCCACGTTGCCAGGGACCTTTGTTCCCTGGCCACAGCGGCGTGCTACACCAACTCTGCCTCGACCCGATCCCGTCCCGCCTCCTTGGCGGCATACACCCCCGAGTCGGCGCGCAACAACAAGGCGTCCGCCCCTTCGCCGTGGCGCCAGCTGGCGATGCCGAAACTGGCCGTCACCGTGCCCAATCCATCGATCGGCAGATGACGCAGGCTGTGCCACAACTCGACCGCCAACAGCACGCGATACTCTTCGCGCCAATGGCTGAGCTGTTTCGACGAGGAACGGATTGAAAACGCTGCGCCACCTGCTGGTGGTGCGCAGTCAGTGTCGTCCGGCCAGCAGCACCAGCAGTGCCACGAGCCAGGCCGAAACGTTTTCACTGATCAAGCCCAGGATTTTTGGGCGTGCGGTGTACAGCGACATAAGCAAAAACCCTGAACGCCAGCGCGCGTCGGCGTCACCCTGGCTTTGCAGACGTTACAGCTATTTGCCATGTGGTTAGCCAGGAAATCCAGCCCCCAGAGCCTCGAAACATCGAGGCTCCATGGGGCCGACACCCCTTAGCGCGCCATGATTTTCCAGGCACGGTGGATCTTGCCGTTACGGGCAAAGTCCGGGTCGATGGTTTGCGCGGTGATTTCCTCGACGGCATAGCGCGCCACGAGGTTCTCTTCGAGCTGGAACTTGCGGAAGTTGTTGGAGAAGTACAACACGCCGCCCGGCGCCAGGCGCGCCATGGCCAGGTCCAGCAGCTGCACGTGGTCACGCTGGACGTCGAAGATGCCTTCCATGCGCTTGGAGTTGGAGAAGGTCGGCGGATCGATGAAGATCATCTCGAACTCGTCCCGGTTGGCTTCCAGCCAGGCCATGACATCACCCTGCTCCAGGCGGTTCTTGTCCGAGAAACCATTGAGCGACAGGTTGCGACGCGCCCAGTCCAGGTAGGTTTTCGACAAGTCGACGCTGGTGGTGCTGCGTGCGCCGCCCTTGGCCGCATGCACACTGGCGGTGGCGGTGTAGCAGAACAGATTGAGGAAGCGCTTGCCGGCCGCCTCTTTCTGGATCCGCATGCGCATTGGGCGGTGGTCCAGGAACAGGCCGGTGTCGAGGTAGTCGGTCAGGTTGACCAGCAACTTGACGCCGCCTTCGTTGACTTCGACGAACTTGCCCTGAGCACTTTGACGCTCGTACTGGCGGGTGCCGCTCTGACGCTCGCGGC
Source organism: Pseudomonas sp. FW300-N1A1 (assembly GCF_058789115.1). Taxonomy (NCBI): domain Bacteria; kingdom Pseudomonadati; phylum Pseudomonadota; class Gammaproteobacteria; order Pseudomonadales; family Pseudomonadaceae; genus Pseudomonas; species Pseudomonas sp. FW300-N1A1. The sequence goes on along the minus strand of NZ_JBYTBK010000006.1, from coordinate 51,580 downwards.
GCTTGACCACGACGCGGCTCTTGTCGACGTTCAAGGCCTGCGGAATGGCCGCCAGGGCATCGAACATGCGCACCGAGGCTTTTTCCGGGTCGATGGATTTCGGCGCCGCGTACTCCTGGACGTGGACCCAGTCGTGATACAGGTCGATGGCCATCGAGTACTCAGGCATGTCGGCATCGTAGACGCGGTAGCAATCGATGCCTTCGCGCTTGACCCACTTGCCCATGGCCTTGAGGTTCTTCTGCAGGCGGTTGGCAAACATCTGCCCGCCTTCGCTCAGGCGCGCCTGCTCAACCACGGGTGCCGGTGCCGGCGCAGGTTTGATCGGGTTGCCGTTCTTGTTGTACTGACGCTCTTGCGGCTCGACCGGCAACTGATCGTAGACCGCTTGCTCACGCTCGGCCTGGCGCTGTTCCGGTGTACGGCGCTCGCCTGTGACGAACTGGTCCGGCAGGACTTTGATCAGCAGCAGCTTGCACGGCAGCGCGCCGTTCCAGAACGAATACTGCTTGTGGCTGCGGATGCCCATGCGCTTGCCCAGGTCCGGCGCGCCGGTGAACACGGCCGCTTCCCAGTTCAGGCAGGCCTGACGCAGGCGCTCGCCAAGGTTCTGGTAGAGATAGAGCAAACTCGCCTCGTCGCCCAGGCGCTCGCCGTATGGAGGGTTGCAGATCACCAGGCCTTTCTGGTTCTGGTCCGGGCGCGGCTCGAACGTCGCGACTTCGCCCTGGTAAATCTTGATCCACTCGCTCAGGCCGGCGCGTTCGACGTTGTTACGACCCGGTTGAATCAGTCGTGGGTCGGCTTCGTACCCGCGAATCCACAGCGGTGGTTTGGCCAGGCCGGCAGCGGCGCGCTCTGAGGCTTCTTCGTGGAGCTTTTTCCACAATGCCGGCACGTGACCCAGCCAGGCGGTGAAACCCCACTGCTCACGGCGCAGGTTCGGCGCCATATCGGCGGCGATCATCGCCGCTTCGACCAGGAAGGTCCCGACGCCGCACATCGGGTCAGCCAGTGCGCCGCCTTGAGCGGCAATGCGTGGCCAGCCGGAACGGATCAGGATCGCCGCCGCGAGGTTTTCCTTCAGCGGCGCAGCACCTTGCTGCAGGCGGTAGCCGCGCTGGTGCAGGCTGTGACCGGACAGGTCCAGGGACAGGATCGCTTCGCCACGGTCCAGGCGCAGGTGAATGCGCAGGTCCGGGTTGAGCTTGTCGATGGACGGGCGCTCGCCCGACGGGGTGCGCAGCTTGTCGACGATGGCGTCCTTGACCTTCAACGCACCGAAGTGGGTGTTGTCGATGCCCGAACCGTGACCGCTGAACTCCACCGCCAGGGTGCCGTCAGGCAGCATATGGTCCTGCCACTCGACATCCAGCACGCCGTGATACAGGTCTTCGGCGTCCTTCATCGCGAAACGCTTGAGGACAATCAGGACCCGGTTCGCCAGGCGCGACCACAGGCACAGACGATAGGCAGTTTCCATGGTGGCCATGCCACGCACGGCCGAGGTGTGCTCGCGCGCTTCCTCAAGGCCAAGCCCGACGGCTTCCTCGATAAGCAGGCCTTCGAGGCCTTTAGGGCAAGTGAGGAAGAGTTCGTAACGATCCGACATGGGGGTTCCAGGGCCTTTGGCAATAAGTGAACGGGCAACGCATTGACCGCTCGGTTTTCAATCAAGCGCTTTTCTAAAAGAGCGCTCGCGTGGCACGAAGGTGTGCCGTCCCACCCTGGCCGCTCAACCAGTCGATGGACTGGAATGAGCTTAGATGCCCGGGCAGATAAAAAATTCGATGCAACAAAATGTCATAACTCGACCCTTCGTCGAATAGTACCCGAGTACAACGGGTGGACATTTTTTCTAAAGCATTAACCTCATCATCCAGTGAGAGGCTGATCGCAGGGGGCTTTGGCCAAATACGACACAAATCACGTCGTGTTACTTATGGCCTTAGCATCTTTATCGTTACGTTCTTATGACAAAACGATCATTCCCTCGATGTGACTCATTGGTTAGAACTCAACTCAGGTTGACGCCGCAACGACGTCAACACCTTGGCTCGCGACGCCGGCAGCGAGCCCCCAACGGCAGGAGTTTTCCTGCCTGACCTCGATAGAGGTCGACGCGACAAATACAGTCAACAAGTGAGGGAAACACCCTATGAGAAGACTTAAGCGTGATCCGTTGGAAAGAGCATTTTTGCGCGGATATCAATATGGCGTTGGTGGCAAATCCCGTGAGCTTTGCCCATTTACTCTACCGTCGGTACGCCAAGCCTGGATTAACGGCTGGCGAGAAGGACGCGGCGACAACTGGGACGGTATGACCGGCACTGCGGGAATCCATAGACTCAACGAACTTCACGCCGTCGGCTAAACAGGGCACACATTCCGACACGACAACTTGATCAGGTAACGACTTAACCACGCACGTCCTCTCCGGACGGCGGGCTTCGGCCCAGGGGCTCCCTCGAGGAGCCCTTTTTTATGCCTGCAGTCCACTCAAAATCTACTGTAAACCTGCGTTTGTGGCGAGGGAGCTTGCTCCCGCTGGGCAGCGGAGCGGCCCCTGTTCAGACGCCGCATGACTCCTGAAGCACCTCGTTCGCTGGTTTCAGGGCCGCTTCGCGCCCCAGCGGGAGCAAGCTCCCTCGCCACACATGATCCTTTCCCTCGGGTTTTGGGTTAACGCATTGCCGCGATCGCATCCACCGATTCACGAATCAGCGCCGGGCCTTTGTAGATGAACCCGGAGTAGAGCTGCACCAGGCTGGCACCTGCGGCGATCTTCTCAGCCGCATGCTTGCCTTCGGTGATCCCGCCCACGGCGATGATCGGCAGGCGTCCGGCCAGCTCAGCCGCCAGCACCTTGACCGTGTGCGTGCTCTTGTCGCGTACCGGGGCGCCGGACAAACCGCCCGCCTCGTCACCGAACTCCATGCCTTCGACACCGACACGACTCAGGGTGGTGTTGGTCGCGATCACCGCGTCCATGCCGGTTTCGATCAGGGCCCGCGCCACTTCAACGGTTTCTTCGTCGGTCATGTCCGGTGCGATCTTGATCGCCAGCGGTACGCGCTTGCCGTGCAATTGGGCGAGGTCTTCCTGGCGCTGGCGCAAGGCTTCGAGCAACTGCTTGAGCGAATCGCCAAATTGCAGGCTGCGCAGGCCCGGGGTGTTGGGCGAGCTGACGTTGACCGTCACGTAGCTGGCATGGGCGTAGACCTTGTCCAGGCAGATCAGGTAGTCGTCGACGGCACGCTCGACCGGGGTGTCAAAGTTCTTGCCGATGTTGATCCCCAGCACGCCTTTGTACTTGGCGGCGGCAACGCGCGCCAACAGGTGATCGACGCCCAGGTTGTTGAAGCCCATGCGGTTGATGATCGCCTCGGCCTGCGGCAAGCGAAAAATGCGCGGCTTGGGGTTGCCCGGCTGCGGACGCGGGGTAATGGTGCCGATTTCCACGAAGCCAAAACCCAGCTGGGCAAAGCCGTCGATGGCCGCGCCATTCTTGTCCAGGCCGGCCGCCAGCCCTACCGGGTTCGGAAAGTCCAGGCCCATGACATTCACCGGCACGTGCGCCGGTGCCTTGCACAGCAAGCCGTTCAGGCCCAGACGCCCGCCCGCGCCGATCAGGTCCAGGGACAGATCGTGGGAGGTTTCCGGGGAGAGTTTGAACAGCAGTTGGCGGGCCAGGGTATACATGGGCGGACTTGACTCGATTGGCGGCGAAATGAGGCGGCGATTATAGCCGGGCATCGGGGTTGCAAGCGAGGCGCACGACGAAATCAGGCGTCAATGGCATATGCCTTGCACCGGGATTGGCATCAGCACTCATGCCAACGACGGGATGAGTCCCGCGTTGCTGATGGAAAGGACAATGGCGTCGTCCCCCGGCCTTGCTCTGGCAAGGGCCCGGGACGACGTTTTTTTGGAAGGTGCACACTCGATGAATGAACCATCAGCCGGCCCGCTGGCCTGGGTCAATGGCAGCGATGCCCCGGAAAAAACCTCGATCAACCTGGGTTTCATGGCCCTGAGCGACTGCGCCTCGGTGGTGGTCGCCGCCACCCAGGGCTTCGCCCAGCCCTACGGCCTGACCCTGAACCTCAAGCGCCAAACGTCCTGGGCCAGCCTGCGGGACAAACTGGTCAGTGGCGAGCTGGATGCCGCCCACAGCCTGTACGGGCTGGTGTATGCCGTGCATCTGGGCATCGGGGGCGTAGCGGCCACCGACATGGCGGTGCTCATGGGCCTGAACCAGAACGGCCAGAGCATCAACCTCTCCCACGGCCTGCACCGGCTAGGCGTGAGCAGTCCTGAGGCGCTGGATCGCCACGTGCACCAAAGTCGCCCAAAACTGACCTTCGCCCAGACCTTTCCCACCGGCACCCACGCCATGTGGCTGTATTACTGGCTGGCCAGCCAGGGCATCCATCCGCTGCACGATGTCGACAGCGTCGTGGTACCGCCGCCACAAATGATCGTGCACCTGCAGGCCGGTCGCATCGACGGCTTTTGCGTGGGCGAACCCTGGAGCGCCGCCGCCGTGAAGCAGAACCTGGGCTTCACCCTGGCAACCAGCCAGGCCCTGTGGCCCGATCACCCGGAGAAAGTCCTCGCCTGCACCCGCGCCTTCGTCGAGCAATATCCCAACACAGCCCGGGCGCTGGTGATGGCGATCCTGGAGGCCAGCCGTTTCATCGAGCAAAGCACGGAAAATCGCCGCAGCACCGCGCAACTGTTGAGCGCCCCCGACTACCTGGATATGCCGCTGGACTGCATCGAGCCGCGCTTGCTGGGCGACTATGCCGACGGCCTTGGCAATCGCTGGCAGGACCCTCACGCGCTGCGTTTTCATGGCAATGGCGAGGTCAATGTGCCGTACCTGAGCGACGGCATGTGGTTCATGACCCAATTTCGGCGCTGGGGCTTGTTGCGTGAAGACCCGGACTATCTGGCGGTCGCCCGTCAGGTCCAGCAACTGGCGCTGTACCGGGACGCGGCCAGCGCCTTGGGAATCCGTACCGAGGGCCAGGCAATGCGCAGCAGCCAGTTGATCGATGGCAAAGTCTGGGACGGTTCGGACCCCGCGACCTATGCCCGCAGCTTCGCGCTGCACGCCATGACCGACACCCCCACCCTGCTCGCCCGCCGCTGACAGGAGGCCACGACCATGTTACGCATCCTGCTGATCAACGACACCGCGAAAAAAGTCGGTCGTCTCAAGACCGCACTGACCGAAGCCGGATTCGAGGTGATCGACGAATCCGGCCTGACCATCGACCTGCCCGCGCGCGTCGAAACGGTGCGCCCGGACGTGATCCTGATCGATACCGAGTCACCCAGCCGCGATGTGCTGGAGCAAGTGGTGCTGGTCAGCCGTGACCAGCCAAGGCCGATTGTGATGTTCACCGACGAACACGACCCGGGCGTGATGCGCCAGGCCATCAAGTCCGGCGTCAGTGCCTACATTGTCGAAGGCATTCATGCCGCACGCCTGCAACCGATCCTGGATGTGGCCATGGCACGCTTTGAAAGCGACCAGGCCCTGCGCGCCCAACTCCACGCCCGGGACCAGCAACTGGCCGAGCGCAAGCGCATCGAGCTGGCCAAGGGCATGCTGATGAAAATGAAAGCGTGCAACGAAGAGCAGGCCTACACCCTAATGCGCCGCCAAGCCATGAGCCGCCAGCAAAAGCTGATCCAGGTGGCGGAACAGATCATTGCCATGAACGAGTTGCTGGGGTAACCGATCATTGTGGCGAGGGAGCTTGCTCCCGCTCGGCTGCGTAGCAGTCGTGAACCGTCAGATAAAACATGGTGGCAGGCAATTTTGGGACGCTCCGCGTCCCAGCGGGAGCAAGCTCCCTCGCCACAAAAGCAGACTGTTGGCACAGATCTCGCTAAGTAATCGGTACAGGTAACCAACGGCGGTTGCCCCACCCACGACAAAGACGTCGCTCACCTCGTTTGCCTCTGGCGAATCGGGTAGCGGCGTTTTTTCGTTTTGGCCCCACAGCCCGGGGTCGGTGGTACGGCCGTCACGGCGCCCCACCGCAAAGCTCACGACTTGCTACGAGACTCTTAACCGCTGAGGTGCGCGATGAACACAAGCTTCTGGAAATCCGGCCATACCCCGACACTGTTCTCAGCCTTTCTGTATTTTGACCTGAGCTTCATGGTCTGGTACCTGCTCGGCCCGCTGGCGGTGCAAATCGCCGCCGACCTGCAATTGACCACGCAACAGCGCGGGCTGATGGTGGCCACGCCGATTCTGGCCGGCGCCTTCCTGCGCTTCGCCATGGGCTTGCTCGCCGATCGCCTGTCACCAAAAACCGCCGGCCTGATTGGCCAGGTGATTGTCATCTGCGCCCTGTTCGGCGCCTGGAAACTGGGGATCCACACCTACGAGCAAGCCTTGTTGCTGGGCGTGTTCCTGGGCATGGCCGGTGCTTCGTTCGCCGTCGCCCTGCCCCTGGCCTCGCAATGGTATCCGCCACAACACCAGGGCAAGGCCATGGGCATCGCCGGTGCGGGCAACTCGGGCACCGTGCTCGCCGCCCTGATCGCGCCGGTCCTGGCGGCCGCGTTTGGCTGGAGCAACGTGTTCGGCTTCGCCTTGATCCCGCTGATCCTGACCCTGATCGTGTTCGCCTGGCTGGCAAAAAACGCACCTGAGCGGCCCAAGGCCAAATCCATGAGCGACTACTTCAAGGCCCTCGCGGATCGTGACAGCTGGTGGTTCATGTTCTTCTACTGCGTGACCTTTGGCGGATTCATCGGCCTGGCCAGCGCCCTGCCCGGTTACTTCAACGACCAGTACGGCCTGAACCCGGTCACCGCCGGTTACTACACCGCCGCGTGCGTATTCGGCGGCAGCTTGATGCGGCCCCTGGGTGGTGCCCTGGCGGACCGTTTTGGCGGCATCCGCACCTTGCTGGTGATGTACACCGTCGCCGCCGTGTGCATCGCAGCCGTCGGTTTCAACCTGCCCAGCTCCTACGCGGCACTGGCGCTGTTCGTGTGCACCATGCTCGGCCTCGGCGCGGGCAATGGCGCGGTGTTCCAGTTGGTACCGCAGCGCTTTCGGCGCGAGATCGGCGTGATGACCGGCCTGATCGGCATGGCGGGCGGCATCGGCGGCTTCGCCCTGGCGGCCGGCATGGGGGCTATCAAGCAGAGCACGGGCAGCTATCAGTTGGCCTTGTGGTTGTTCGCCAGCCTGGGTGTCCTGGCCTGGTTTGGTCTGCACGGGGTCAAGCGCCGCTGGAGAACCACCTGGGGCTCGGCGGCCATGACCGCGGCACGGGTCTGACCTTCGATGAGCCTGCAACTGAGCTTCGCCGAGGCCAGCGCCATTGGCCCTCGAGCGGAAAACCAGGACGCTCTGCGCCTGGTTACACCAACGGCTGAACTGGCGGCCAGCAAGGGCTGCCTGTTCGCCATCGCCGACGGTGTCAGCCAATGTGCCGACGGCGGGCTCGCGGCCCGGACCACCTTGCAGGCCCTGGCCCTGGACTACTACGCCACGCCGCAGACCTGGGGCGTGGCACAGGCGCTGGACCGTCTGTTGCTTGCGCAAAATCGCTGGTTGCAGGCCAACGGTGGCGGCCTGCCGTTGCTGACCACCGTCAGCGCGCTGGTGCTGCGGGGAAGGCGCTTCACCCTGGCCCATGTCGGCGATTGCCGGGTCTACCGCTGGCACGCCGATCAGTTGCAACGCATCAGTGAGGACCACGTCTGGGAGCAGCCGGGCATGCAGCATGTGCTCAAGCGCGCACTGGGACTGGATCAACACCTGGTGCTGGATTTCCTCGATGGTGAGTTGCGTGTCGGTGAGTCTTTCGTGCTGCTGAGCGATGGGGTCTGGGCGACATTGGGCGACACGGCCATCGCGGCCATCCTGCGCGACCAACCCGACCTCGACCGTGCAGCACACACCCTGGTCAACGCTGCTCACCTGGCAGGCAGCCAGGACAATGCCAGCGCGCTGCTGGTGCGGATCGACGCCCTCGGCGAGAGCAGCATCGGCGACGCGCTGATCCAGTTGCAACAATGGCCCTTGCCACCATCGCTCAAGGCCGGCCACTCCTTCGAGGGCTGGCACATCGAGAAGCTGCTGGGCCACAGCCAGCAATCGCTGATCTATCGCGTCCGCGACGGGCAGCAACAGCCCTGGCTGCTCAAGACCCTGGCCGCCTCATCGAACAACGACACCGCGGCGGCCCAGGCATTGCTGTCCGAAGAGTGGTTTCTCAAGCGCGTGGCCGGGCGCAGCTTCCCTGAAATACACCCGGCGACTCAACGCCAGCACCTGTATTACGTGATGCGCGAATACCCGGGCGTGACCCTGGCTGGACTGTTCCTGCAAACTGGCCCCCTGCCCCTGGCCCAATGGCAAGCACTGGCCGAACGGCTACTACGGGCGGTGGGACTGCTGCACCGGCGACAGATCCTGCACCGCGATATCAAACCGGAGAACCTGCTGCTGGGGGACGACGGCGAATTGCGCCTGCTGGATTTCGGTCTCGCCTACTGCCCCGGCCTGTCCGAAGACCAGGCTCACGCGCTGCCCGGGACGCCCAGCTACATTGCGCCCGAAGCGTTCAATGGCCAGGCCCCGACACCGCAACAGGACCTGTATGCCGTCGGCGTCACCCTGTATTACCTGGCTACCGGGCACTACCCCTACGGCGAGATTGAAGCCTTCCAGCGCCCACGCTTCGGCCTGCCCGTCAGCGCCAGCCGTTATCGGCCGGACTGGCCGGACTGGCTGGGACAAAGCCTGGAATGCGCCCTGTGCGCCGACCCGGCTCAACGCTATGAAACAGCGGAGCAATGGCTCCTGGTACTGGAGCAAGGAGAGCGGCGCAGCCTGAGTGTGCGACCAAGGCCATTGCTCGAGCGCGAACCGGTGAAAGTGTGGCGCACGCTGGCCCTGGCACTGCTGATGATCAATGTGGTGTTGCTGTTTTCATGGTTGCGCACCCCCTGAGCAGACCCCCACGCTTTATGGCCGACGCCTTCGTCATCGTGGCCTGGACCGCTCCACGACCGGGCATCGCGCCTCCAATCGGTGCGTAAAACCGCCAGCGAAGACCCGATTCCCCTCCGCCACCCCAACAAACCCGCGCCGCAGGATAACTTGGCACAACCACTGCATTAGCATTGTCACCCTACATAAAGCCCGGCCTTCAACGACGAAGGCCGCGCTCCCCCGAGAGAACGGGACCAGGACAAAGGCGTCCTCGCTAGATCACTAGCGGGACGCCTTTTTTTGTTTGCGCCCAATAAACCGAGCCAGCCCCATCGGCCCGATGACACAGGCCTGAGCTTGCGGAGAAGCTGATGAAAAAACTCAAACTGGTGATGATCGGCAATGGTATGGCCGGGGTTCGCACACTGGAAGAGCTGCTCAAATTGAGCACCGAACTGTATGACATCACGGTCTTCGGTGCCGAGCCCCATACCAACTACAACCGCATCCTGCTGTCGCCGGTGCTGGCCGGCGAGCAGACCTTCGACGAGATCGTGCTCAACGACCTGAGCTGGTACCAGGACAACCACATCAAGCTACTGCTCAACCGTAAAGTGGTGGAGATCGACCGGATCAATCGGCGAGTCATCGCCGAAGACGGCAGCGAAGCCGAATACGATCGCTTGCTGATCGCCACCGGCTCCGCGCCATTCATCCTGCCGATTCCGGGCAACCGCTTGCAGGGCGTGATCAGCTATCGCGACATCGCCGACACCCAGGCCATGATCGACACCGCCAGAACCCACACACACGCGGTGGTCATCGGCGGCGGCTTGCTGGGCCTTGAAGCGGCCAACGGCCTGATGCTGCGCGGCATGCATGTGACCGTGGTGCATATTGGCGAGTGGTTGCTGGAGCGGCAACTGGACAAAACCAGCGGTCAGTTACTGCAATCCGCGCTGCAAGCCCGGGGCTTGAATTTTCGCCTGGGCGAACAGACCCAGGCCCTGCACGACGCAGGCAATGGCCGGGTCGGTTCAGTCCAGTTCAAGAACGGCGACCGCATCCCGGCGGACCTGGTGGTGATGGCCGCCGGCATCCGCCCCAATACCGAACTGGCCGAAACAGCCGGCATTGCGTGCAACCGCGGGATCCTGGTCAACGACACCCTGCAAACCTACGACCCACGTATCTATGCCATTGGCGAGTGCGCCAGCCATCGCGGCATTGCCTATGGCCTGGTGGCGCCACTGTTCGAACAGGCCAAGGTCTGCGCCAACCACCTCGCACAACTGGGCTTTGCCCGCTATCGCGGATCGGTGACATCCACCAAGCTGAAAGTCACCGGCATCGACCTGTTCTCTGCCGGCGATTTCATGGGCGCGGAAGGCACCGAGACCATCACCCTGTCCGACCCCATCGGCGGGATCTACAAAAAGCTGGTGATCAAGAATGACGTTCTGGTAGGCGCCTGCCTGTATGGCGACACCGCCGACAGTGGCTGGTACATGCGCCAGATTCGTGAAAACCGGACCATTGCCGACATCCGTGATCACTTGATGTTCGGCGAGGCCCTGGCACCACAAGTGGCCCCCGCGCCCCGGGTGGAGAACGAACAGGCCATGCCGGCCTTGCAGGAAGCCTGCTGATGAACCGCCAAACGACTGCCTCGACCTGTTGTTACTGCGGCGTAGGCTGCGGCGTATTGATCGAACATGACGGCGAGCAGATCCTCGGTGTCAGCGGCGACCCGACGCACCCGGCCAACTTTGGCAAGCTGTGCAGCAAGGGCTCGACGCTGCACCTGACCGGCGACCTCGCTGCCCGCGCGCTGTACCCGCAGCTGCGGCTGGGCAAAGGCCTGGCGCGCGGTCGAACCGATTGGGACACCGCCCTCGACCACGCCGCCAACGTGTTTGCCAGCACCATTGCCGAACATGGCCCGGACAGTGTCGCGTTCTATATCTCGGGACAATTACTGACCGAAGACTACTACGTCTTCAACAAGCTGGCCCGGGCACTGGTGGGCACCAACAATATCGACAGCAACTCCCGGCTGTGCATGTCCTCGGCCGTGGTCGGCTACAAGCGCAGCCTGGGGGCCGATGCCCCGCCGTGCAGCTACGAAGACCTTGAGCTGAGCGATTGCGTGATGATCGTCGGCAGCAACATGGCCTACGCCCACCCCGTGCTGTTTCGCCGCCTGGAAGAAGCCAAAGCCCGTCGCCCCGGAATGAAAGTCATCGTCATCGACCCTAGGCGCACGGACACCTGCGATCTGGCCGACCTGCACCTGGCGATTCTGCCTGGCAGCGATGTCGCGCTGTTCCATGGGATTTTGCATCTACTGCTGTGGGAAGGCCGCATCGACCCTGCCTTCATCAGGGCACACACCGACGGCCTGACCGAACTGAAAAAGCTGGTGCACGACTACAGCCCGGCCATGGTCGCGCAACTGTGCGGCATCAGCATGGAACAGTTGCGGCTGTGTGCCGAGTGGGTCGGTACCTCGTCCGCTTTCCTGTCGCTGTGGTGCATGGGCTTGAATCAATCCACCGCCGGCAGTGCGAAAAACAGCGCGCTGATCAACCTGCACCTGGCCACCGGACAAATAGGCCGGCCAGGTGCCGGCCCCTTCTCCCTCACTGGTCAACCAAATGCCATGGGCGGACGCGAAACCGGGAGCCTGGCCAACCTGTTGCCGGGTCATCGCGAGGCGGCCAACGCCGAGCATCGCGCCGAGGTCGCGGCGTACTGGGGTGTGGACAAACTGCCAGAGGCCACTGGCCTGACCGCCATCGAGCTGTTCGAGCAAGTCAGGAACGGCACCATCAAGGCGTTGTGGATCGCCTGCACCAACCCCGCGCAGTCACTGCCAGACCAGAACAGCGTGCGCGCAGCCCTCCAGGCTTGTCCGTTCGTGGTCCTGCAAGAAGCCTTTCGCACCACCGAAACCGCCGCCTTTGCCGACCTGCTGCTGCCGGCCGCCAGCTGGGGCGAGAAGGAAGGCACGGTGACCAACTCGGAACGCCGCATCTCCCACGTTCGTCGTGCCATCGCCGCACCCGGTGAAGCGCGTCCGGACTGGGCAATCACGGTGGACTTCGCACAACGCCTGGAGAAGCACCTGCGCCCGGGGCAACCCCCTCTGTTCGCCTTCGAACGTCCTGAACAGGTGTTTGACGAGTTCAAGCAACTGACCCGCGGGCGGGACCTGGACCTGTCCGGGATCAGTCACGCCCTGCTCGACACCCTTGGCCCGCAGCAGTGGCCCTTCCCGGAGGGAGCATCACGCGGCACACCGAGGCTTTACGTCGATGGGCTGTTCCCCACCCAAAACCGTCGCGCGCAGTTTGTCGCCGAGCCTTACCAGGCAGCCAAAGAACAACGCGATACAGGTTTTCCGCTGACCCTGATCACCGGGCGCCTGCGCGACCAATGGCATGGCATGAGCCGCACCGGCACGGCGGCGCAACTGTTCGGCCATGTCAATGAAGCCCTGTTGAGCCTGCATCCCGATGAACTGCGCCGGCATCGGCTCGACAGCGGCGATCTGGTCACCCTCAAGAGCCGTCGTGGCAGTGTGATCGTATCGGTCGTCAGCGATGACAGCGTGCGCCCGGGCCAGGCCTTTTTACCGATGCATTGGGGCGACCGCTTTCTCAAGGGCGGCGTCAACAGCCTCACGCAACCGGCATTCGACCCGCTCTCCAAGCAACCCGAACTCAAGCACAGCGGCGTGCGTATCGAACCTGCGCACTTGCCATGGAGCCTGTTCGCACTGGTTGAGGGTGATGTTCAACAGCATTTCGAGGACCTGCGGCCGCTCTGTGAGGATTTTGCCTACGTTAGCCTTAGCCTCACCGGACGTGAGCGCCCAGCGCTGCTGATACGTGTCGCCCATGCCCAGGCACCGGATCCGCAATGGCTGGACAAGATCGATCAACGGCTGGGCCTGATCAACGGCCCGGTCCTGATGTATGACGACCCCAGCCGCGCCATTGGCAAACGGGTGCGCATCGAACAAGGCCGTATTACCGCCATCCGCCTGGCAGGAGAAACCCTGGCCCGGCATTGGCTGCACAACCTCTGGCTGGAGGGGCGTATCGACGAACACCTGCGGCGCTGGCTGCTGGCACCGCTAAGCGCCCCACCCGGCGTCGCGGACGCAGGATCGAGCACGCAAAAAACCCTGTGCAACTGCAAAAACGTCAGTCAGGGCGCCGTGTGCGCCGGCATTCGTCGCGGCCTGGATCTCCAGGGCCTGAAACAACAACTGGGTTGCGGCACGCAATGCGGCTCGTGCGTCCCGGAAATCAAGCGTCTGTTGGCGGCCACTGTGCAGCCCGTCGCAGTCACCTCGTGAGGAGCAGAACATGAACGCAAAAGTCTGGTTGGTAGGCGCCGGTCCCGGCGATCCTGAATTGCTGACCCTCAAAGCCGTTCGGGCACTGAGCGAAGCCGATGTGGTACTGATCGATGACCTGGTCAACGAAGCGGTACTGGTGCACTGCCCCAAGGCGCGAATCATTGCCGTCGGCAAGCGCGGCGGCTGCCGCTCTACCCCGCAGGCATTCATTCATCGCCTGATGCTGCGCTACGCCCGACAAGGCCAATGCGTGGTGCGCCTGAAGGGTGGTGATCCCTGCATTTTCGGTCGCGGCGGTGAGGAAGCCCAGTGGCTGCGCGAGCGCGAGGTGGACGTGGAACTGGTCAACGGCATTACGGCGGGCCTGGCCGGCGCCACGCAATGCGATATTTCGCTGACACTGCGAGGAGTCGCACGCGGGGTCACGCTGGTGACGGCCCATACACAGGACGACAGTGAGCTCAACTGGCGTGCGCTGGCCCAGGGCGGCACAACGCTGGTGATCTATATGGGCGTGGCAAAGCTCGGCGACATTCGCGAGCAATTGCTGGCAGGCGGCATGAGTGCGGACACCCCGGTGGCGATGATTGAAAACGCTTCACTGCCACACCAGCGAGAGTGCCGTAGCAATCTCACGCAAATGCAGGAAGACGCCTACAGCTTCCAACTGAAAAGCCCGGCTATCCTGGTCATCGGCGCAGTGGCAGCATGCGCAGCGCTTGAACGCGAGCTGCCTACAGGCTGGCCGTCGAGCGCAGTGCGGTAATCATCGACATTCAGCAAATCGCAGGCAAAGAAAAGCCCGGCCTAAGCCGGGCTTTTCGAGGCTGCGAAGCTAATTACTTAGCTTGAGCTTCAACCTGTGCTTCTACACGACGGTTAACAGCGCGGCCTTCTGCAGTGCCGTTGTCAGCAACTGGGCGGGACTCGCCGTAACCAACGGAGCTAACACGGCTAGCTTCAACGCCGTCTTGAACCAGAACTTGCTTGACAGCGTCAGCACGACGCTGGGACAGCTTCTGGTTGTAAGCGTCTGGACCTACGGAGTCAGTGTGACCTTCAACCACGGTGGTGGTCTGTGGGTACTGCTTCATGAAGTCAGCCAGGTTGGCGACGTCGGTCAGGCTGCCTGGTTTAACGGTAGCTTTGTCGAAGTCGAACTTGACGTCCAGCTCAACACGTACGGTTTCAGCAACCGGAGCTTCTGGCTCTGGTTCTGGAGCTACAACTGGAGCTACGACTGGAGCGGCGCCAGCGTTGCCGCCGAAGTTCACACCCAGACCAACCAGGGCGGAGTAGTCCCACTTGCCGTTGTCCATTGCGTAGTCAGCTTCAACGCCGGCACGAGCGAACAGGTTGTCGGTGAAGTAGTACTTAACACCGGTACCAACGATAGCCAGGGTCGACTGATCGCGACCGCTGTGGCCGTCAGCTTTTACGCTGGTACGGCTCTGGTGGCCGAAACCGCCGGAAACGTATGGACGCAGCGAATCAACGCCAGCCTGACCGAAGTGGTAGGTACCCAGCAGGGAACCGGTGTCACCTTTGATCTTCTGGTTGCCAGTATCGCCGTTCGAGCGGGTGTGGTGAGTTTGATCGTAGTTCAGATCGATCGACACATCGTCGGTCAGGAAGTAACCAATGCGAGCGCCTGGGTTGTAGCCGTCTTCGATGTTCTTGACGCTATCGTTGTACTGCTTCTTGTAGAACAGCTCGCCTTCAACTGCGCCTTGGCCTTGTGCCAGAACGCCGAAAGAAGTAGCGGCAATAAGAGTACCAATGGCCAAGCCCAAGGTGTTTTTCAGTTTCATCCGTTAAATCCCCATCTGGTGATTGTAAAGCAGTCCCGCAAACCGGGGGACAACTCGGCGACAAGTCTATCAGAACTTGCCTACACGTAAGAGATATTTGCGCCGAACCTATGTTTCGGCAATGCCTGCAAATTTCTCACGCAATTTATCAAGAGCACGCTTGTACCGCATTTTCGTCGCGCTCAAACCCATGTGCATGATATCTGCGATCTCCTGAAACTCCAGCTCTGCGACAAATCGTAGCACCAGAATTTCCCGGTCGATCGGATTTACATACACCAGCCAGCGATCAAGTCCACCCTTTTCCTCAGGTTTCGGCGCCTTTTCTTCCGACGCTTCCTCGAGGGGGTCCAGACTCAAAGCATCCATCAAGCGACGCTTTCGCCGTTCCTTCCGATACTGTGTGATGCACTCGTTGTACGTGATGCTATATAGCCATGTCTTGAACTTCGATTTGCCCTCGAAGTTCTTCAAACCATACAGCACCTTGAGCATCACCTCCTGACAGACATCATCTGCATCGCGATCGTTCCCAAGATACCGCGCACAGACGTTAAATAATGTTCTCTGGTAACGGCGCATCAGCTCTTCGTAGGCGCGCGTTACGTGAAACAGCTCGGTGTGCGAGCGCGCGACCAACTCCTCATCAGAGAGCTCGCGGGGGTCGTAGCGCGTGGATAGCGTTTGGGCTTTATTCAAAACAAGTCGGGCCGACAGTCAGGTCAATGTCCACCGCTGCCCAAGGTCTCGGGCATTTTGCGGCGGGATACATTAGCAGGGTTTGCCGGGTTAGCGGCTACTAACATGCTGCTCCAGGAGAATCCGATTGGAGAGAGAGACTAGCTCACCCTCGTCGGTCAGCAATGTAGTTTTAACCGTGCCGATCTCTTCGATCTGGCCTTCGACCTCTCCAACACGCACTTGTTGCCCAACCTGATACAACTCACGCACATAGATTCCCGCAAGAATCTGACCGGCAATTTCCCGGCTTCCCAATCCCATGGCCAAGGCAACAGCCAGACCAACGGTTATCAAAACGATCACAATCACGTGGTTCAGCAGGTCGGTTTTGACCTCCAACTGGCTGATCGCAACCGAAATACTGATGATGATTACCAGGCCCTGGGCGATCCGCCCCAGACCCGACGCATAATCCAGACCCACTCCTTCAGCGGCGCCGCGCACCAGCCCGTTGGCCAGTTGCGCCAGCAATACACCTACCAGCAACACCAGCGCGGCACCGAACACTTTCGGTAAATAAAGCGCCAGCATATCGAGCGTAGCCGAAACTCTCTCCAAGCCAAGGGATTCTGCTGCAGAAACCAGAAAAATAAGTAAAACGAACCAATAGACGATCTTGCCGATCAGGGTCGAGATCGGTACCTGAAGCCCTGCGCGGGACAACAGCTTGGTCAAACCGGTACCGCCCATCAGGCGATCCAAGCCCAGTTTCGCGAGCAATTTCGAGAGCAGGGTGTCGAGCAGCTTGGCCACGACAAACCCCAGCAGCAGCACGACCAGTGCGCCAAACAGGTTCGGAATGAAGTTCGCTACCTTGGTCCACAACGCGGTCATTGCCGTGACGAGGCTCTGAGTCCAGAGATCAAGTTCCATATTCAATCAGCCTTATCAGCAGTGCGAACGGTAGGTTTACGACGGGAAACCGGCGAGACATGGGCCGATCCGTTATTCAGGGCGATCATCAGCGCCGGCAGCCAGCGGCCCAGCAAACTGAACAGATCACCGGCACCGACCTGGCGGTTGGCGGTTTTCAGTACACGGCCAAGGCATGCGTCATCGTCGCGAGTGGACGGTGATGCATTGAGCATGTCACGCAAAGACTGTTCAAACGGATCGTGCATACGCACCTCTCGTGATATCTGTGAAAGACGCGGTCGGGATTGTTCGGGTCACATGAACTTCCTTCACACCCAGCGCAAACGTCGATACAGCCACCATTGACCCAGCGCCACCAACACCATGGTCAGGCAGGCAATCAGAAAGCCATAGGCGCTTTCGGCGAAGGGAATACCCCCGACGTTGATGCCCAGCAACCCCGTCAGAAAACTCATCGGCAAAAAGATTCCGGTGATGATGCCGAAGCGGTACATCGTGCGGCTCATCTTGATGCTCAGACGCCGGTCTTCGGCCTCCAGCACCAGGCCCACGCGCTCGCGGGTCAATTCCAGCTCCTCGAGGTAGCGCGTCAGGCTGTTGTTCAATTCGTTCCAGTAATCGCCGTCGTCCTCGACGAACCACGGCAGTTTGATCCGCGTCAGCTGGCCGAAAATATCCCGCTGGGGCGCCAGGAATCGCTTCAACCCAGCCGCTCGCCGACGGATCTGCAAGATCGAGTCATGCTCGGGAGCATACCGTTCGTCGGCATCCAGTTTTTCTTCTTCGGCATCGACGACTTCCGAGAGATCGCCCACCAGATCCTGCACCTTGTTGGTGAGGTACTGGGCCAGATAGAGGATCAGTTCGGAAGCGGTCTTCGGCCCCTTGCCCTCCTCCAGCCGTGCCAGCAACTCCTCGGTGGCTCGCAGGGGACGTAAACGCAGGGAGATGACCCGCTGGGCAGAGGCAAAAATCCGTACCGAGACCATGTCTTCCGGCACGGCTCCGGGGTTGAGGTTGACCCCGCGCAAGAACAGCAACAGCTCCGAGTCCGGCAGCGCCAGCAGGCGCGGCCGGGTGTTTTCCTCGAGCAGCAAGTCGCAACTGAACTCGCTCAGGCCGCTGGTTTGACGCAACCAGGTGCGGGTTTGCGGGTGACTGCGATCCCAGTGCAGCCAAAGGCTTTCATGGGATTGCAGTTGCAGGCCATCCAGTTCAGTCCGGGCAATCGAACGCGCACCGCCTTTTCCATCGAGTACAAGGGCATGCACCAGCCCCCATTGCGCGTTGTCTTCCTCGAACATCCTCACCCCTGGTGTTTGCCTTGGCGCTTATTCTGGCATTTTCAACGGACTTGGCGAGATGATCACGCCATTGTTGTCCGCATAAACATAGTGCCCGGGGTGGAAGGTCACCCCGGCGAACGTGACCGCCACGTTGAGGTCGCCAACGCCGCGCCTGTCAGTCTTCATCGGGTGGCTGGCCAGCGCCTGCACGCCCAGATCGGTTTGCGCAATGACGTCGACGTCACGAATGCAGCCGTAGATCACCAGCCCTTCCCAACCGTTCTTCGCCGCTTTCTCGGCCAGCATGTCGCCCATCAGCGCACGACGCAGCGAACCACCGCCATCGACTACCAGCACCTTGCCCTTGCCGTCGAGCTCGACCTGCTCCTTGACCAGCGAGTTGTCCTCGAAGCATTTGATGGTAACGATTTCACCGCCGAAGGAATCACGGCCGCCAAAATTGCTGAACATCGGCTCCAGCACCTGCACCAGTTCCGGGTAGGCATCGCACAGGTCGGGAGTGAGGTAATGGTCCATCGAGAAACTCCTGCAAGAGAAAGAACACGATTGTGGGCTGTCGAAAACCCCAAGGTTACCGTACTTGAAACGAGCATCGGCACAGGATGTTTATACATCGATGCCAATACGATCCCCCTCGTACGCCACCTTCAGCATGCTCAAGCCGGGGCATGAGGCCTGCAGGGGCAATCCATCGGGCAACTGAAACTCGATACCATGCCGCTGACAGCGCAAGACATTGCCCGCCAGCGTTGCGGTGTTCAATGGCGCGCCTTTGTGCGGGCAGCTGTCCACCAGCAACAATGGCTGATTATCCACTACCAGCAACAGCAGGCTACGCCCATCGACCTGAAATGTGCGCCGATACCCCTCATTGAGATTGATCAGACGCTCAAGTGGTACGAACATAAGCGTGGCTCAGCAACCGTTTGTGACCAGAACAGCTCAATTCGTCATATCTTAGCCGTTCGCGAATAAGAACGAAACGCCCTTGTTAGAGCATCTGCTTCAGATCGCTGCGGCCAGATCGGGTCCTTGTGCCAGCAGGGGCGCCTGCTGATCCGTCAGCCAGCGCCGTACCAGCGGCCAGACCTCGGCCTGCGCAGCCTTGCTGACCAGCATCTCGACATGCCCGAAATTGTCCGAAAAGCCCTGCTCACGCCCCAGGCAGATGAACTGCTTGTGCGGCGAGCCCATCTGTTCGAACAACTTGCGACAGGCCCAGTCCGGATCCTGATGATCGCTGCTGGCACTGACGGCCAGCACCGGCACCTGAACCTCGGACAACCCTGCCCACCAGTCTTTATCGGCGTCACCAAAGCGCCCGAACAGGCCGTACCAACGCATGCCCTCCAGGGCCAGGCCAATCGGCTCGTCCTCCGGCCCACGCTTGAGACGAGCACCCGACAGTTGGGCGAAACGCTTGAGAATGAAGCGCCCACTCCACTCCACCGGCGGTATTTTCAACGGCCAGTAGGTACGGCTGACCTGGGTACCGAAAAAGGCCGCGGAGGCAACCGCAGGCTCGCCCAGGTACTGACCGCCCAAGGCGGCTGCCAGCGTGATGCCCCCCAGCGAATGGCCGATCCAGTGCGGCACCTGCCCGCTCTGCTCACGGACGAACGCGGCAATCGCCGGCAGGTCGTAACGGGCATAGTCGGCCACCCGGTTCTTGCGGTACTGCTGATTGCGCTGCGACAAGCCGTGGCCACGCATTTCCGGGATCCACACATCAAAACCGGCGCGCGCCAGATAGGCGCCCAACCCAAGGCCCTTGGGTGAAAACCAGAAACGCCGGTTGGAAAAGCTGCCGTGCAGCAAGATGACCGGAACACCGCGCACGGCGGGTTCATCGGCCATGCCCAAGCGGGTAACGGCCAGCTCAACGGTGCCGTCCGGGCTGTTGCCCGGTTTCAGGCGATAGACGTCCTCGCTCAGATCGCCGCGACGCTCGGCGCTGATCAAGGCGACAGGAAACAGGTTGCTGCTGCTTTGCATAATGTTCTTGCACAAAAAAGGGCGGCATCCACTGGAGCCCGCCCTGCTTGAATCTTAAAGCCTCGACCCACCGTAGCGGGTCGAGGCTTCATTCGCGTATCAGACCGCTGCCTGGCCTTCGGCCAGGAAGAACCAGGTTTCCAGAACGGAATCGGGGTTCAACGAAACGCTTTCGATGCCCTGCTCCATCAGCCACTTGGCCAGGTCAGGGTGATCGGAAGGACCCTGACCACAAATACCGATGTATTTGCCGGCTTTGTTACAGGCGGCAATCGCATTGGCCAACAGCTTCTTGACCGCAGGATTACGCTCGTCGAACAGGTGCGCGATGATGCCGGAGTCACGGTCCAGGCCCAGGGTCAGCTGGGTCAGGTCGTTGGAACCAATGGAGAAACCGTCGAAGAACTCGAGGAACTCTTCAGCCAGGATCGCGTTGGACGGCAGTTCGCACATCATGATGACGCGCAGACCGTTGTCGCCGCGTGCCAGGCCGTTCTCTGCCAGCAGGTCAACCACCTGGCTAGCCTCGCCCAGGGTCCGCACGAACGGCACCATGATTTCGACGTTGGTCAGGCCCATCTCGTTGCGCACACGCTTGAGGGCACGGCATTCGAGTTCGAAGCAGTCGCGGAACGATTCGCTGATGTAACGCGAAGCGCCACGGAAGCCCAGCATCGGGTTCTCTTCTTCCGGCTCGTACAGCTTGCCGCCGATCAGGTTGGCGTATTCGTTGGACTTGAAGTCCGACAGACGCACGATGACCTTCTTCGGCCAGAACGCAGCGGCCAGGGTGCTGATGCCCTCGACCAGCTTCTCGACGTAGAAACCGACTGGATCGTCGTAGCCGGCGATGCGCTTGTCGACGCTGTCCTTGATCTCCGACGGCAGGCCGTCGTAGTTCAGCAACGCCTTGGGGTGCACGCCGATCATGCGGTTGATGATGAACTCCAGGCGGGCCAGGCCCACACCGGCGTTCGGCAGCTGCGCGAAGTCGAATGCGCGATCCGGGTTGCCGACGTTCATCATGATCTTGAACGGCAGGTCCGGCATGGCGTCGACGGAGTTTTTCTTCACATCGAAGCCCAGTTCGCCTTCGAAGATGAAACCGGTGTCGCCTTCGGCGCAGGAAACGGTCACGCCCTGGCCGTCTTTCAACAGCTGGGTGGCGTTACCGCAACCGACCACGGCCGGAATACCCAATTCACGGGCAATGATCGCCGCGTGGCAGGTACGGCCACCGCGGTTGGTCACGATGGCGCTGGCACGCTTCATCACCGGCTCCCAGTCCGGGTCGGTCATGTCGGACACCAGCACGTCGCCCGGCTGGACTTTGTCCATCTCGGAAACGTCCTTGATGATGCGGACCTTGCCGGCACCGATGCGCTGGCCGATAGCGCGGCCTTCCACCAGCACGGTGCCGGTTTCCTTCAACAGGTAACGTTCCATGACGTTGGCCTGGGTGCGGCTCTTCACGGTTTCAGGGCGAGCCTGAACGATGTACAGCTTGCCGTCGTCACCGTCCTTGGCCCACTCGATGTCCATCGGGCACTTGTAGTGCTGCTCGATGATCATCGCCTGCTTGGCCAGTTCGCTGACTTCGGCGTCGCTCAGGCAGAAACGTGCACGATCGGCCTTGTCGACGTCGATGGTCTTGACCGACTTGCCGGCCGTGGCCACTTCGCCGTAAATCATCTTGATGGCTTTGCTGCCCAGATTGCGGCGCAAAATGGCCGGGCGACCGGCTGCCAGCGTGTGCTTGTGAACGTAGAATTCGTCCGGGTTCACCGCGCCTTGTACGACGGTTTCACCCAGGCCGTAGGCGCCGGTGATGAACACCACGTCGCGGAAGCCCGACTCGGTGTCGAGGGTGAACATCACGCCGGCAGTGCCGGTTTCCGAGCGCACCATGCGCTGCACACCGGCAGACAAGGCCACCAGCTTGTGGTCGAAGCCCTGGTGCACGCGGTAGGAAATGGCGCGGTCGTTGAACAAGGAGGCGAACACTTCCTTGGCGGCGCGGATGACGTTCTCGACACCGCGGATGTTCAGGAAGGTTTCCTGCTGACCGGCGAAGGACGCGTCCGGCAAGTCTTCGGCGGTGGCCGAAGAACGCACGGCAACCGCCATGTCCGGGTTACCGGCCGACAGGCTGGCGAACGCGGTGCGGATCTCGGCGTTGAGACGCTCCGGGAACTCGGCGTCCATGATCCACTGACGGATTTGCGCGCCGGTCTTGGCCAGGGCGTTGACGTCATCGACGTCCAGCGCATCGAGCGCGGCGTGGATCTGGTCGTTCAAACCACTTAATTCGAGAAAATCACGATAAGCCTGAGCTGTCGTGGCGAAGCCACCCGGGACCGATACACCGGCACCTGCAAGGTTACTGATCATCTCGCCCAGGGATGCGTTCTTGCCCCCCACATGCTCCACATCATGGACGCCGAGCTTATCGAGGGAAACTACGTACTCTACCAAGGTGATCTCTCCACTAACTGTGTTGGAAAAGCTCAGGGCACTGGCCGCTCTTCATGAGCATTTGCCAGCAATATGGCCTGGACCTGGAAAATAAGTGAGAATGCCAGCCAATCCAGGCCGACAAATCGCGCCTATCATATCCAAGAATCGTCACCAGCTTAAGGCCCAAGGCGCAAATGAAACGATCTGCTTTCTTTATCTCCGATGGCACGGGTATTACGTCCGAAACTCTGGGTCAAAGCCTGTTGGCGCAGTTCGAAAACATAACCTTCAGCAAAGTCATTCGTCCGTACATCGACAACGCCGACAAAGCGCGGGCCATGGTACAACAAATCAACGCAGCCGCCGAAAAGGACGGCTTTCGCCCGATCATCTTCGACACAATCGTCAATCAGGACATACGTGAGATTCTCGCCACCTCCAATGGTTTCATGATTGACATTTTTTCGACCTTCCTCGCCCCGCTGGAGCAGGAATTGAGCGAGCACTCCTCGTACTCGGTCGGCAAGTCCCATTCCATTGGCCACAACTCCAATTACATGGAGCGTATCGAGGCGGTGAACTTCGCCCTGGACAACGACGACGGCGCCCGTACCCACTACTACGACAAGGCCGACCTGATCCTGGTGGGCGTGTCGCGTTGCGGCAAAACCCCCACCTGCCTGTACATGGCCATGCAATTCGGGATCCGCGCAGCCAACTACCCGCTGACCGAAGACGACATGGAGCGCCTGCAACTGCCCAATGCCCTGCGCGCCCACCAGCACAAGCTGTTCGGCCTGACCATCGACCCGGACCGCCTCACCGCGATCCGCAACGAGCGCAAGCCCAACAGCCGCTATTCGAGCTACGCCCAGTGCGAGTTCGAGGTGCGCGAGGTGGAAAACCTGTTCCGCCGCGAGAACATCCCGCACATCAACTCCACCCATTTCTCCGTGGAAGAAATTTCCGCGAAGATCCTGGTGGAAAGAGGCGTGGAGCGGCGTTTCAAATAGTTGCGCAACCCCCTATGCACCCTCCTGGCCTGCAAATCCGTGCACGCCGTCAATCAAGGGTGAACGCTGCCACCGTGGCGAGGGAGCTTGCTCGCGCTGGGGCGTGAAGCGCCCCCTCCACAAAACGATCACAGCCTTTCAGATCACACTCGGCGAACCATTCTGGAGTTGCTGCGCAGCCCAGCGCGAGCAAGCTCGCTCGCCACGGGGTATGTATTTGCTCCCCCCGCTCCTTGACGCCCCGGTCAGATCACGAACAAGTCCATGAAACGGTTGACCGGTGTCGCTTCGAGTACAGCCTGATCCTTGCACAGGGCAAGGATCAGCGCCGAACGCTGGGCGGTGAACCGGGTGGCCAGGTTGGCCTTGAATTTGTCTTCCAGCAGCGGAATGCCCTCGGCACGACGGCGGCGATGTCCGATCGGGTACTCGACCACCACCTGCTCCGTGCTTGAACCGTCCTTGAAGAACACCTGTAGTGCATTGGCGATGGAACGCTTGTCGGCCTCCAGGTACTCGCGGGTGTAACGCGGTTCTTCGATAATCTCCATCTTCTCGCGCAACACATCGATGATCGGGTGCGCTGCGTGAAAGGTGTCTTCGTACTGCTCCGCCACCAGATTGCCGAAGGCCAGAGGGACGGCGGTCATGTACTGGATGCAGTGGTCACGGTCGGCGGCATTGGCCAGCGGGCCAACCTTGGAAATGATGCGGATCGCCGACTCGTGAGTGGTGATGACGATCTTGTCGATTTCATGCAGGCGATTGCGCACCTGCGGATGCAACGTCACCGCGGCCTCGCAGGCAGTTTGCGCGTGGAATTCGGCCGGAAAACTGATCTTGAACAGCACGTTTTCCATGACGTAGGTGCCGTAAGGCTGCGAGAAACTGAAAGCCCGCTTGTCTTCGGACTTGAGCGCCAGGTCCTTGTTGGTGTGGCTGAACAGCACATCGTAGAAACCCCACTGCGGCGCGCTCAGCACACCCGGGATGCCCATTTCGCCGCGCAGTGCGATGTCCGCCAGGCGCACGCCACGACTGGAGGCATCGCCCGCCGCCCAGGATTTGCGCGAGCCGGCATTCGGCGCATGACGGTAAGTGCGCAACGCCTGGCCATCGACAAAGGCGTGGGACAACGCTGACAACAGTTGCTCGCGGTTGGCACCCATGAGTTTGGCCGCCACGGCGGTAGACGCGACTTTGACCAGCAGCACATGATCGAGGCCGACCCGATTGAAGGAGTTCTCCAGTGCAATCACGCCTTGAATCTCATGGGCCATGATCATTGCGTCCAGCACCGCCCGCATGGTCAACGGCGCCTCGCCATTGGCGACGCGTTTTTGCGACAGGTGATCGCTGATCGCCAGAATCGCCCCCAGATTGTCCGAGGGATGGCCCCACTCCGCCGCCAGCCAGGTGTCGTTGTAGTCGAGCCAGCGCACGATGCAGCCGATGTCCCAGGCGGCCTTGACCGGATCCAGGCGGTAACTCGTACCGGGAACACGCGCGCCACAGGGCACGACGGTGCCTTCGACGACAGGGCCCAGGTGTTTGGTGCATTCGGGAAAGCGCAGGGCCAACAGGCCGCAGCCCAAGGTATCCATCAGACAATTGCGAGCCGTATCCAAAGCCTCTTGGGACTCGATCTTGAAGCTCAGTACGTAGTCGGCAATGTCCTGCAGGACCTTGTCGTAGTCAGGGCGGTTGTTCAGGTCAACGTTGGCGCTCATGTTCGATTCACTCGGTAAGTGGTTCGTAAATGGGGTTAGGTCGGACCTCGATTCAGGGCTAGCACAGACAGATAATCATTATTGTGGCGAACACATTTCCCGTGGCGAGGGAGCTTGCTCCCGTTGGGGCGCAAAGCGCCCCGAAATCCGCAATTTCATGGTGTCAGATACGCCAGACTTATCGCTTTACGACTGCTTTGCAGTCGAGCGGGAGCAAGCTCCCTCGCCACGGTATTTCATTCATCCAGGCAACCGCGTTAGAACGAGTCGCCCGGCACCCGTACAAACCCTTCCATCAACACCCGCGCGCTGCGGCTCATGATGGCCTTGGTCACGGTCCATTCGCCGCCAACCTGACGGGCTTCGGCGCCGACGCGCAAGGTGCCCGACGGGTGCCCGAAACGCACGGCACTGCGATCAACGCCACCGGCCGCCAGGTTCACCAGCGTGCCGTTGATGGCTGCGGCGGTACCAATGGCCACGGCTGCGGTGCCCATCATCGCGTGGTGCAACTTGCCCATGGACAGCGCACGCACCAACAGGTCGATGTCCTGTGCCGCGACCGCCTTGCCACTGGAAGAAACGTAGCCGGCAGCCGGCGCAACGAACGCCACCTTGGGGGTGTGTTGACGCTTGGCCGCTTCGTCCAGGTTCGAGATCAGGCCCATGCGCAATGCGCCGTAGGCACGAATGGTTTCGAACATGGCCAGCGCTTTCGGGTCGCTGTTGATGTCGCCCTGCAACTCGGCGCCGGTGTAACCGATATCCTGCGCATTGACGAAGATGGTCGGGATACCGGCATTGATCATGGTGGCCTTGAAGGTACCAACGCCAGGCACTTCCAGGTCATCCACCAGGTTGCCGGTCGGGAACATCGAGCCGCCCGCGCCCTCTTCCTCGGCCGCCGGACTGATGAACTCCAACTGCACTTCAGCGGCGGGAAAGGTCACGCCATCGAGCTCGAAATCACCGGTTTCCTGCACCGCACCGTCGGTGACGGGTACATGGGCGATGATGGTCTTGCCAATGTTGGCCTGCCAGATTCGCACCACGGCCACGCCGTTGTCCGGCACGCGACCGGCATCGACCAGGCCGCTGCTGATGGCGAATGAACCGACGGCCGCCGAGAGGTTGCCGCAGTTGCCGCTCCAGTCGACAAAAGGCTTGTCGATGGACACCTGGCCAAACAGGTAGTCGACGTCGTGATCGGCCTTGAGGCTCTTGGACACGATCACCGTCTTGCTGGTGCTCGAGGTCGCCGCGCCCATGCCGTCGATCTGTTTTTCGTAAGGGTCGGGGCTGCCAATCACGCGCAGCAGCAAGGCATCGCGGGACGCGCCCGGCACCTGCGCCACTTCAGGTAAATCCTGCAGGCTGAAGAACACGCCTTTACTGGTACCGCCACGCATGTAGGTCGCGGGAATCTTGATCTGAGGTACGTGAGCCATAGTATTCCTTGTGTGCCGGGACAGGGCGTCGGCGCCCTGTCCCGGCAGGTCGCGTTAGACGGCAACAGCCGATTCGAGGAAGTCCTGCGCGAAGCGCTGCAACACGCCGCCTGCTTCGTAGATCGAGACTTCTTCAGCGGTGTCGAGACGGCAGGTCACCGGTACCTGGACCTGCTCACCATTCTTGCGAGTGATGACCAGCGTCAGGGTGGCGCGCGGCGTGCGCTCGCCGATGACGTCGTAGGTTTCAGTGCCGTCGATGCCCAGGGTCTTGCGGTCGGTGCCCGGTTTGAACTCCAGCGGCAACACCCCCATGCCCACCAGGTTGGTGCGGTGGATACGTTCGAAACCTTCGGCGGCGATCGCTTCGACACCCGCCAGGCGCACACCCTTGGCCGCCCAGTCACGGGACGAACCCTGGCCATAGTCGGCACCAGCGATGATGATCAGCGGCTGCTTGCGATCCATGTAGGTCTCGATCGCTTCCCACATGCGCATGACCTGGCCTTCCGGCTCGACACGGGCCAGCGAACCCTGCTTGACCTTGCCGTTTTCCTGAACCATTTCGTTGAACAGTTTCGGGTTGGCGAAAGTCGCGCGCTGCGCGGTCAGGTGGTCACCACGGTGGGTGGCGTAGGAGTTGAAGTCCTCTTCCGGCAGGCCCATTTTCGCCAGGTACTCGCCGGCGGCGCTGTCGAGCATGATGGCGTTGGAAGGCGACAAGTGATCGGTGGTGATGTTGTCCGGCAGTACTGCCAGAGGGCGCATGCCCTTGAGCGGACGTGCCCCGGCCAGCGCGCCTTCCCAGTACGGCGGACGACGGATGTAGGTGCTCATTTCGCGCCAGTCGTACAGCGGCGCGACTTTCGGGCCGGTGTCTTCGTGGATGGCGAACATCGGGATATACACCTGGCGGAACTGCTCCGGCTTGACCGAAGCTTTCACCACTGCGTCGATTTCTTCGTCGCTCGGCCAGATGTCTTTCAGGCGGATTTCCTTGCCATCAACCACGCCCAACACGTCTTTTTCGATGTCGAAACGGATGGTGCCGGCGATGGCGTAGGCGACCACCAGTGGCGGCGAAGCAAGGAACGCTTGCTTGGCGTACGGGTGAATCCGGCCGTCGAAGTTACGGTTGCCGGACAACACGGCCGTGGCGTACAGGTCGCGGTCGATGATTTCCTGCTGGATCACCGGGTCCAGTGCGCCGGACATGCCGTTGCAGGTGGTGCAGGCGAAGGCCACGACGCCGAAACCGAGCTGCTCCAGCTCATTGGTCAAACCAGCCTCATCAAGGTACAGCGCCACGGTTTTCGAACCCGGCGCCAGGGACGACTTGACCCATGGCTTGCGGGTCAGACCGAGCTTGTTGGCGTTACGCGCCAAGAGGCCTGCGGCGATCACGTTGCGCGGGTTGCTGGTGTTGGTGCAGCTGGTGATGGCGGCAATGATCACCGCGCCGTCCGGCATCTGGCCAGGCACGTCATCCCAATGTCCGGCGATACCTTTGGCGGCGAGATCCGAGGTCGCCAGGCGAGCGTGCGGGTTGCTCGGGCCGGCCATGTTGCGCACCACCGAGGACAGGTCGAAGGTCAGGCCGCGCTCGTATTGCGCGCCTTTCAAGCTGTCAGCCCACAGACCGGTCTGCTTGGCGTAGTTTTCCACCAACTGCACCTGCTCGTCTTCACGGCCGGTGAGTTTCAGGTAGTCGATGGTCTGCTGGTCGATGTAGAACATCGCCGCCGTAGCGCCGTATTCCGGGGCCATGTTGGAAATGGTCGCGCGGTCGCCGAGGGTCAGCTTTGACGCGCCTTCGCCGAAGAATTCCAGCCACGCACCCACTACTTTTTGCTTGCGCAGGAACTCGGTCAGCGCCAGCACCATGTCGGTGGCGGTGATGCCCGGTTGCAGCTTACCGGTCAGTTCGACACCGACGCTTTCCGGCAAGCGCATCCACGATGCGCGGCCGAGCATCACGCTCTCGGCTTCCAGGCCACCGACACCGATGGCGATCACACCCAGGGCATCGACGTGCGGGGTGTGGCTGTCGGTGCCGACGCAGGTGTCGGGGAATGCCACGCCATCGCGCACCTGGATCACCGGAGACATTTTCTCCAGGTTGATCTGGTGCATGATGCCGTTGCCCGGCGGGATCACGTCGACGTTCTTGAACGCCTTCTTGGTCCAGTTGATGAAGTGGAAACGGTCTTCGTTGCGACGGTCTTCGATGGCGCGGTTCTTCTCGAACGCCTCCGGATCGAAGCCACCACGCTCGACGGCCAGGGAGTGGTCGACGATCAACTGGGTCGGCACCACAGGGTTCACCTGGGCCGGATCGCCGCCTTGCAGGGCAATGGCATCGCGCAGGCCGGCAAGGTCCACCAGTGCGGTCTGGCCGAGAATGTCGTGGCACACCACGCGGGCCGGGAACCACGGGAAGTCGAGGTCGCGCTTGCGCTCGATGAATTGCTTCAGGGAGTCGGTGAGCGTGGCCGGGTCGCAACGGCGGACCAGGTTTTCCGCCAGCACGCGGGAGGTGTACGGCAGGGTGTCGTAGGCGCCGGGCTGGATAGCCTCGACCGCCGCGCGGACATCGTAGTAATCCAGGTGGCTGCCAGGCAGCGTTTTACGGAATTCTGTGTTCATCGGTCAGGACTCGGGTCACGGTAGTTTCAAAGGGTGGGGCCTGGCGCCAGACTTGAAGTGTTCTCGGTCATATGTGGGAGCGGGCTTGCTCGCGAATGCGGTGTATCAGTCGACATTCATCTTGAATGTCAGCCCGTCTTCGCGGGCAAGCCCGCTCCCACAGGGTTTCGGTGAACTTCAATATCAGTGCTTGGCCCTCACCATTCAGCGTTGTTCGATTGGCACGAACTTGCGCTGTTCAACGCCGGTGTACTCGGCGCTCGGACGGATAATGCGGTTGTTGGCACGCTGTTCGAACACATGCGCCGCCCAGCCGGTCAGGCGCGAGCAGACGAAGATCGGCGTGAACAACTTGGTCGGGATGCCCATGAAGTGGTACGCCGAGGCATGGTAGAAGTCGGCGTTCGGGAACAACTTCTTTTGCTCCCACATGGTCTTGTCGATGGCTTCGGAGACCGGGAACAACACCGTGTCGCCCACTTCGTCGGCCAGCTTTTTCGACCAGCCCTTGATCACTTCATTGCGCGGGTCGTTGTCTTTGTAGATCGCGTGACCGAAGCCCATGATCTTGTCCTTGCGCTCCAGCATGCCGAGGGTGCCCTTGATGGCGTCCTCTGGCGACGAGAAACGCTCGATCATTTCCATCGCTGCCTCGTTGGCACCGCCGTGCAGCGGGCCGCGCAGCGAACCGATGGCCGCGGTGATGCAGGAGAACAGGTCGGACAGGGTCGAGGCGCAGACGCGAGCCGTGAAGGTCGACGCGTTGAACTCGTGCTCCGCGTAGAGGATCAGCGACACGTTCATCACCTTGACGTGCAACTCGCTCGGCTTCTTGTCATGCAGCAAGTGCAGGAAATGGCCGCCGATGGACGCTTCGTCGGTCACGCAGTTGATGCGCTTGCCGTCGTGGCTGAAGCGATACCAGTAGCACATGATCGCCGGGAACGCCGCCAGCAGGCGGTCGGTCTTGTCGTGTTGTTCGCTGAAGCTGTGCTCGGGTTCCAGGTTACCCAGGAACGAGCAACCGGTACGCATCACGTCCATCGGGTGGGCGTCGGCCGGAATCCGCTCGAGCACTTCTTTCAGCGCTTGCGGCAGGTCGCGCAGCTTGCTCAGCTTGCTGACGTAGGCCGCCAGTTGGGCTTCAGTCGGCAGATCGCCGTACAGCAGCAGGTAGGCCACTTCTTCAAAGCGTGCCTCAGCCGCCAGTTCGCGCACGTCATAGCCACGATAGGTCAGGCCTGCACCTTCCTGGCCCACGGTGGACAAGGCGGTTTGCCCGGCAACCTGGCCACGCAGCCCGGCGCCACTCAATACTT
Organism: Pseudomonas sp. FW300-N1A1; assembly: GCF_058789115.1. Taxonomy (NCBI): domain Bacteria; kingdom Pseudomonadati; phylum Pseudomonadota; class Gammaproteobacteria; order Pseudomonadales; family Pseudomonadaceae; genus Pseudomonas; species Pseudomonas sp. FW300-N1A1. Next base: position 20,891 of record NZ_JBYTBK010000006.1, on the reverse strand, counting down.
TTGCTTCGGCCATTGCTCTCTCCAATCTTGAATTTGTTAGGGAATCGGCAAATACATTGGTCGGGATTACCCGACCCTGTAGGAGCGAGCTTGCTCGCGATGGTGGACGGCACACCTCGGTGTATCAGGGGCCCCGCGTTATCGTTGACGTCCATCGCGAGCGAGCACACTCCTACAGGGCTTGATTCAGCTCTTCTTCTGGGCAAACAACGCATCGAGCTTCTGCTCGAAGGTGTGGTAGTCGATGCGATCGTAAAGCTCCATGCGCGTCTGCATGGTGTCGATGACATTCTGTTGCGTACCGTCGCGGCGGATCGCGGTGTAGACGTTTTCCGCGGCCTTGTTCATGGCGCGGAAAGCCGACAGCGGGTACAGCACCAGGGACACGTCGGCGGCCTTGAGCTGCTCGGTGGTGTACAGCGGCGTGGCACCGAATTCGGTGATGTTGGCCAGGATCGGCGCTTTCACGCGGCTGGCGAACAGCTTGTACATCTCAAGCTCGGTGATCGCTTCCGGGAACACCATGTCGGCACCGGCTTCGATGCACGCGGCGGCGCGGTCCAGCGCCGACTCCAGGCCTTCCACCGCCAGGGCGTCGGTACGGGCCATGATCACGAAGCTGTCATCGGTACGCGCGTCGACAGCGGCCTTGATGCGGTCGACCATTTCCTGCTGGGTCACGATTTCCTTGTTCGGGCGGTGACCGCAGCGCTTGGCGCCGACCTGGTCCTCGATGTGAATTGCCGCGGCGCCGAACTTGATCATCGACTTCACGGTACGTGCCACGTTGAAGGCCGAGGAACCGAAACCGGTGTCCACGTCGACCAGCAGCGGCAAGTCGCAGACGTCGGTGATACGGCGCACGTCGGTCAGTACGTCATCCAGGCCGGTAATGCCCAGGTCCGGTACACCGAGGGAACCGGCAGCGACGCCGCCACCGGACAGGTAAATGGCCTTGAAACCGGCGCGCTTGGCCAGCAGCGCGTGGTTGGCGTTGATCGCGCCGACCACTTGCAACGGTTGCTCGCTGGCAACCGCATCACGGAAACGCTGGCCTGGTGTGCTCTTGTTGGAACTCATGACTCACCTCGTGGAGTGACTGTCTGATGGGCGCCGTCCTGATAGTGACGGGCGATGTTGCGTTTTGAAGCGCCGATGTGTCGACGCATCAACAACTCGGCCAGTTCGCCGTCACGGTCGGCGATGGCATCGAGAATCCGGTGGTGCTCGGCAAACGCCTGGCGCGGCCGATTGGGGGTGGCGGAAAACTGGATGCGGTACATGCGCACCAGTTGATACAGCTCGCCGCACAGCATCTGCGTCAACGTGCGGTTGCCACTGCCCTGAATGATTCGATAGTGGAAGTCGAAATCGCCTTCCTGCTGGTAGTAGCCGACGCCTGCCTGGAACGCGGCGTCGCGCTCGTGGGTTTCCAGCACCTGGCGCAGCTCGTCGATTTCTTCGCGGCTCATGCGCTCGGCCGCCAGGCGACAGGCCATGCCTTCGAGGGATTCGCGGATTTCGTAGAGTTCCAGAAGCTCGGCGTGGCTCAGCGATACCACCCTGGCGCCGACATGGGGGACGCGAACCAGCAAGCGCTGGCCTTCCAGGCGGTGGATCGCCTCACGTAGCGGCCCGCGGCTGATGCCATAGGTACGCGCCAGCTCAGGCTCGGAGATTTTGCTGCCCGGGGCGATCTCGCCTTTGACAATGGCCGCCTGGATACGCCGGAAGACGTTCTCGGAAAGGGTTTCCGAATCGTCCGGGGCAATCACCGGGGGATCGAGTTGATCCAGCATATTGTCGACACCTTGCAAGTCAGTGCGACAAAAACTAACCAATATCCCATCACCAGTCAAAGTAATTATTGGGATTGTCGACAATCGTCTAATAAAAGCCGTTGGTAAAACTAAAGTAAAGGACGTCCCCGGCGCTGGCACCAGAAAAACACCGTGCTAGAATGCCGCCCGCATTTGCCTGTCATCTTCTTATGACAGACACCCGAGGGCGCTTGCGCAGTAATGCCAGTCACCTTGAACTGAAGAATGGACAGCAACGCGCCAGATGAGACTCAAGCACCTCCCTATTTTGATCTGTCTGTTCTGCCTGCCGGGCCTCGGCCACGCCGGAGAAAAGACTGTGTACGGCCTGAACGAGTACGCGCAGCTATCAGGCATCGACCTGGAAGTCGCGGCCAAACTCGACACCGGGGCCAAGACCGCCTCCCTCAGCGCCCGTGACATCAAGCGCTTCAAACGCAACGGCGAGTCCTGGGTACGCTTCTACCTGGCCATCGACGCCGCCCACTCGCACCCGATCGAACGCCCGCTGGCACGGGTCAGCAAGATCAAGCGCCGCGCTGGCGACTACGATCCCGAAGAGGGAAAAAAGTACACGGCGCGCCCGGTGATCGAGCTGGATATCTGCATGGGATCGGCTTTGCGCAGCATAGAAGTGAACTTGACCGACCGAAGTGCATTCCAATACCCGCTCTTGATCGGCTCCGAAGCTCTGAAACGCTTTGATGCACTGGTCGACCCTAGCCTTAAATACGCTGCTGGCAAACCCGCCTGCGCCACCGCCGCTCACACCGCAGAGTAATACCCATGCGCGCTCTTACCCTTCATCTGAAAATGCTGATCGCCATCCTGGTGGTGCTGGGCATTTCAGTTACGGCCTATCAGATTTTCGTGCTGGGCATCCCGGTGACCGAAGACGCCACCGACGACCTGTGGAACATCGACGCCAAGGTCGAGTTCGTCGCCAGCGCCAAGGACCCGGTCAAGATCCAGATGTTCGTGCCGCCCCTGAGCCGCGACTACGTCAGCCTCAATGAAAGCTTCATCTCCAACAACTACGGCGTGGCGGTCAACCGTGTCGACGGCAACCGCAAGGTCACCTGGTCGGCTCGCCGCGCCAAGGGCAACCAGACCCTTTATTACCGGCTGGTGCTGACCAAGCGCTACACCGCTGAAAAGCCCAAGATCAAAGGCCCGACCTTCCGCGACAGCATCGCCATCGAAGGTCCTGAAAAAGTCGCCGCCGAAGCCCTGCTCGCGCCGATTCGCCAGCACTCGGCCGACGTCGAGACCTTCATCAGCGAAGCGATCAAGCGGGTCAACAACAGCAACGACGACAACGCCAAGATGCTCTGGGCCGGCGACCCGTCAGCGGCGCACAAGGCGAAGATCGTCGAGCTGCTGCTGTCCATCGCCCACGTCCCGGTGGAAAAGGTCCACACCATTCGCCTGGTGGCCGACCAGCCGCAAACACCGGAGCTGTGGCTGCGCAGCTTCAACGGCACCGACTGGCTGTACTTCAACCCGGAAACCGGCGAACAGGGCCTGCCGACCGACCGCCTGCTGTGGTGGACCGGCGATGACAACCTGATCACCGTCGATGGCGGCAAGAAAGCCACCGTCACCTTCAGCCTGAACAACAGCGAAATGAACGCCATTCGCCTGGCCAAGCTGACCGACGAAAACACCGACGCCAACTTCCTCGAATACTCGCTGTACGGCCTACCCCTGGAAACCCAGCAGACCTTCATGATCATGGTGATGATCCCGATCGGCGTGCTGGTGATCCTGGTGCTGCGCAACCTGATCGGCCTGCAGACCCTCGGCACCTTTACCCCGGTGCTGATTGCCCTGGCCTTCCGCGAAACCCAGCTGGGCTTCGGCATCGTGCTGTTCACGGTGATCACCGCCCTTGGCCTGTCACTGCGCTCCTACCTTGAACACCTGAAGCTGCAGATGCTACCGCGCTTGTCGGTGGTGCTGACCTTCGTGGTGGTGCTGATTGCGGCCATCAGCCTGTTCAGCCACAAGCTGGGCCTGGAGCGCGGGTTGTCGGTGGCCTTGTTCCCGATGGTGATCCTGACCATGACCATCGAACGCCTGTCGATCACCTGGGAAGAGCGCGGCGGTGGCCATGCCATGAAAGTCGCGATCGGCACCCTGTTCGCCGCCTCCCTGGCGCACCTGATCATGAGCGTACCGGAACTGGTGTACTTCGTGTTCACGTTCCCGGCGATCCTGCTGATCCTGGTGGGCTTCATGCTGGCCATGGGTCGTTATCGCGGCTATCGCCTGACCGAGCTCGTGCGCTTCAAAGCCTTCCTCAAGGCTGATTCGTAATGTTCGGTTTCTGGAAGACCTGGAAGGCCCTGGAAGCGCGGGGCATCATGGGCATCAACCGGCGTAACGCCGACTACGTGCTCAAGTACAACAAGCGCAGCCTGTACCCGATCGTCGATGACAAGATCATCACCAAGGAACGGGCGATCCAGGCCGGCATCCACGTGCCCGAACTGTACGGCGTGATCTCCACCGAGAAGGAAATCGAAAAGCTCGACGAGATCATCGGCGAGCGCAGCGATTTCGTAATCAAGCCGGCACAAGGTGCCGGCGGTGACGGCATCCTGGTGATCGCCGATCGCTTCGAGGGGCGCTATCGCACCGTGTCGGGGAAGATCATCAGCCATGAGGAAATCGAGCATCAGATTTCCAGCATCCTGACCGGGCTGTACTCCCTGGGCGGTCACCGCGACCGCGCACTGATCGAGTACCGGGTGATTCCCGACCAGATCTTCAAAAGCATCAGCTATGAAGGCGTGCCGGACATTCGCATCATCGTGCTGATGGGCTACCCGGTCATGGCCATGCTGCGCTTGCCGACTCGCCAGTCCGGCGGCAAGGCCAACCTGCACCAGGGCGCCATCGGCGTCGGTGTCGACCTGGCCACCGGCCTGACGTTGCGCGGCACCTGGCTGAACAACATCATCACCAAGCACCCGGACACCACCAACGCGGTCGACGGCGTGCAACTGCCCTACTGGGACGGTTTCATGAAGCTGGCCGCCGGCTGCCATGAACTGTGCGGCCTGGGCTACATCGGTGTCGACATGGTGCTGGACCAGGAGAAAGGCCCGCTGATTCTCGAGCTCAACGCGCGACCGGGGCTGAACATTCAGATTGCCAACGACTGCGGGCTGACACTGCGCACCCATGCGGTCGAAGCACGCCTGGAAGAACTCAAGGCCAAGGGCATCAGCGAAACCGTGGAGGAGCGCGTGCGCTTTGTCCAGGAGATGTTCGGGCATATTCCGTCGGTCGAGGGCTGACGCCTTGTGATGAGGGGGCTTGCCCCCTCGCCACAGGAGCCCCTCAGACGCCTATCATGTGTCTCTTCCCGACATCCCCCTCTAGAGGCATTTCCTACAGAGGTCTACAATCGCCACCCCGCCTCAATGGCTGATCTACCCCGCCCATGTCGACCTGCTCCGTATACCCGCTGCCCTATCACGCCAACCCCGCCCGGTATTTCGCGGCAATCCGCCATGCCCCGGGCAGTGTGCTGCTCGACAGCGGCCGGCCAAGTGCCGAGCGCGGCCGCTATGACCTGCTCAGTGCCTGGCCACTGGCGACGTTGGCAGTGGCACCGGACGAAAGCGGCAGTGCGTTCCTGCAACGCCTGCGCGACACCCTGACCCGACTGGGTGAAGCCAGCGTGCCTGCGCCTTTTGAATTGCCATTTGCCGGCGGACTGATCGGCTACCTGAGTTACGACTTCGGTCGTCACCTGGAAGCCCTGCCCTCCCGCGCCCTGGATGACCTTCAGTTACCCGATGCACGCTTCGGCCTGTATGACTGGGCCCTGATCAGCGACCACCTGCACGGCACCAGCCAACTGGTGTTTCATCCCAACCTGAGCGAAATCGAGCGCCAGCGCCTGATCGAGCTGTTCAGCCAGAACCCTGAAGCGACCGACGCAGCGTTCAGCCTGGACGGTGCCATGCAGCCCGACCTGAGCGCCGACGACTATCGGCAAGCGTTCGAGCGCATCCAGCACTACATCCAGGCCGGTGACTGCTACCAGGTCAACTTTGCCCAACGTTTCCGCGCGCCCTGCCAAGGCGATGCCTGGGCGGCATATTGCGCCCTGCGGGCAGCCTGCCCGACGCCCTTCTCAGGCTTTCAAAGCCTGCCCGACGGCGGAGCCGTGCTGAGCCTGTCGCCCGAGCGTTTCGTCAAAGTCAGCGCCGGCCATGTGGAAACCCGCCCCATCAAAGGCACCCGCCCACGCGGGCAGGACGCCGCACAAGACGCGGCCAACGCCGCCGAACTGCTGGCCAGCCCCAAGGATCGCGCGGAAAACCTGATGATTGTCGACCTGCTGCGCAACGACCTCGGTCGTACCTGCCGCATCGGCTCGGTGCGCGTCCCGGAACTGTTCAGCCTGGAAAGCTACCCCAATGTCCATCATCTGGTAAGCAGCGTCACCGGCGAACTGGCCGAGCGCAAAGACGCCCTGGACCTGATCGCCGGCAGCTTTCCCGGCGGCTCGATCACCGGCGCACCGAAAATCCGCGCCATGCAGATCATCGACGAACTGGAGCCGACCCGTCGCGGCCTGTACTGCGGCTCGTTGCTGTATCTGGACGTTCGCGGGGAAATGGACAGCTCGATCGCCATCCGCAGCCTGTTGGTCAAGGACGGCCAGGTGTGCTGCTGGGGCGGAGGCGGTATCGTCGCCGACTCGGACTGGCAGGCCGAATATCAGGAATCCATCACCAAGGTGAAGGTGTTGCTCGATACCTTGCAAAGCCTCTGATGCAGGGCTGTTGTGGCGAGGGAGCTTGCTCCCGCTAGGATGCGGAGCGCCCCCAAAACCTGACACCATGAATCTTCAGATAGCACGCGTGTACCGGTTTACGACTGCTGCGCCCGAGCGCGAATCGGCCGACGGGAGCAAGCTCCCTCGCCACAATGTTCACTTACAGGCTCAGTTCACGGTTCGACGCCTTGAGAAACTCCTGCTTGAGCTCGGCAAAGCTGTGCACCGCCGGGAACTGCGGGAATTCGCGAATCACGTTGTCGGGGGCATGGAACAGGATGCCGGCATCCGCTTCACCTAGCATGGTCGTGTCGTTGTACGAGTCGCCGGCCGCGATCACCCGGTAGTAAAGGCTCTTGAATGCCAACACCGACTGGCGCTTGGGGTCTTTCTGGCGCAGTTGGTAACCGGTCACTCGACCGGTCTCATCGGTCACCAGGCGGTGGCACAACAAGGTCGGGAAACCCAGCTGGCGCATCAGCGGTTGGGAAAACTCGTAGAAGGTGTCGGACAGAATCACCACCTGGAAGCGCTCACGCAGCCAGTTGACGAACTCGATGGCGCCATCCAGCGGCTTGAGGGTGCCGATCACTTCCTGGATGTCGGACAGCTTCAGGCCATGCTCGTCGAGAATGCGCAGCCGCTGCTTCATCAGGACATCGTAATCGGGAATATCCCGGGTGGTTGCCCTGAGGGATTCAATCCCGGTTTTGTCGGCAAACGCGATCCAGATTTCCGGGACCAACACACCTTCCAGGTCGAGACAGGCAATTTCCACAACACACTCCCATTTGTACTGATTATTGAGTTGAGCGAGCAAAAGGACTGCCGAACTCTAGCGAGTCGAACCGACGGGCGCAACGCAGACGAGCGCCCCCGTTGACCCGGGTTTTTGCTAACATCGCCATTATAGAGAGCGCTTAGCGCCACCGACCTGTAGGAAACCGCCTTGATGAGCCCATCGTTCGACGTCGCTGAACTCGCCGCGACCTATGCCACCCGATCGCCCCAGGACATTCTCAAACTGGCCTTTGCCGAGTTCGGGGACGACCTGTGGATTTCCTTCAGCGGCGCCGAAGACGTGGTGCTGGTGGACATGGCCTGGAAGCTCAACAAGAACGTCAAGGTCTTCAGCCTCGACACCGGGCGCCTGCACCCGGAAACCTATCGCTTCATCGACCAGGTGCGCGAGCACTACAACATCCAGATCGAACTGGTTTCGCCGGACCACTCCAGGCTGGAACCTTTCGTCAAGGAAAAAGGCCTGTTCAGTTTCTACAAGGACGGTCACAGCGAATGCTGCGGCATCCGCAAGATCGAACCGCTGCGCCGCAAGCTGTCCACCGTTCGCGCCTGGGCCACGGGCCAGCGTCGCGACCAGAGCCCGGGCACCCGCAGCCAGGTCGCGGTGCTGGAAATCGACAGCGCGTTCTCGACACCGGAACGCACCCTGTACAAGTTCAACCCGCTGGCGCAAATGACCAGCGAAGAAGTCTGGGGTTACATCCGCATGCTGGAACTGCCGTACAACAGCCTGCATGAGCGCGGCTTCATCAGCATTGGCTGCGAGCCCTGCACCCGTCCAGTGCTGCCCAACCAGCACGAACGCGAAGGGCGCTGGTGGTGGGAAGAAGCCACCCAAAAAGAGTGCGGCCTGCACGTCGGCAACATCATCAAGAAAGCCTGACGCCTAATGCCAGTCAGTTAAGTAACTCGAGCGACGGAGATCCTGTGGGAGCGGGCTTGCCCGCGAAGAAAACACCGCGGTTTTCCAGGCATTACGCGTTATCGCTCTTCGCGGGCAAGCCCGCTCCCACCGGTCCTGCGGCTTAACTGACTGGCATTAGGCCTGACGCCCCCTTTCCTCCTGCAGAAGCAGGCTCGCCCCCTGGGGGTATGAGCCTGCTCGCGAACGCCTCACCTCGATTTCGAGCCCGACTCACACCGCACTGAAGCGCTGCGCCAGTTGCTGCCCGGCAAATTGCTCGATGATGAAATCCACAAACACCCGGGTCTTGCCCGGCAGTAGCTTGTGTTCGGCGTAATAGATCGAGATGTTGCCGTCATCGACATACCACTCCGGCAACACCCGCTGCAAGGTCCCCGCCTCCAGATACCCCACCGCGAACGGCATGCTCACCAGGGCGATACCCAGGCCCTGGGTCGCCGTGGCGCAGGCCGCTTCCGAGTCACTCATGGTCATCCGCGCCTTGAGCACCAGCGGGCTGTGCTGCTGGCCTTGACGGGTCAGTTGCCAGGAGCGCACGCGACCGGTTTGCGGCGAGCGAATCAGGATGCCGTCGTAGTGCTTGAGATCGTCCGGCTCGGTCACCTCGGGATGGCGCGCCAGGTACTCCCTGGAAGCCACCAGCACGCGATGGGCCGGGGTCAGCTTGCGCGCCACCACCCCTTGGGGCAGCTCAAAGCCACCGCCTATCGCGGCGTCGAACCCTTGTCCGATCAAATCGACCTGGCGATTATCGAAATGCCAATCCGGGTTGATCGCCGGGAAACGCCGCAAGAACTCACCCAGCAACGGCACGATGTACAGGCGCCCGAAGACGGTGCCCATGCTGACTTTGAGGGTCCCGACCGGCTGCCCTTCGGCACTGGCCAGATTGGCCACCGCATTCTGGATCGTCTGCAGACTGGCGCTGACCTCACCAAGAAACAACTGACCGGCCTCCGTCAATGTCAGGCTGCGGGTGCTGCGCTGAAACAGCCGGACGCCCAGGCACGCTTCCAGCTTGGCGACACTTTTACCGACTGCCGCCGGGGTCAGGCTCAAGCGCCGCGCGGCTTCGGCAAAGCTGCCGACCTCGGCGCTGCGCACGAAGCATTCAATGCTGCTAAAGGTTTCCATGGCCACCATTATAAACTTTTGGTTTACACAGACTATCGCAATTACCGCCTACACAGCAGGTAATCGACCCTCGATACTGGGCGCCATCAACCGAGGCAACTCGCCCCGGGACATTGGAGATCGACATGACCACTCAACACCTCAGCGGTAAAGTTGCTCTGATCCAGGGCGGCTCTCGTGGCATCGGTGCCGCCATCGTCAGGCGCCTGGCCGCTGAAGGCGCCGCCGTCGCCTTCACCTACGTCAGCTCCAGCGCCAAGGCCCAAGAGCTGCAGGACAGCATCACCGCCAGCGGCGGCAAAGCACTGGCCATCAAGGCGGACAGCGCCGATGCCGACGCCATCCGCCATGCCGTCAACACCACGGCCGAAACCTTCGGGCGACTGGACATCCTGGTCAATAACGCCGGTGTGCTGGCGATTGCCCCACTGCATGAGTTCAAGCTCGAAGACTTCGACCAGACCCTGGCCATCAACGTGCGCAGCGTGTTCATCGCCACCCAGGAAGCCGCCAGGCACATGACCGAAGGGGGTCGCATCATTAACATCGGCAGCACCAACGCCGACCGCATGCCCTTCGCCGGTGGCGGCCCGTACGCCATGAGCAAAGCCGCACTGGTCGGCCTGACCAAAGGCCTGTCCCGCGACCTGGGCCCACGGGGGATCACCATCAACAATGTGCAGCCCGGCCCGGTCGACACCGACATGAACCCGGCCCATGGCGAATTCGCCGACAGCCTGATCCCGCTGATGGCCGTCGGGCGCTACGGCACCGCCGCCGAGATCGCCAGTTTTGTCGCTTATCTCGTTGGCCCCGAAGCCGGATACATCACCGGTGCCAGCCTGACCATCGACGGTGGCTTTGGCGCCTGACCCACGGCCCCTCCCCCTAAAGCAAAACGCCGGGTCACCTCCATCAGGTCACCCGGCGTTTTGCTGTCGAGGCTTTACCCGTCACACCGGCTCAAGCACCGGCAGGCCATAAGCCTGCGGCTCAAAGGCCTTCAACGAACGCAGGATGCGATCGGCATGGGCGTATTTTTCGTCCGCCATGGCCGCGTCCGGTACCGCAACCGCCGTCATACCTGCGGCTTTCGCCGCCGTGACACCAAAGGGTGAGTCCTCGAAGACCAGGCAGTCTTCAGGCGCCACACCCAGGCGTCGGGCTGCCGTCAGGAAAATATCCGGCGCCGGCTTGGCCGCGCCCACCTCGGGATCATCAGCGGTCACGATGGTGTCGAACAGTGCAAACCAGTCACGGTGCTGCGTGGTTTTCTGCGCGAAGGACTGGCTCGAAGAACTGGTACCCACGGCGATTGGAATGTTGTTGGCCTTCAGGTGCTCCACCAACTCCCGCGCCCCCGGCATCGCTGGCGCACGTGGAAACCGCTCGCGCATCAAGGGCTCGCGGATCACCAGAAACTCTTCGGCGCTGATCGGCAACTCCAGCGCCTGCACCACATAGCGCGCCAGGTCCGCCGCACCACGGCCGATGATGTTTTGCTTGATGCTCCAGTCGAACGTGCGGCCGTAGCGTTGCGCAATGATCTGCGTGACCTCGGTGTAAATGCCCTCGGTGTCGAGCAACAGACCATCCATATCGAATATCACGGCCTTGATCGGGCCCACATCCAGCGGTGCATTCATCGCATCTGATCCGTTATCAACACAACATTCCGGGAACGGCTCAGGTACGGCCATGGTCATGATCACCCCTGTCACCATCGATTAAAGGGTTCAGCAGCATAGCGAGCCTGATTTACATCCAGCAACTGTTTACCGCCCCCGCCCTTCAGATCGTGGTCCAGCAAGTCACGAGCGGTAATCACTGCCATGGCGTGCGGGATGCCTTGTAGGACGTCATAAAAAAACCCGGCATTCGCCGGGTTTTCGTACATCGAGCCGCCAGGATCAGTGATCCTTACTTGGCCATTTTGCTACCCACTGCGCTACCCGCCGCACCGCCGATGCCTGCACCGATGGTGGAGCCGGACTTGCCGCCCAGCTTGTTGCCGATCACCGAACCACCGGCAGCACCAAGACCACCGCCAATGGCGGCTTCGGTACGGCTGCCTTTGCTTGCGCCAGCAGCACCACCGGCCGCGCCCGCAACACCGGCGCCGATCGCCGCGCCAGTGCTACCGCCCAGTTTGTGACCCACTGCGTTACCCAGCGCGCCGCCAAGACCGCCACCCAGTGCTGCGGTGCCGTCACTGGCCATTGCACCTTGAGCGACCAAAAGCCCCATAACCAGAGCAGGCAGAGTTAAACGCATGACATAAACCTCAAACAGTGTACTGAACAGTAAAAAACGGGATGCCTGGAAAGAGGGTTGTTCACTCCGGAACCCGGCCCTCCTTCCTGAGCGCCCAAGTTTGACAGCATTTACGCCAAGAGTTTTATCGCAGGCAAAAAAAAGCCCGCTGGGGAACGGGCTGAGAAGATTGCTTTTAACGGATGACCTGAGCCTACGGATGCGCTTGTGAAAGAAACGTGAAAAAAAACCTCGTCCGACAAACCTGACACAAAGTGTGACAACGCTTGACGTAACGACCTCCACCCACAGAAAACCGCTCTTTGGCTGGGTCTACCTACACTTTAGCGACTGGCTTGCGCACAGGGGCCGCCACCTTGGGCATAAACGGCTTTGCCGTGGCCCTGGTCACTGTCGACAGGCGCGCATTGCCCGGTTCGGCCGGTATTCCAGCAAAACTCGAAACGTAATCCGTCTGCCCGCAGCGCACGCAATTATTGACCGGATACTCCGCGCCATCATCTTCGATGTAAGGATCGCTCATTTCCCTGCTCCTCCAGACAGGTCAATACCGGCAAGCAACTGATTGCCTAGAAAGCACCGACCTTCAAGAAGACTGAGACTAGCCGGTCATTAATGGACTCTTGTTTCAAAACCTTAACACCCGACGAACGGTCAACCCGTCTACTTGAGCCTGACCGCCGTCCCCGTCACAAAGACCATCAACATACTGCCTTTGCCGGAAGGAATGCTGATCTCGTAGTGCACCCCGACCACGGCATCGGCCTGCACGCTCCGCGCGCGCTCCTTGAGCTCTTCCGTTGCCTGGGCTCGCGCATCCTTCAACGCGCGTTCCAGCGTCTGCGAACGTCCACCGAAAAAGTCGCGCATCCCGGCGAATATATCCCGTACGACGTTGATGCCCTGCACGGACTCCGCGCTGACGATGTCCAGGTACGCCGCAATCTGCCGGCCGTCGATGGAGTGGGTCGTGGTGATAATCATGAACTGTCCTTGATGGGCTGGAAATCGGCCGCGAACTGGCCGAAGTCATGGAGACGTACATACTGGAGACTTGAGGCACGAATTGCGCCACCGATTGCGATATCGAGCGTGCAGGGGTCTGTATGACGGTGTTTTTACTGCTGTACCTGTGCACGGACGCATCGCGCACAGATTGCCAGGTGATCCCCCTTGAGCATTGGGCCCAGCCCGATGGCTATGCTCAGTGTGTCGCGGCAGCCAAAAAGCTGACAAAAGACCTCACCGCCAAGAACCGTAAGAGCAATTACTTCGTCTGTGAAACGCAAGAGAACCCTTGACCGGCAGCAAACGTCCTTCACCTTGCCGCCGGGCAAGGCCTGCGAGCTACAGGCAGTCGCGCACCGCCTTTCGCAGCGCATCGGTCTTGGCCCATGGCGGCCCTTGATAGAGCGATACCCGGCTACCGTCCTTGTACTTGACGATGTCCAGGATTTCATCGGCGGTGATGATACTGGGGGCGTTGATCCTGAATCCGTTGGAGATCGAGACCTGGGTGGTCTTCGGAATCTCCCGCTGCCAGAGCGGCAGCACACAAGCGGCGTATTCCTTGGGAGGCTTGGCCGACACCTTGCTGACATTGGGCTCGCCCGGCACCAGGGACGCCGGCAATGAACATCCGGCCAACACCGCGCCTGCAAGCGCCACTGCCCATATCCGCATGATGATTCCTTGTCGTCAAAAGGAGAAATGTAGCTTCACATCGGTCAGACATCCAGCCCCTGCGAACGCTTGAGGCCGTACCCGCCACGCGTGGGTGAATACCGCCCGGGCGCCACTCATCGACCTTGCCGTCTACCTTGGCATTTCGTCGCCTGACCGTTGCTTGAGCAGGGTCCACGGAGCACACTCTGCCCCGCTGATGGAACCAGCCCCCCAAACAGACAGCCCGCCATTGCGCGGGCTTTTTGTTGCCTGCCCTTCCCGCCCCTCGGAGCCCCGAGACGATTTGGCGAACCCCGCCGAACTCGACTTTACTTGAACTGATGCACCCAGGTGTCTCTTCGCGGCACTCACTCCGGGAGCCCGGCCATGAACATACCCCTACTCGCACTGCTCGTCGGATTTTCGACAGTGGCGGGATGCACCTCCTACGCTGAAATCTATCGGGACCAACCACTGTTCGCCAACGTCGAAAACGGCATGAGCAAGGATCAGGTCCAGCAGATCGGCGGCAAGCCCCTGTCCATCAGCGAACGCACCGTCGAGCCTGGCAGTTGCTTTGACTACCTGCTGACCCAGGCGGAACACAAACACACCTACAGCGTCAGTTTTGACAGTTACGGCAAGGTCGACCACACGGGATTCATGACCTGCGCCGAATGGAGTCATGCACAGAAAAAAGCACGGGAGCCCTCCAGTGGCGGTGGAGGTGGCGGATACTAGCGGATAGAGCGCCGCCCCCTTCCGAAACCGTTACCCATGTCATTCAATGACATGGTGAATCTACCTGCCAGGATCCAATCCACGGACAAAAGTAAATACAACTCATTGTTATTTAATGAGTTTTAGAAACATTCGCTCATATTTTCCCGATGTCTGCCGATGTCCTCTGACCGGACACAGGGAGCATCAGGAATGAGAAACAACCAGCCCGTCACCCAACGCGAAATTGCGCTGGCCCCGCAACAGAAGCTCATCTCCACGACCGACGCCCGCGGTGTCATTACCTACTGTAATGACGCCTTCGTCGAAATCAGTGGTTTTGACAGAGCCGATCTGATTGGCGCGCCCCAAAACATCGTCCGCCACCCCGACGTGCCCCCGGCCGTATTCGCCCATATGTGGGGCGCACTCAAGCAAGGGCGTCCGTGGATGGGGATCGTCAAGAACCGCTCCCGAAACGGCGATCACTACTGGGTCAACGCTTACGTCACGCCAATATTCGAAGGCAGCCGGGTGGTGGGCTTTGAATCGGTCAGGGTCAAGCCCACAGCCGATCAGATCCGCCGGGCCGAATCCCTCTATAAACGCATCACCCAGGGCAAACCGGCCATCCCCCGCCAAGACACCTGGCAACCGGTCCTGCTGGACTGCCTGCCGTACCTGGCCATGGGGCTGGCGGGAACCGTGAGCGGATTGTTCCTCAGCGCGCCCGTGGCGATTGCCGTGGCCGCCGGCGTCGCCGTGCCGCTCGGCTTGCTCACCTCACGCTGGCAGAAACAAGGCACCCTGCGCCTGCTGCAAATGGCCGAGCCTTCCACCTCCGACGCACTGATCGCGCAGATGTACAGTGATGAACGCGGACCCCAGGGGCGCCTGGAAGCCGCCTTCGTCAGCCAGGCAGCGCGCCTGAAAACATGCCTCACGCGCCTGCAGGACACCGCCGAGCAACTGAGCGGGCTGGCCGGACAATCCGACGTACTGGCCGCCGACAGCTCAAGAGGCCTTGATCGCCAACGCGTCGAAACCGAGCAAGTGTCCGCCGCCGTCAACCAGATGGCCGCGACCACCCAGGAAGTCGCCAGCCATGTCCAGCGCACAGCGGACGCCACCCAGGAAGCCAACCTGCTGACCGCACGCGGACGCGACGTGGCCCGGGACACCCGCGCGGCCATCGAGCGCCTTTCCACCGTCGTCGGGGAGACTGGGCAAACCGTCGCGCAACTGGCCAGGGACAGCAATGAAATCGGCACCGTCGTCGACGTCATCAAAGGCATCGCCGATCAGACCAACCTGCTGGCCCTCAATGCCGCCATTGAAGCTGCACGCGCCGGCGACATGGGCCGGGGCTTCGCGGTGGTGGCCGACGAGGTTCGCCAGCTGGCGCAGCGCACCTCCCAATCCACGACCCAGATCCATGACCTGATCAGCAAACTCCAGACCTCATCCCACAACGCCGTACAGACCATGGAAAGCGGCCACCGCCAGGCCGAGGAAGGCGTGGCCTGGGTGCTTGAGGCCGACAAGGCCCTGGTGGGCATCAGCGAGGCGGTGGCCAACATCACCGACATGACCACCCAGATCGCCGCCGCCACCGAAGAGCAGACCGCCGTCGCCGAGGAAATCAGCCGCAACATCACCACCATCGCCCACCTGGCCGACCAAACCTCGGAACAGGCCCGCCACTCCGCGGACCTGAGCAAGGAACTGACCCAGACGGCGTCCACCCAGTATTCCCTGGTCGAGCGATTCAATCGATAGAGCGTAACGAGCCCGGCTCGCCCTCCACCGAAAAAAACAAAACCCTTGGCGTGCGCCGAGCACGCCAGGGGTTTTTCGTAACCGATGGCATTCACCTGTAATGGCCTGTTGTATGACCTGGTGTTTGACGCAGATCGAGTGTCGAACAATGTGCCTAGTAGTTCTGCTAGTAGGCAACCTCGACCGCTTGCACCACACTCTTCTTCTGAATTGAAAAGTTCTTCAGTGAGTTCCGAGCATGCAAACGAGTCGCCAAACACTGCTCTGTCGCTACCACTACGATCAGCTGGATCGCCTGATCACGTGCACACCATCCGCACAAATGAGCACCCATCGCTTTTATTTGAAAGCTCGGCTCACCACTGAAGTTCAAAGTACCGTGCAGCACTCGATCATCCAACACGAAGATCAACTGCTGGCGCTACAACTGCGCAAAGCGAACAACGTCGACACCACCTTGCTCGCCACCGATCAACAGCGCTCGGTGTTGAACGCACTCGACGCGTCGCGTCACCCCTTCAATTACACACCTTACGGCCATGGCGCCCCAGAGAACAGCCTGCTCAACTTGCTCGGGTTCAATGGAGAGCGGATAGATCCAGTGACCGGATATTACTTACTGGGCAATGGCTATCGGGCGTTCAACCCTGTGTTGATGCGCTTTAACAGCCCGGATAGCTGGAGTCCGTTTAGGGAAGGGGGGATTAATCCGTATGCGTATTGTGCGGGGGATCCGGTGAATCGGAGTGATCCAACGGGACACTTCATACTCGTCACCGCTTTCGGCAGCATAGTGACAGGACTCACCGGCACAACTGCCATGTTGATGCATATGTACACGCGTGGAGGCAGCCGATTGGGAGCTACACTGGGTGGGGCGGGGGCAGCTGCTGGACTCACAGCTGCGGCTTATGTGGGATCTGCTGCCGCCCCAGCTGTAGCAGCAGCCGGATTCGCAGCTGGATACGCGTCCATAAAAATGGCCAGGAGTGCTTTACGCGCGCACACCGCAATGAAAAAACTGGCTGCTGATACCAAAGCGCTGGACAGTCTTGTCCAGAAAACACTCGGCGTTTCAGGGAAATCCGCTCCGAAACTCGCAGAGCTTTCTGCTCGACAGGTCAAGCCAAATCAAATTATAAAGATAGAAAATCTAGCGCTTGATCCTTCAATACGCGAGTTACTCAACAATGGACCTCAATCCCATGACTTCCTGACTCAGTACCGCGCAGCGAGTGACAAGCAAGCTTTTTTGCAAAATGCACGTTCAGAAAATACAAAGTTTGACTTTTCCCTACTATCGAAAGAAATAAGAGGGATACTGCGCCATGAATAACTAGCGCCACAACGACCCGATCTCTCCTCCAATTCTTAGTAATCATCGGGAGTGGAAACCAAACCACATGGCACTCTAGTTTCAGGCTGACAACCCGTCTTTGTTTTTTGAGGTGCGCTTGGCAAACGCGTCCCCATATCGCTCCCAAACAGTCTTTCTTCAGACACCAGAAACCACAAAACCCCTGGCTTCTCTCGAAACCAGGGGTTTTATGTATGTCGAATTTGGCGGTGAAGGAGAGATTCGAACTCTCGATACAGTTTCCTGTATACACACTTTCCAGGCGTGCTCCTTAAGCCACTCGGACACTTCACCGTATCTCTTCAAACAAGTTCTGTCTGTCGAGGCGCGCTAATGTAGTCGAAAGCTTTTCCGATGGCAAACATTTTTTTCAGAATTTTCATGCGGTTAAGCGATTTGTGGATTCGGGCGGGTTGGCGGGTATGGCAAAGCTGCCATTCTTCGGCCAGGGGAATGCTTCTATATAGAAGGCAACGCGAGGTGGGCGTGGCCCGCGATGCTGGGCGGGGGGCGGATTGGCTGACTGGCCGGTCAGTCACGGCGCTTTACCTGGCCTGCGGCCATGGGTAACGTCTGCCCCACTTCAATACAAGGAATAGCGTCATGAGTGAGTTGATTTCGTACCACCTCGAAGACGGTATCGCGACCCTGACCTTGAGCAATGGCAAGGTCAATGCCATCTCGCCGGACGTGATTGCCGCTTTTAATGCTGCACTGGACCAGGCGGTGACGGATCGCGCAGTGGTGATCATCACCGGTCAGCCGGGCATTCTGTCGGGCGGTTATGACTTGAAGGTGATGACAGCCGGTCCCAAGGACGCGGTGAACCTGGTGACCGCCGGCTCCACCCTGGCCCGTCGCCTGCTGTCCCACCCCTTCCCGGTCATCGTCGCGTGCCCTGGGCATGCGGTGGCCAAGGGTGCGTTCATTCTGCTGTCGGCCGACTACCGTATTGGTGTCGACGGCCCGTTCAGCATTGGCCTGAACGAAGTACAGATCGGCATGACCATGCACCACGCCGGTATCGAGCTGGCCCGTGACCGCCTGCGCAAGTCGGCGTTCCACCGTTCGGTGATCAACGGCGAGATGTTCGATCCGCAAGGCGCGGTGGATGCCGGTTTCCTCGACAAGGTGGTCGCCGCCGAAGAACTGCAAGGCGCCGCGCTGGCTGCCGCGCGTCAGTTGAAGAAGATCAATATGACCGCCCACAAGAACACCAAGCTCAAAGTGCGCAAGGCCCTGCTCGAGGCACTGGACAGCGCCATCATCCAGGATCAGCAACACCTGGGCTAAGTGCTGAAGGTGCAATGCTGAAAAGCCCGACCGTCGCGTCGGGCTTTTTCTTGCTCAAGAGGCACGAAAGCCGGCAAGCGCTCTAGCCCGCCTCTGATAACAGATGTCGGAAACATGCGCTTAAACATCGCCTATCTCCGACTTATAGAGCGGCAATTGCCGAAAACAGTGCACATCCGTACACTGCGCCACCTTTTGCTCCGGTGGGCCTGTAGATGCTGTATCTGATTCGTATGTTGTTGATGGGCCTGCATTTTATGATCGCCGGTGGGCTGGGTGTGATCCTGGGCCTGTGCCGACCGTTCAATCCGGACAACAGCCGCCTGTGCGCCCGCCTCTACGCCTGGCCTGCCATGTGCATCCTGCGTCTGCGGGTCAAGACCGACGTCGAATCGCTGACCCACAAGAAGCAAAGCTGCGTGGTGATCGCCAACCACCAGTCCAACTACGATCTGTTCGTGCTGGGCAACGTCGTACCGCACCGCACCGTGTGCATCGGTAAGAAGAGCCTTAAATGGGTGCCCCTGTTCGGGCAACTGTTCTGGCTGGCCGGCAACGTGCTGATCGACCGTGGCAACGCCCACAAGGCGCGCAAGGCGATGCTCACCACCACCGACACCTTGCAACACAAGGACACCTCGATCTGGGTGTTCCCGGAAGGCACGCGCAACCTGGGCAAGGAACTGCTGCCGTTCAAGAAAGGCGCATTCCAGATGGCCATCGCGGCCGGCGTCCCCATCGTGCAGGTGTGCGTCAGCAACTACATCAACCACATGCGCCTGGATCGCTGGAACAGTGGCCGGATCCTGATCCGTTCGCTGCCGCCGATTCCCACGGCCGGGCTGACGCTCGACGACATGCCCGCGTTGATGGACCAGTGCCGCGAGCAAATGCGCGAGTGCATCGACTCGCTGGACCGGCAACTGCAAGCCGCCTGAGCAGGCACACACCTGCAACAACCCAGGAACCTCTTCGATTTCACTGACTCTCAAGCTTCAGGGCAAGCTAAGCTGCATCTGCTTGTCACTGCCATTGCTCAAGAAGAAGTGAAACGGAACCATGGGTAGAGTCGTTGCGGCTGCGGTCTACAGCGCCGGTAAGAGAGTCACCAATATCACCCTCGATGAAGGCGCCGCCTGGGCCGCCAAACCTGGCCACTTTGTCTGGATCGGCCTCGAAGAGCCGAACGCCCAGGAGCTGGCCAACCTGCAGCGCCAGTTCAACCTGCATGAACTGGCCATTGAGGACGCCCTGGAAAAACACAGCCGACCGAAGCTGGAAACCTTCGGCGATGCACTGTTCATCGTCACCTACTCACCGGTGCGCGAGAACGGCAAGCTGGAGTTTATCGAGACCCACATTTTTGCCGGCAAGGGCTACATCATTACCTGCCGCAATGGTCAGTCGGCCTCCTACGCCCACGTGCGCCAGCGCTGCGAGGCGCGCCCGTTGCTGCTGGAGCACGGCGAGGATTTCGTGCTCTATGCCCTGCTCGACTTTGTGATCGAGAACTACCAGCCCGTGGGCGAAGCGATTCACGGCGAGATCGACGACCTGGAGCGCAATGTACTGTGCAGCGCCATGAGCGAAGTCGACATCCTGAACCTGCATGGCCTGCGCCGCGATGTGTTGCGCTTGCGTCGTTACGCGGCTCCGATGGTGGAGATCAGCGAAGAACTGCAGAAGCTGAGTTTCCCGTTCATCGACAAGAACATGCGGCCGTACTTTCGTGATGTGCAGATCCACGTCACACGGCAGATGGAAGACCTCACCACCCTGCGCGACATCGCCAGCCAGACCATCGAAATCGGTGTGCTGCTGGAGGCCGCGCGACAAAGCGTGGTGCAACGCAAGTTCGCCGCCTGGGCCGCGATCCTCGCATTCCCGACCGCAGTGGCCGGGATCTATGGGATGAACTTCGAGAACATGCCGGAGCTGAAACTGCACTACGGCTACTTCGGGGTGCTGGCGTTCATCACCGTCGGCTGTGTCGGGTTATGGGCCAGCTTCAAGCGCTCGGGGTGGTTGTAACGCGCGCAGCCCGCAAACTGCCTTGATCACATGGCCGGTTCTCGCCACACGAAGGAGCGCCGAACGCAACTCCTGTGGCGAGCGAGCAAGCTCGCTCGCCACAGGGACAGCGTTCACGCTTGATTAAGCGGTTTTACTGCTCATGCGGACTTTGTGGGAGCGGGTATGCCCGCGACGTCGGCGTAACGGCCGCCCTCCGTTCACTGGCAAGCCAGCTTGTATGTTTAGACTTGTAGGGGTGGTGGGACTAAAAGCCAGCATCTGACTCTAGCCAGTACAGACCGTGGGAGA
>NZ_JBYTBK010000005.1:219109-222665 GCF_058789115.1 Pseudomonas sp. FW300-N1A1 | reverse complement strand
TGCAGGCTTTCAGACAAAACGCGTTGGCCGATTTTGGGGCTGTTGCACAGCCCAGCGCGAGCAAGCTCGCTCGCCACCGGGACAGGGTTTGGCGCTCACTTGAGCGCCGGATCCTGCGGATTCAGCTGCTTCCAGCCTTGCAGCAAGACCTGGGCCTTGGGTTCCTGGCCGTTGTCCAGGTAGTACTGGATCAGCGACAACCGTGCATTGCGGTTGGCCGGTTGCTGTTTGACCAGTTTTTCCAGCAGGGCGCACGCTTCATCGATCTTGCCACCCTCGTACAGGGCCACGGCCAGGACATAACCGTACTGTGCATTCAGCGGCTCCAGGCGCGCGGCATTGCGCAGGGCCGGCATGGCCTGGGCGGTCTTGCCCGCACGAATCAGTGCCAGGCCTTGGGTGTGCTGGAGCAGTGCGGCATCTGGGTGCTCCTTCAGGCCCGTGGCCAGCAACGCCTGCGCCTCCTCCTTGCGCCCGCGTGACTCCAGCCATTGCACCAGTGTCACCAATGCCGGGAAGAAGTCCGGGTCGCGCTGCAGGGCCGCCCGCAACCGTGGTTCGACCTCGGCACTGCGTCCACTGGCCTGGAAGAGCATCGCCAGGTTGAGGTTGGCTTCGGCGCGTTCGGCCAGGCTCAATTGAACCTGCTCATACTCATCGATGGCCGCCTTCCATTGCTTCTGAGCGGCACCCAATGTGTTGGCCACGCTCAGCAAATCCCGGGCGGCGGCAATGCGGATCGCCTTGACCGGATCGCTCAAAAACGGCGTGAACAACGCCACGCGTTCGGCGGGGGGAAGGAAGGCGCTGACCGCGTGAATGGCACTCTCGCGAACCTGCGGGTCGTGGTTGCCTAGGTCCTTGCTCGCCAGCTTCAACGCCTGCTCGCTCGGATACAGCGCCAGTTCCGCCAGCAAGGTTGCCCGTTGAATGGCCGGCAGGTTACTGCGCTGCAACTGCTCGTACAGTGCTTGCGCGGCACCGGGCTGGCCGGTACGCACCTGCCACAGGCTTTCGTCATAGCGCGGCGCCTGGGCCACGGGGTTGGCACTCCACAGCTTGAACTGCTCGGTGACCTTGTCGCCGGCCTTGCCCTGGTGGCACGTCAGGCAGGCGTCGGGCGTGCCCAACTGCTGGGCGCGTACAGGGTTGGGCAGGCTGAAGCTGTGGTCATGCCGAAAGTCATTGCCCATGTAGAACTTGCCGGGCATGTGGCAATCCACGCACTGGGATCCCGGTTGGCCGGCGACATGCCGATGGTGCTCAGGCGAGTCGTAGTTTTTGGCTTGCAGGCCTTTGCCGTCGACCCCGGCGACCGTGGTTTTGCCCGCGGTGTTGTGGCATTGCAGGCAGACGCCGTTGCCCTGGGCCTTGAGTTCGGTGCTGTGGGGGTTGTGGCAATTGCTGCAACGCACGCCCTTGTCGGCCATCTTGCTTTGCAGGAATGAGCCGTGCTCGAACACTTCATCCTTGATCTTGCCATCCAGCGCGTACAGCTCGCGGGTCAGTACGCTGGGCAGGTAGTCATCCATCAAGCGCTTGCCGACGGTGTAGCCGTCGCCCAAGGGGGCTCGGCGGGCATGGCAACGGGCGCAGGTTTCGATCTCGGTGGTGGCGTTCTTGTCCTTGAGGTCCACGGCAAAGCCTGCATGGATCAGGTCGCTTTTCTTGCCGGCCCATTCAAGGTGATTCGACGCCGGGCCGTGGCACGCCTGGCAACCCACCCCCAGGCTGTTCCACTGGCTGGCAAAGGTGTTGCTGGCCGCATCGAAGTTACGCTTGTAGCCGGTGGTGTGGCATTCCACGCACATGAAGTTGGCGTTCTGGTTCGGCTTGCTCCAGTGCAGCGGGTTCTTGAAGTTCACACCCTGGCCCGGGTAGAGGTGAAACCAGCGGGTTTTCTCGGTATCCCAGGCCACGCCCAAGGCTTGCAGGCGACCTTCGCCGACCTCGATCAGGTACTGCTGCAGCGGCGCGATGCCGAAGGTGTAGGCCACCTTGAAGTCAGCGTTCCGGCCGTCGGCCCCGGGCGTGTTGACCCAGAAACCGTCGTCCTTGCGAAAGAACCGCGTGGTCTCTTTTTCACCCTTGAACGTGCTGTTGTCGAAGTTGGCCAGAACGGTCCCGGCATCGGCCACCTGCATCGCCAGTTGGTGGTGGGAGCCTTGCCAGTCCTTGACCTGTTCAGTGTGGCATCCCTGGCATTGCTGTTCGTCGACCAGGGTGGCCGGCGGTGCAGGGGCGGGTGGTGCCTGCGCAGCGGGGGCATTGGCGATGCTGGGCGCCACATAGGGCGGCGGCGTCGATTGGCCGGCCAGCAGGAACCAGCCAAGCCCGGCCATGACCAGCAACAGCGCGGTGGCGGTCACCGGGAACAGGTAGCGGGAAATCAGGGGTGGGGGCGAATCAGGGTCAGGGTTTATCGCTTTATTTTTATGCTTGGGCATTACGACTTCCGTGGTCCAGATGCGTTGGCCATACCGGCGCGCTTTTTTTAGCTGGGTGCAGCTTTGCCCCACGGCGTCCGTCTGTCAAATGACGGTTGTGATGGCGCTTGCAGCCTTGGGTGAATTTTCAGAGTCCGGTACTGCAAATGATTTAACTTTTGCCTGTACCTGTTAGTCCATTTCGCTTTACCGTTGTCGTCCCTATAACAGGAGTTACAGTATGAAGCTTGCCCTCATGATGAGCACACTGTGCATCGCCTCCCTGGGAATGGTGGGGTGTTCGAGCACTATCACCAAGCCTGAGGATTATTCCGGCTTTCTCAAGGACTACAGTCAGCTCAAGGAGGCCAAGTCGCCTTCGGGTGTGGACGTGATGCGCTGGGTCGACCCTAAGCTCGACATCAGTCAATACACCAGCGTTTACATCGAGCCCACCCAGTTCTACCCGCTGCCAAAGCCGACGGAAAAAATCCCTCAGACCACACTGTCGGGTATTACTGGTTACTACGACCAGGCGCTGAGGCGTGAACTGGCCAAGTCTTTGCCGTTGGCTAACGCGCCAGGTCCGGGCGTGGTCGTGGTGCGTGCGGCCATCACCGGCGTCAGCAGCAGCACCGAAGGCCTGAAGCCTTACGAAATCATTCCGATTGCACTGGTGGCGGCTGCCGTCAGCACCGCGACCGGTATCCGCGATCAGGAAACCGACCTGGCCACCGAAGCCGTGTTCCTCGATGGCGGCAACAACAAGGTCATCGCCGAAGTCGTGCGCAAAGGCACCGGCAAGTCCCTGGAAAATGATTCGCAAGTCATGACGGCCAACGATGTGAAAAACGTCATGGATGGTTGGGCCCATGACTTGAACCAGTCTTACGTGAAGCTCAAGGCCCAGTAAAAGCTTCCCGGGCAAGCCCGCTCCCACATTGTCCACGTATGCAGTAAAGCCGCTCATTCAAGGGTGAATACTGTCCTCGTGGCGCGCGCAGCGCGCCCTGACGAGGCGATTGCGGTCTGTCAGAAAGACCTTGGTGACCGGTCTTGGGGCTGCTGTGCAGCCCAGCGCGAGCAAGCTCGCTCGCCACGGGTCCGGTATCCCGGGTTTTGCGATGACC
>NZ_JBYTBK010000005.1:179398-219012 GCF_058789115.1 Pseudomonas sp. FW300-N1A1 | reverse complement strand
GGAGCTTGCTCCCGCTGGGCTGCGTAGCGGCCCTGAGAAGGCAATTGTGGTCTGTCAGAAAGACCTTGGTGTCCGGTTTTGGGGCTGCTGTGCAGCCCAGCGCGAGCAAGCTCCCTCGCCACGGAGCAGGTGTCCGGCATCCCCTCACTCCCCGACAAACCACCGGTAGTACGGGTTGGCGCCATCCCCTCGCATCACCTCACGAATATCCCTGGCCCAGGCCTCGCGGTCGCCGTCGTAGGCGTGCAGGCTGGCGCGATAGAACTGCATCAGGCGTTGTTGATGGGCATTCATTCGCTCGGTAAACGCGGCATCGGCATGAAGCAGCGGCGGTGGTTGACGCAGCGCCAACAGGGCTGGCAATACACGGGTGATTTCCTTGGCTCGGACCCAGGGGGCGTATTCGATGCGTGGCTGGTCATCGGTGACGGGCAGGGTCTGGCCGGCAAACTGTGTCAAACCCTCACGGTCGGTGACCCAGGTGGCCATCAACGCAGGCGCCGAACTCACGCCGACATCCTGCAAGGTGCTGCGCACGCTCTCTTGGGCATAGCGTTCGCTGATGCGCGCGGCGTCCAGTTCGATCGGTTCCAGTGAACCCACCAGCAGCATTTCGTGGAACTCGCTGGTCCAGACGTTGGCATAGGGAAACACGTCGAGGAAGCTACGCACCAGCGCGCGTGAGTCGTCGATGTTCTGGGTGGGCAGCGGCAGCCATTGGGCGACCAGGCCGTTTTTCTCCAGACGCCTGGCGGCCAGTTCGTAGAAGTCGCGCGAATACAGGTTGACCACGCCCGCGGCCGAAGGCGGCGGTGGTTCAAGGGTGATCAGGTCGTACTGTTGTTCACTACGCAGCAATGCCTGGCGACCATCGCGCAGGCGTACCTCCAGCGCCGGGTCGGCGGCGGCGTTGAAGTTGCCTTTGAACAGGGGCGCAGCCTTGACCACCGAGGGCAGCAGTTCAGCCACCACACGATGCTCGAGCCCCGGATAACGCAGCAGCGCGCCGGCGGTGATGCCGGTGCCGAAGCCGATCACCAGGGCCGAACGCGGTTCGCCATTGTGGATCAGCAGCGGCAGCAGGGCCTGGATACGCATGTAACGCAGCGACGGCATGGCATCGCCGGTGTTCGACACGCCCTGGATGTACAAACGCTGGAATTTGCGCTCGCGCTGCCCCTGGGTGACCACCGCCACCGTGCCGCCGCGACCCTCTTGATAAAACGCCAGTTCGCCATTGCGCGCCCCGGGCAACAGGCTGGCGAGCTTGTCGACCGGGGTCAGCCACGCGATGGCCAGGGACAACAGGCCCAGGGCGATCACGCCCTGGCGCGTGCCTTTCTTCACGGCATGGCCCCGGCTGACGGCGACGTAACCGACGGCGGCGGCGATGATCGCCAGCAGCCCCAGGGTGCGCACCAGGCCGAGCAAGGGTATCAACAGGAAACCGCAGAGCATCACACCGATAATGCCGCCCAGGGTGTTGAAGGCCACGACGGCACCGACGTCCTGGCCGACACGATCACGGCCCACGCTCAGGCGCAATGCCAAGGGAAAGGCGGCCCCCAGCAGCACGGTGGGAGCAAAGACGATGCTCAGGGCCGCGACGGCAAAGCGTACGCTCATGGCGCCCAGTTCACTGGCACCGAGGGCCAGCGCGGCGGCTTCACCCTGGGTTTGCAGGTAGATCAGCCAGCGACCGAGCAGCGCCACCTCGAGCAAGGCCAGCAACCCGGCGCCGGCAATCAGCCCACCGAACAGCCCCCATGGATCACGGACCCGGTCAACGCGACGGGCCATCCACACGCTGCCCAGAAACAGCCCGCACAAGTAGGTCGCCAGCACGACGGCGAACGCGTAGGTGCGCGTACTCATGAATTGCACGATAGATTGCGACCAGACCACCTCGTAGCCCAGCGCGACACCGCCGGCGATCGCATACAGCCACAGGGCCAGGCGTGCGGGGGCGGTTTGTTGCGTGACGTGAACCGGTCCCTCGACGGGTGTCAGCGGCTGGCGCTGGAACCACAGCAGGGCCCCGGCGGCGGCCAGCAGGTTGAGCATGGCGGCGGCGATCGCGCTGCCACGCACGCCAAGGGTAGCAATCAGTATGAACCCGGTCAGCAAGGTCCCGGCGATGGCGCCCGCGGTGTTCGCCGCATACAGATGGCCGCCAGCCTTGCCCAGATGCCGGGGATCGGCCGCCAGGGCGCGCACCAGCACCGGCAAGGTCCCGCCCATCAACACCGCCGGCATGCCTACCAGGGCAAACGGCAACACCCAGGCCAACACACCGATATGCTGCTCCAGCCAGGCAAACGGGCTGGCCGCCAGGCTCATGCCCACCGTGGCCCCGACACCCAGCAGCGCCACTAGCACTTCCAGCCCAGCGTAGAGCAGAGCCGGGCGCTGCACGCGGTCGGCCAGGCGCCCGAACAGCCAGCCACCCAGGGCCAACCCGGCGAAAAACGCGCTGATGCCGGTGGTGATGGCATAGACCTCCACGCCAACCACCAGCGACAGTTGCTTGATCCACAGCACCTGATACACCAGCGCCGCTGCGCCGGAGACACACAACAGCAGGGCGGGGATCAGCAGCGCCGGAGCGCTGGCGTGAGGGGCGGGTATGGCCGACGACTTGCTGGCGACACGTGAGGACATTGCGGACTGCCTTGTGCTGAACCTGAAAAAAAACACGCTTTTGATCGTTCCCACGCTCTGCGTGGTAACGCCGCCCCGGACGCTCTGCGTCCGGTTTTCGAGACACTGAACCGCTGTGTGCGACAGGATGGATCGAATAGGGCCGCTCACCCCGAAGGGCGAGCGGCGGTCTTGCAGGTCTTACTGTGCCGCTTGTTGCGCTTTCATTTTTTCCGCGATTTTTGCATCCACGGCCGCACGAACCTGGTCAATGCTGAAGCTGGCCGGGCGTTGGCTAGGTGGGTACTCGATGAAGGTCTCCAGGAACTTTGCCGATTTCGTGGTGGCGACAGCGGCCAGGTAGACGTTTTTGGTCAACCAGTCGTAGTACTGATCGGAAACCACGTCGGCGCGTTCATACGGGTCCATGCGCAGGTTGAGGATTTTCGGCACGCGCAGGCAGACGAAGGGTTCGCTCCAGACCCTGAAGCCACCGGGTTGGCGTTGCTCGCAGAACACCGCTTTCCAGTTGTCAAAGCGCATCGACACCAGCATGCCGTCGTCGTTGAAGTAGTAGAACTCCTTGCGCTCGCCTTTGGGCTGTTGGCCGGTCAGGTAAGGCAGTTGGTTGTAGCCGTCCAGGTGCACCTTGAAGTTGGTGCCGCCAGTGGTCGGCGCCCAACCTTTGAGCAGCTTCTCTTTCACGCTGTTGTCACCGGCGACGGCCAGCAGCGTCGGGAACCAGTCCAGGCCCGAGAACATCTCGTTGGAGACTTCGCCCGCCTTGATCTTGGCAGGCCAGCGAACCATCGCCGGTACGCGGTAGGCGCCTTCCCAGTTGGAGTTCTTCTCGTTACGGAACGGCGTGGTCGCCGCGTCCGGCCAGGAGAACTGGTTCGGGCCGTTGTCGGTGGTGTAGACGACGATGGTGTTGTCGGTGATCTTCAGGTCATCGAGGGTCTTGAGCAGTTTGCCCACATCGTTGTCATGTTCGATCATGCCGTCGGCATAGTCGTTGCCGGGCATGCCGCTCTGGCCCTTCATCGACTCGCGAACGTGAGTGAACAAGTGCATGCGGGTGGTGTTCATCCAGACGAAGAACGGCTTGTCCGCCTTGGCCTGTTTCTCGATGAACGCCTGGGCCGCCGCGGTGGTCTCGTCGTCGATGGTTTCCATGCGCTTGCTGTTCAAGGCGCCGGTGTCTTCGATCTTGCCGTCGGCGAAGCTGTGGATCACGCCGCGTGGCGAGTTGGCCTTGACGAATTCGGCATCGTCCTTGGGCCAGTACGGACGCTCCGGTTCCTCTTCGGCATTGAGGTGGTACAGGTTGCCGAAGAACTCGTCGAAGCCGTGGTTGGTCGGCAGGTATTCATCCCGGTCGCCCAGGTGGTTTTTGCCGAACTGGCCCGTGGCATAGCCTTGGGACTTGAGGGCCTGGGCGATGGTGATATCGCGCTTTTGCAGGCCAACCGGAGCGCCTGGGATGCCGACTTTCGACAGACCGGTGCGCAAAGGCGTCTGGCCGGTGATGAACGACGAACGCCCGGCGGTGCAGCTGTTCTCCGCGTAGTAGTCGGTGAACATCATGCCTTCCTTGGCAATCCGGTCGATGTTCGGAGTCTTGTATCCAACCACGCCCATCGAGTAGGCGCTGATATTGGTCTGGCCGATGTCATCGCCGAAAATCACGAGAATGTTGGGTTTTTCAGCGGCCCCGGCCGTTGCCGAAATCACCATGACCGATGTCGCCACCAGGGCGAGTTTCGGTAGCCACTTGCGTATGCGAGTCATCTGACTTGCTCCTTTTTCTGACTGGAGTCGCGTTCTTGTTGTGCGACCAACGTTTATTGCAGTCCTGCGATACGTCTTTTACTTTTTTTGCTCGGTTGCGGGGGCGTCGAACGGGTAGATCCGGCGCCACTCGGAGGTCATGTCAACGACCGTCCACTTGCGTGTGTTGGCTTCGTCCAGGGCCTTGTCCAGACGACCGATCTTCGACTCCCGGTCGTAGGCCCATTCACGCTTTGCATCGGTGTGATGCACCAGCCCCATGAAGCGCTTGCCGGGCCCGGCGGCGGTCCACTGGAGCATTTGCAGGTCGCCGTCCGAGTTGCCGAAGGCCAGGATCGGTCGACGACCGATCACCGCCTGGATGCTTTCCGGCTTGCCCGGGCCGTCGTCGTTATGCGCAAGCTTGGGCAGGCGCAGGATCGATGCATCGCCGTCTTTTAGCTGGAATTGGGTGACAAAGGTGGTACCGATTACTTGCTCCGGCGGGATGCCATAGACCTGCTCGGCAAAGGCGCGCATGAACTCGACTTCACCGCCGGACACGATGTAGGTCTTGAAGTCCTGGCTGCGCAGGTAATCGAGCATTTCCAGCATCGGCTGATAAATCATCTCGGTGTAGGGCTTGCCGGTTTTCGGGTGGCGGGCCTGGCTCAGCCAGGTTTTCGCGTTGTCCATGAAGGCCGCGGTGGTGATCCCGGTGTGGGTCGCGCCAATGATCTTCATCAAACCGTCCATGCCACTCTCGGCCAGGGCCTTGTGGTCGTTTTCCAGTACGGCCTGGAAGGGTTGCTCAGTTTTCCATTCCGGGTGCTGGGGCGCCATGCGCTTGACTTCCTCCAGGGCGAACAGCACCTGGAAGTACATCGGTTGCTCACTCCACAGCGTGCCGTCGTTGTCGAACACGGCAATGCGTTCAGCAGGCTTGACGTAGTCCCGGGAGCCCTCGGTGGTCACCGCCTGGACAAACTCGATGATGCTTTTTTTCGAGGGGCCATCGTTCCACGAGGGCAGGGGCTCGGCGGCCTGGACCAGCAGCGGCAGGGTCAGGGCCAGGGTCAGCAACAGTTTCATCCCGTGGAACTGACGCAGTGAAGTCAGGTATGTCATGACAAGTCCTTCCCGTGACTCGGGTTAAGAGGGCGCAAGGCCGATGATTGCGTATCGTTTCTCGGCGCGGCTTGAGCTTGCAGCGTAGACAAGGATTGCTTGAAGTGGGACAACGCCGTCCGCTGGCCCTGCTGCTGCCCGTAGCAACCACGTAGCAGGGCCTGCACGTTTGCCCCGAGTCCGCTGATCCGCCAACCCGGCCGGGTGCGCCGGGCCCACAGGTACAGCGCGCTCAGTTGTGGCGGTTGCCCCTCCAGTTGCCGGGGAATCTGTCTCCAGGCGTAGTCGGCGGACGCCAGCCAGGCGGCGTGCCGCGCCTGACGACGGGCTTGCAGGGCGCGCCAGGCACGCCGGCACCACGGCTTGACCAGGTAACCAAGGCCCGCAACCAACAGCAGCACCCCGGTCAATACCAGCCAGTGCCGAGACAGATGCACGCGACTCCTCTGGCCCAGTTGCCTGAGATCCTCGGCGATGGAGAACACCGGTTGAGAACGGCCATTGGCCGCAGAGTCAAAGGTGACGGCCGGCACTTGGACGGTGCGGGCCTGGCGGGTGCCGGTATCCCACCAGCGCAGCTCGATGGCCGGCAGGCTGTGGCGGCCTTGTTTGTCGATCAGATAGGTCGCGCTGTCGATACGCTGTCCTGCGTTGTGGTTGCCACGGCCGTCGTCCAGGTTGCGGATCTGCGGGGTTTTCGGGTACCGGCTCAGGCCATCGACCTCGACCAGCGCCGGGGCTGGCAAAGCCATCGCCAGCGCGCCATCGGCTTGCAGGGTGAGTTGGCGGGTGACGGTGTCACCGACTTTCAGCGGTGTCGCGGATTGGCTGATCACTTGCGTGAAGCGCACGCCCTGGGCCACCAGCACCGGTTCACCTGGCTGGAACCCCGGCGGTTGTTGCGCCGTGAAGTGTTGGGGCTGGCCTTGGGCGGTCAGCACACCGCTGGCCTGGCCTGGCGTGGCCTGTACGGTCAGGGCGGGGATGTCGAACGCTGCAGCCTGGTTCGGGGTGATCAGGTAGCTGTAGCGCATGCCAAAGAACGGTGTGCCGTCCAGGGTTTGCGTGGTGTGCTGGGCTTCACCGCTGGGCGGCATGACCAGCGCACCCGCCAGCTTGAGGTCGGGCAGGGTGGGAGCACTGGTAAACCAGCTGTCGGTCAGCACATCGACCTGCAACTGCACCACCGAACCGACCATCACCTGCTCGGCGGGCACTAGCCGGGTTTGCACACGCAGTTGCGGTTCGGCGGCGAAGGCGC
The DNA here is from genome assembly GCF_058789115.1 of Pseudomonas sp. FW300-N1A1. Taxonomy (NCBI): domain Bacteria; kingdom Pseudomonadati; phylum Pseudomonadota; class Gammaproteobacteria; order Pseudomonadales; family Pseudomonadaceae; genus Pseudomonas; species Pseudomonas sp. FW300-N1A1. The sequence goes on along the minus strand of NZ_JBYTBK010000005.1, from coordinate 212,213 downwards.
TGACCGACAGCAGGCAGCAGGCCAGCAAACTGATTCTCATGGCGGGCTCCCGGCTTGAGCCGCGCGCTGGTCCTGCAGGCTGAACTTCTGCCGCAGGAATTTGGCGGGCGAGGTGGTCAGGTTCTGCAACCAGAGTTCATCCGAGGTGGCTTGCTGGGTCTCGACCGCTTTGCTCTGGCCCTTGCCCGAGGGTTTGTCGTATTTCACCTCGTCGGGTTTGACCTCGGGCGTGTTTTGTTCGGCGCTCTCGGTGTCTTTTTGCAGGGCCTTGGCCAACGCCAGGTTGGCGGACGCTTGCGGGAACTGCGGTTGCAGCTTGAGCGCCTGGGTGTAGGCCTCGATGGCCTGGTCGAATTTGAAGCGGCGCACGTAAATGTTGCCCAGATAAAAGTACGCCTGGGGGGTGTCGAGCCGGGCGAAGCTGGCCAGTGCCAGGTCATAGTCGGCGGCGTTGTAGGCGGCAATGCCTTTCCAGTACGGATCGTGGAACAACGCGGCCGCGGCAGGGAAGTGCTGGTGCTCGAACGCCCAGCGGCCTTGTTGGTCGGCGGTAAAGAAGGCGTCGGTCAAGGCGTTGGCGCGGGCCGGTGCCGGTTGCAGTGCAAAGCCCAGGCCGAGCAGCAGCGCGGCCATCCAGTTCAGGCTCCAGCCCCGACGCACACTGAAAAAGGCCAGCAACAGCAGGGGCCAGCACAGCCAGTAGCCGGCATCTTTCCAGTGCAATTCACGCTGTTCGGCGCTGGCGCTCTGGAAGTGTTGCTGGGCATGCAGTTCGATCCAGTCCAGGTCGTCGTCGTTGAGGGTCAGGCTGCCCAGCGGTGCATCGGTGGCCGAGGCCAGTTGTTTGAGCGCCGCTGGATCGAAGCTGCCCAGCACCGGACGACCGTTGCGGTCGGTGCGCGGTTGGCCGCTGGCGTCCTTGATCACCCCACCGTCGGTACTGCCCAGTGCCAGAATCAGCACTTGCAGTTGACTACCGTCCAGCTGCTTGTTGAGCCCTGCCAGCTGTGTCGTATCGGCACCGTCGGTGATCAGCAGCAGGGTGCCGGGGGCTTTCTCGGCGGCCAGCAAGCGCTTGGCCTGATCGATGACGGCTCCGACGTTTTTCCCCGGCTTGTCGATCAGGCCCGTACCGAGGGCCTGGATGAAGGTGTCGAGCAGCGCCGGGTCGTCGGTCGGTGGCAGCACCAGGTGGGCGCTGCCGGCGTAGGCGATCAGGCCGGTGCGGGCGCCGCTGCGCCGCTGGATCAGGTCGTGCACCTTGTGTTTGGCGGCCTCCAGGCGCGTGGGCGGCACGTCGCTGGCATCCATCGACGGCGACAGGTCGAACGCGATGATCAAGGGCGCGCGGTTCTCCAGGAAGTCCGGTCGATCCTGCTCCCAGGTTGGCCCGGCAGCGGCGATGGCACCCAGCACCAGCAGGGCACAGACCAGGTGTACCGGGCGCAGGCGATGGGGGTCGTCAGGGGTGATCAGCAGATGGGGCAGCAAGTGTGGGGCAATGTTGCCGCGCAGCCGCCGTTGCAGGTCGCGGCTACGGCGCCACAGCAGGGGCAGCAGCGCACCGAACAGCGCCAGCAGTAACCAGGCCGGGCGCAGGAAGTGGAAGTCGCCGAGGTTGATCTCCATCTCAGGCCTCCTGCCGTTGACGGGTGCTACCCAGGCGTGGCCGGAGCAGGGCGAGCACGTGGTACAGGGCCAACAGGCCGATGGCCGCGCCCAGGGGGAGCCAGAACAGGTCGCGCTTGGGCTGGTGGCTGAAGGTCTTCACCTGGTGCGGGGTGATCTTGTCCAGCGTTTCGTAGACCTGATCCAGCGCCTGCCGGTCTTCGGCGCGGAAGAACCGGCCGCCGGTGGCCGTGGCGATCTGTTGCAAGCCCTGCAGGTTGACCTTGGCTTCGCCGCTGGCGTCGGGATCGCCGATGCCGATGGTGTGAATCACCACCCCTCTGGCGGCCGCCATGCTGGCGGCGTGGTCCGGGGTGATCGCGCTGCTGGTGTCGTTGCCGTCGGTGAGCAGGATCAGCACTTTCTCCGGCTCATGGGCCTGGTCGAGCATCTTCAGGGCCAGGCCAATGGCATCGCCGATGGCGGTGTTGGGCCCGGCCATGCCGATGCTGGTGTCGTCCAGTAGCAGCGACAGGCTGGCATGGTCCAGGGTCAACGGTGCTTGTGGGTAGGCACCGCTGCCAAACACGATCAGGCCGAGGCGGTCTTCCTTGCGCCGGTCGATAAAGCCGTGGACCACTTCCTTGACCGCCGCCAGGCGATTGATCTTCTGCCCGTTGGCGTCGGTGTAGTCGGTGGTTTCCATGGATTGGGAAATGTCGATCGCCAGCATCAGGTCGCGCACCGGTTGCTGGCGCTCGATGGGTTTTTCCACCAGCACCGGGCGCGCAGCGGCGGCGACCAGCAGGGCCCAGACCAGCCCGTTGAGCAGCAACTGCCAGCGGTTGCCGCGAGTGCCGGCCTGGCTCGGGACCTGGCCGACGGCGCGGCTCATGGCGCCGAAAAACGGCACGCGTACCGCACTGCGCGCTTCGCGATAGTCAGGCAAGTAGCGATAGCCCAGCCAGATCGCCGGGAGCAGGATCAGCAGCCAGGGATAATCAAACTGCCACATGGTGATGCTCCACCCAGTGTTTGCAGGTGCTGAACAGTTGCTGGCGCTGTTCGACCGGCAGCGTATGCAGCACGGCATCTGGTGCGTAGGCCAGGGTTGCCAGTTGCCGGCTGAAGTCGGCGGGCAGGGCGGTTGGGCTGTGCTTCACCAGAAACACCTGCCAGTCCTCGCCGGACAGCGCACCCGCTCCCACAGGGCTTGTGTGCCAATCGCCGGAGGCGCTAGCAGGCATGGAAAGGGCCACGCGTTTGAGTAGCTCTGGCAGCTCACGCAAGGCCTCGAGCGTGTCATTGCTGCGTTCAAGCTCGGTCAGGCGTACCAGCGCCTCACGCCGGTATCGGTCACGGCGCCATTGCCAGTAGCGACGTGCGGCCCATACCAGCAAACCGGACAGCACCAGCCCGAGCAACGCCCACAAACCCCAGGTCTGCGGCAGGTAGCTGACGGGTGCTGGCAAGCCCAGTTCGGTGAGTTGATCGATACTCGGAATTTGGGCGGTCATTGGCGGACGCCACCGAGCTTACCCAGTTCGGTGCGCAGTTGTTCCTGAGCGTCGGTGGCGGTGCTGAACATCATCAGTGGCACCTGGCTGCGACGCAGCAGGGTCGCGACGTCCTTGAGGCGGCCGCTGAGAAAGTCCCCCAAAGGCTGATGGACCTGACGCTGTTCCACGGCCAGTTCGACCTGCAATTGGCCTTGAGTCACCAACAGGCGACCGTTCTTGGGCAGGTTCAGCGCCATTGGGTCGTAGATCTGCATGGCGATCACGTCGTTGTGGGCACTGAGCTGGCGCATCAGTTGCAGGGTGCGCGGGCCCGCGCCGGCGAAGTCGCTGATGATGCAGATCAGGTGATCGTGACCGGCCAATGCCAGGCATTGCTGCAGGACCTTGTCGAGTTGATCTTCGTCTTCACGGTCGGGGTTGCGTGCGCTCAGTTCCTGATTCTGCCGGGCGATGCGGCTGCACAGCGCCTCGACGCGCTTGCGGCTGCGCAGCGGGGCGACGCTGTCGATACGCTGGTCGTTGAACACCAGGCCACCGACCCTGTCGCCAGCGTTGAACACCATCCAGGCCGCCAGGGCGCCGAGTTCGGCGGCAAGCGCTGACTTGAAGCTGCGCTGCGAGCCAAAGAACATCGACATGCGCTGGTCCACGAGAATCAACGCCGGGCGGTCCCGTTCCTCGGTAAAGGTGCGGACCACCGGTTTGCCGGTGCGCAGGGACGCACGCCAGTCCAGATGACGCAAATCATCGCCAGGCTGGTAGCGGCGCAGTTCATCGAAATTCAAGCCGCGCCCGCGCAACCGCGAAGCATGATTGCCGGCGAGGATACTGCCCCGGGGGTGGCGGGCGAGAAAACTCAGGTCATGGGCCTTGAACGCCAGCGCCATCAATTGCGCCAGAGACACATACACCAGGCCGTCCAGTTCCTGTGTATTCATCGCTCAACCCTCAGGCCGGGATCGCGACGGTGTCGAGCAGGCGGTCAAGCACCTGGTCGGCGGTGACGCCGTCGGCCACCGCGTCGTAGCTCAATTGCAAGCGATGGCGCAGTACCGGGTGCACTACGGCGCGGACGTTGTCCGGCGTGACGAAGTCTTGCCCCTGCAGCCAGGCGTCGGCCCGGGCACAGCGGTCCAGGCCGATGCCGCCCCGGGGGCTGGCGCCGATGGCAATCCAGCGGCCGAGGTCGGCATCATGGTCGGCGGGATGGCGGGTGGCATTGATCAGGTCGATCAGGTAACGGTCGATGGCCGGTGAGACGCTGATGGCACTGACTTCGCGGCGTGCGGCAAAGATCACCTCCTGGCTCAGGGCAAACCCCTGTACCGCAGCGGTCCTGGCGCCCAGGGCCTGTTCTTCTTCGCGCAACAGGCGCAACACCTGGCTTTCGTTGTCGGCGCTCGGGTAACCGAGCAGTACCTTCATCAGGAAACGGTCCATCTGGGCTTCCGGCAACGGGTAGGTGCCTTCCTGCTCGATGGGGTTCTGGGTCGCGACCACGATAAACAGCTCCGGCAACCCATGACTGTTGCCAGCGACGGTGATCTGCCGCTCTTCCATGGCTTCCAGCAGGGCAGCCTGGACCTTGGCCGGGGCGCGGTTGATTTCGTCGGCGAGGATCAGGTTGCCGAACAACGGGCCTGGCTGGAACTGGATCTGATTCTGTCCGTCCACCTGATGCAGCACTTCGGCGCCGGTAATGTCCGACGGCAGCAAGTCGGGGGTGAACTGGATCCGGCTCATCTTCGCGTCCAGGTGCTTGGCCAGCGCCTTTACGGTGCGGGTCTTGGCCAGCCCCGGGAGGCTTTCGAGCAGCAGGTGTCCGTTGGCCAGCAGGCCGAGCATGATCTGGCGAATGACCTGGTCCTGGCCAAGTACCGCCTCGGCAATGCTGGCTTGCAAGGCGTTGATGTCAGTGAGTGCTGTCATGGGGCGGTCCTTTGCGTGATCGGGTTAAAACACCAACGACGGATTCACCGGGATAAACCATAGGCGCAAGTTCCGGCACTTGCTAACAAGATCATCCGCGTGAATGTCCGGATTACCAGGCGTACTGCAAGCGCAGGGTCCAGGTGTTCACATCTGGCGAGCCGGTGCGTTCGGCAACGGTGTCGGTGTAGGCGATCAAACCACCGAACTGCGGCGAGAGCATGAAGCCCATGCTGGCGCCCAGCAGGCCGTTTTCCTGTTTGTTGTCTTGCCAGTCGCCATTGATCCGGGTTTCGCCGCCCCGGCTGTAAGTGGCGTCCAGCGAAGCCCAGAGGGCGCGGTTGAACGTGTAGCTGTAGTGACCTTCGACGGCGTACAAGGCTTTTTGCTCAAGGGTGCCGTCGCCTTGGTAGTCGTCGTTGTCAGTGAACATCGACACATAACCGTTGATCTCCAGCCAGGTCGGGCCAATGGGCGTGCCAAAGGCGATTTCCGGCTTGAAGGCCCAGCGGTTGGAACCGATGTTGATCACCCGGTCCTTGTCGTAGTCGCCGGTGGGCGCGGTGACCCACAGGGCGCCGGTGACGAAGGTTTCCGGGGTCCAGTTGGCGAACTCTTCCTGGGTCAGGGCCGGGCCGCCAAACAGGTTGTGCACCAGGACGAACTGGGTATCGGCCATGCCGCCGTTGTGCTTGGTGCCCTTGAAGAACTCGGCGTTGTCGAAGGAGGCTGAAATATCCGCGTAGGGCTGCAGGACCTGGATCGCGCTGTTGCGCCCGTCGACGGAGAACGAGCGGGCGAAACGGGCGATGTACAGGTCGGCGTTGACCGACAGGCCGTCGATCGGCAGCGCGGTGTCGATCGGGGTGTTGGAATCGATCCGGTTGTAGTAGCCGAAAACCATGTTCAGGTCGGTTGGCAGGTTCTGCCAGTCCCGGGCGTTGTCGGCGAAACCGAGCAGTGGCGTCAGCGTCAGTGTGGCGGCGGCGACACGCCCCAGTGTTGTCGATGAACCCATGGTGTTGCTCCTTGCTTTATATGGTTCGGCCGGGCCGCGGTGATCAGTTGATAGGGGTCAACGCCGGCAGCTTCCACTGGCCGTTGGCGACTTCAGGCTTGGGCAGGTATAGGCGCAAGACCGCATAGAAGGGGCCGTGGGGGGCCGGCAGCCAGTTGCTGCGCTGATCCTTGAGTGGCTCGGAATGCTGCAGATAGAGCGTCACGCCGCCATCGGCATCGCGCTGGAGGGTGGGCAGCATGCGCGAGTTGATCAGGTAGCGTTTGGAGTGGTTGGCCACCAGCAGCTTGGTCTTGGCGTCGTACATGGTCAGCGACCAGAAGGCGTCGGCCGGTGGCAGCTGGTCCTTGGCAAAATGCAGGGTGTAGCTGTGCTTCGCGCCATTGACCGGCTTGCCTGCGTTGTCCACGAAGTAACCCATGTAGGCGGCTTCATCGGCGGAGTTGCCAAAAATCCCCATGTTGGCGCCGGCGAAGCGGTACAGGTAGTTGTTGTTCAGGTGATCGCGGGTGCCGAAGAAGTCGCCACTGGTGACCTGATGGGTATCGACCTTGTCTTTCTTGAAGGCAGCGAACTCGGCCTTGGCATCGCTGATGCCGTCTTCCAGCGCCTTGCGTTGTTCGGTGGTGAGGGCCTTGAGGTCGAACGGCTGGCCGGCAACGATGCCGATGGTAGCGAAACGTGCCAGCAGGTCTTTCTCGGAGTCCTGTGCCGGGGCAAAGGCGAGCATGAAGTTCAGGTAGCGGAACAGCTCAGGGCCGTCCGTCATGCTGGCGGTCGGTTTTGGCCAGCTGATTTTCGCCGGGGCGACCGGGGTCGGTTGCTTGAGGTACTGGCTCAGGGGCTGGACCTTGTAGCCGTTCTGGATTTTCCTGACCTTTTCCAGGTCCTTTTCATCGAACAGCTGCGTGCGGTACAGCGCATAGGCGATGTTGCTCTCGCTGCGCACCACGCGGTCGATATCGACTGGCTGCTGACCTTTCCAGTCCGGGCCGACGACCATGAAGTGGCCGCCACGGTTGCCGGTGCTGCGGGTGCCCAGGTAGGCGAAGTTCTGGGTGTAGAGGTCGATCAACTGGACCGAGTAGTAACGCTCCTCGGCGATCTCAGGCAGGGTCAGGACGAGTGGTTCGGCGCGCAGGTCCATCCACACGAACGAGTAGGGGGTGTCCGAGTTAGGCGTGATGATCGCCGTGTCCTTGGGGGTGAACACCCGGGCGGTATTGCCGATACGGTTGAACGGTGCCTTGAAGTTCGGCCCGCCCTTGTCCACGGCCTGTGCGTATAACGTTTTGTACATCTCCACCACCGGGAAGCCATACAGATAGGCCTCCTTGGCAATGCCCCGTGCTTGTTCCGGGCTGGCGCTGAAATCGGCCCAGGCGCCGGCGCTCAGTAGCAGGGTCAGGCCGGCGAGCAGCAGGCGGGTCGGTTTTACGAGAGTCATTGCACAGTCCTATGGCTAAGCACGTAGCGGATGTTATTTGCCAAACGTGACGTTGATACCGGCGAACAGGGTGAACTGCGGCAGGCCGTCGCCCTTGCGCGCGACCGTCCACTGCGGTTCGAGGAACGCATTGAGGATATTGCTGCCGGACTTCCACGCCTTGCCCCCACCGAAACCGATGGGGATGTAATGGGTGTCGTTCTTCAAGTCGAAGGTCCAGATGCCGGTCGAACGCAAGTACCAGCCCTTGGGCAGGTTGTGCATGAAGAATGGCTGCAGGGTCGCGGTTTCAACGTGTTCACGGTCGTGATCGCCGGCGAACGAGCTCTGGTACTGCACCAGCGCGCCGAGCAGGCCTCGTGGCGAGGCGTCGATGGCCACGGCGGCCAGGCCGGCCTGCCATTTGCCGGTACCCAGCTCATCCTGTTCAGCGGTGGGCGCGGTGAGTTGCGGGCCGATACCCAGTTGTACGCCTTCGGTCTTGAGCAGGAAGATATCGAACAGGTTCAGGTCACCCATGCCCGTGCTGTAGCCGTTGCGCGGATCGGGACGGGTGCTGATCGGCAGGGTGACACGCAGCAACTGGGGGACAGGGATAACGTCGTTGGCGGCCATCGGCAGGGCGCCCCGCAACAAGGCGTCATTGGTGTGGGCGTTGGTGTCGTACAGGCTGGGGGTGTAGTAATCCTGGAGGTTGAGGCCGGGGGCCAGGCTCAACGGGTTGTTACTCTTGTTCGCCGTCTCGGCGTTATCCGCCAACGCGCCAGCGGCAGGCAGCAGTGTGGTGGCCAGCAGCAGGACCTTGCGTGACATTCCCTTTGACATCGTTCCCTCGTATCCCTGGTGGCTCGATCATCGCTTCAGTGCTTGATGGTCGATTGCTTTGTAGTATTTATTCTGGAGAGCCGTAGGACGCAGCGGGTTAAGTTAGCATTAAACACGGTAACGACCGCTCGTCGTCATTGAATATTTCAATATGTGTCGCAGTTCACCTAAATGTTTCCAATGAAATTCATTTGAATCATTGGGTTAGGTTTTGAAATTACGGTAATGCCTTAATGGTTGGGGCGGGCCCGTGGACGCTGATTCAATGGAAGGTTGGCGCTGATGCCGGTAATGGAAATCACGACCCAGGCCAAAGGGCGTACACCCGACGAGGTCCGGGATTTCTGCCTTGAGGGTCGCCATTTTCTGAAGACTTTCCCAGGGCGAATCATCCTTTGGGGGGATATTGATCTTCAGCGCGTGATACACACCGCTAGGTACGCGTTTCGATGGCTGCGCGGGATGTTTGGCTTGAAATCGGTCGACTGGGCGGTGGCCGCTCGAGGGGGCTGCGACCGTCATGTCATCGATGCAATGCTCAAGGGGCCGATGTGGGTATTTCGTCATGAGCATTGGGTTGAGGTTGGGGAGGATGGGACGCTGTACCGATTGGGTGACTTTTGCTGCCATTGATGGGGCGCTGGTGGAGTGGAAGTGATGAATGGCTACATGCTCAGGATAATTGAGGCGCGGCATCGAAATATCGTGCGGTTGCTTAATTCATTGATGAGGTCGTAGTCTAATCAGTATCAAATGGGCGATCTGGATCTTGGGCGGCGGATACGTAAAACATTCAGTTCTTTCGTGTGTTTGGTGATGTATTCTGCTCGATTAAGTACACTCTGATGAAGATTGATGAGATTGGTTTTTTTAATGGTTTTATCTGTCGATGACAACATTTGATAGGCGTAATGGCTTACCGCGCTGTCGAAGTGCTCGGTGTACAGATAAGTGCCTCCAGCATTTGGTAGTAAAAATGGCTCCCCTACTTGGGGGATGCCCCCTTTGAATTGAAATGTCTCTGCGTTGTCATTGAAGTAGTTGAAGCGGGTGCTTGAGTTTTCTGGGCTTTGCATCCTGCCAGGAGACAGCGAATAGTTGAGGCTTTTACTGTTAAGCAGATTTTCTGCATCGGTTATCAATTTTGTTTGTTGTGCTGGAAAGAGTGGGTTGCTCATGTGTAGGATGGTTTTTTTAAACATTTCTCTGGCATGATCTGGTTGAATATTTTTTACAAGTGCCAGCAGTCCAGTGTTGTTGTTAGTCGTTGGTGTTGATGGGTGTGGCATTGGAAAATATTTGTAGAAGTAAGCTAGCAAAGATGCAGGGGCATGCCCTGAGGGATCTTGTAAATTTATAGGGTTGTATGAACAGTATGAGTAAGCATTCGATCCTCCGCCTCCAAATGGACTCCAATTGTCCGGGCTATTAAATCGCATCAACACCGGATTAAACGCCCGATAACCATTGCCCAACAAATAGTGCCCGGTCACCGGATCCCGCCGTTCACCATTGAACCCCAGTAGGCTCAGCAATCCACTGTCGGCGGGGTGATGACCATAGGGTGAGTAGGCGATGGGATGACGCGCGCCGGTGTTGAGTGCATGCAGCACCGAACGCTGCTGATCGGTGGCCAGTAATGTGGCCGCTACCTGCTCCCCGTTGCGCCGCTGTTGCGCCAGCAACTGGTCGTCGTGCTGAACAATCGAGTGTCGCAGCAGCCCTTGGATTTCCGTGGCCAGTCGGGTCTTGCAGTAAAAACGTTGCACCGGTGAATGCCCGGACGGTGAGGTGCCGACAAGCCGGTCCAGCGGGTCGTAACGGTAGTAGCAGAGTACGAAGCCACGGTCTGAATGCATGGCGCGACATCCTGTGTGCTCATGATCACGGGCCTTCAGGTTGGGCGTCGGCGCCAGCGTTGTCTACTAGCAGAACTGCTAGGGAACGCTGTGCGTGCGGGGTGGGTCGCAGGGTCACTGCCGATGGAGAGACCGCAGGTCGCGTCAGTTCCAGGGGGAGTATTTCGCTGCCAGTATCAGGAATCGTCTGACAGCGCGCCGGGGTAGGCTCACCGGCACATTCGTGGTTAACTTCCTGCGCTTCACAACGCTTTACGACTGTTCCCTATCACTGCATATAAAGGACTCCGTTCATGGCTCAAGTCACCCTCAAAGGCAACCCGGTTCAAGTCAACGGCCAACTGCCTCAAGCCGGTTCCAAGGCGCCAGCCTTTTCCCTGGTTGCAGGCGATCTGTCCGATGTGACCCTGGCGAACTTCGCCGGCAAGCGCAAAGTGCTGAACATCTTCCCAAGCATCGACACCCCGACCTGCGCCACCTCGGTGCGCACGTTCAATGCCCAGGCCAATGACGTGGCCAACACCGTTGTGCTGTGCATCTCGGCTGACCTGCCGTTCGCCCAGGCACGCTTCTGCGGCGCTGAAGGCCTGGAAAACGTCAAGAACCTGTCGACCCTGCGCGGCGCCGAGTTCATCGAGCAGTACGGCGTGGCGATTGCTGACGGCCCGCTCAAAGGCCTGACCGCGCGCGCGGTGGTGGTGCTGGACGAAAACGACAACGTGCTGCACAGCGAACTGGTCAAGGAAATCGCTGACGAGCCGAACTACGCGGCGGCGTTGTCCGTTCTGAAATAATCGCGTTTACAATTGTTAACGGCCTGGCCCTGTCCAGGCCGTTTTCATTTGTGCTTCAGTAATTTAGCAAACACTCGCAATCGTCAGCTGAAGGTAAATTGCCGGTAAAGGCGCTTTGCTTATCTGCCACTAGTGCTTATCGTTCAGCCTCCCGTATCAAGATGCCCACGCGCCCAATGGTTAATCATTCCATGCAACCCTCTGCTTCCCGTAATCCTCGTCGCTGGCTGTTCGGCCTGCTGGTTCTGTTGGTCATTGCCGGCCTGTGCTGGATGTTCTGGCCAGGTGCGGCGACGCAAAAGGACGGCGCCGCGGCAAAAGCCGCGAACGGCCATGCCGGCAGGGCAGGCGGAATGCGCCCCGGATTTGGCGGCGCGACGGGGGCGGTGCCGGTACGGGTGGCCCCGGCGGTGCTGGGGGATTTCCCGCTGTACTACAAGGCGCTGGGCACGGTCACGGCGTTGAACACCATTAATGTGCGCAGCCGGGTCGGCGGCGAGCTGGTGAAAATCGCCTTTGAAGAAGGGCAGATGGTCAAGTCCGGCGACCTGCTGGCCGAAATCGACCCGCGTCCGTATCAGAATGCCTTGCTCCAGGCCGAAGGGACCCTGATGCAGAACCAGGCGCAGTTGAAAAACGCCCTGGTGGACCTGGAGCGTTATCGCGGCCTGTATGCCGAAGACAGTATCGCCAAGCAGACCCTGGACACCGCCGCCGCGCTGGTTGGGCAGTATCAGGGCACGGTGAAGACCAACCAGGCGGCGGTCAACGACGCCAAGCTCAACCTTGAATTCACCAGGATCCGCGCCCCGATCACCGGTCGGGTCGGTCTGCGGCAGCTCGATGTCGGCAACCTGGTGGCCGCCAACGACACCACCGCGCTGGCAATCATCACCCAGACCCAGCCGATCAGCGTGGCGTTCACCTTGCCGGAAAACAGCCTGGACGTAGTGCTGGCTCGTTACCGTTCCGGCGCCAGGCTGCCGGTCGAGGCCTGGGACCGTGGCGACAACAAGCTGCAGGCCAGCGGCCTGTTGCATAGCCTGGACAACCAGATCGACACCACCACCGGTACCCTGAAGTTCAAGGCGCGCTACGACAACCGCGACCAGGCGCTGTTCCCCAATCAGTTCGTCAACGTCCGCCTGCTCGCCGACACCCTCAAGGGGGTGATCCTGGCGCCTTCGGCGGCCATTCAGTTCGGCACCAACGGCACCTTCGTCTATGCCCTGGACGGTGACAAGAAGGTCACCATCCGCATCTTGAAGATTGGCGCCAGCGACGGCGACAACACCGTGATCCAGGAGGGCTTGAAGCCCGGAGATAGGGTGGTCCTGGAAGGCACCGACCGCTTGAAAGAGGGCAGTGAGGTCGAAGTGGTCAACGACAGTGACACGGTACCCGCATCGCCGGCGGACAGCCTGCACAGCCAGGCCACTGACGGCGCCTCCGCACCTGCTGCCACCGGCAAGGCCCTCAAGGGCGGCGCATGAACATCTCGCGCCTGTTCATCCTGCGGCCGGTTGCCACGACCCTGAGCATGCTGGCCATTGTCCTGGCCGGCTTGATCGCCTATCGCCTGTTGCCGGTGTCGGCGTTGCCCCAGGTCGACTACCCGACCATCCGGGTCATGACCCTGTACCCGGGCGCTAGCCCGGACGTGATGACCAGTGCGGTCACCGCGCCCCTGGAGCGCCAGTTCGGGCAAATGCCCGGCCTGACCCAGATGGCCTCGACCAGTTCCGGCGGCGCCTCGGTGATCACCCTGCGCTTCAACCTCGAGATCAACATGGACGTGGCCGAGCAGCAGGTGCAGGCGGCGATCAATGCCGCGACCAACCTGCTGCCCAAAGACCTGCCGGCACCTCCCGTGTACAACAAGGTCAACCCGGCGGACACCCCGGTGCTGACCCTGGCGATCACCTCCAAGACCATGCTGCTGCCCAAGCTCAACGACCTGGTCGACACGCGCATGGCGCAAAAGATCGCCCAGATCAGCGGCGTCGGCATGGTCAGCATTGCCGGCGGTCAACGCCAGGCGGTGCGGATCAAGGTCAACCCGCAGGCCCTGGCGGCCAGCGGCTTGAACCTGTCGGACGTGCGCAGCCTGATCGGCGCCTCCAACGTCAACCAGCCCAAAGGCAACTTCGACGGCCCGACCCGGGTGTCGATGCTCGACGCCAACGACCAACTGACCTCGCCCAAGGATTACGCCGAGCTGATCCTGGCCTACAACAACGGCGCACCGTTGCGGCTCAAGGATGTGGCGCAGATCGTCGACGGCGCGGAGAACGAGCGCCTCGCGGCCTGGGCCAACGAAAACCAGGCGGTGCTGCTCAACATCCAGCGCCAGCCCGGGGCCAACGTGATCGAGGTGGTCGACCGGATCAAGGCCCTGTTGCCGAGCATTACCGATAACCTGCCGGCCGGCCTCGACGTCGTGGTGTTGACTGACCGCACCCAGACCATTCGGGCCTCGGTCACCGACGTGCAGCATGAGTTGCTGATCGCCATTGCCCTGGTGGTGATGGTGACGTTCCTGTTCCTGCGTCGCGCCAGCGCCACCCTCATCCCATCGATTGCCGTGCCCTTGTCGCTGATCGGCACTTTCGGGGTGATGTACCTGGCCGGGTTCTCGGTCAACAACCTGACCTTGATGGCCCTGACCATCGCCACCGGCTTCGTGGTGGACGACGCGATCGTCATGCTGGAAAACATTTCGCGCTACATCGAGGAGGGCGATAGCCCCCTGCAGGCGGCACTCAAGGGCGCCAAGCAGATCGGCTTTACCCTGGTCTCGCTGACGTTGTCGCTGATCGCGGTGTTGATCCCGCTGCTGTTCATGGCGGATGTGGTCGGGCGGTTGTTCCGCGAGTTCGCCATTACCCTGGCGGTGGCCATCCTGATTTCCCTGGTGGTCTCGCTGACCCTGACGCCGATGATGTGCGCGCGCTTGCTCAAGCGTGAACCAAAACCTGAAGAGCAGGGCCGTTTCTACCGGGCCAGCGGCGCGTGGATCGACTGGCTGATCGCCGCCTATGGCCGGCAGTTGCAATGGGTCCTCAAGCACCAGCCGCTGACCCTGTTGGTCGCCATCGCCACCCTGGGCCTGACGGTGGTCCTGTACCTGGTGGTGCCCAAGGGCTTCTTCCCGGTGCAAGACACCGGGGTGATCCAGGGGATTTCCGAAGCGCCGCAGTCGATCTCCTTCGCCGCCATGAGTGAGCGTCAGCAGGAACTGGCCAGGGTCATCCTGAAGGACCCGGCGGTGCAGAGCCTTTCTTCCTATATCGGCGTGGATGGCGATAACGCCACGCTCAACAGCGGCCGCTTGCTGATCAATCTCAAGCCCCACCGGGAACGCGACCTGAGCGCGACCGAGGTCATCAGCCGCCTGCAGCCGCAACTGGACACCCTGGTGGGCATTCGCCTGTTCATGCAGCCGGTGCAGGACCTGACCATCGAGGACCGGGTCAGCCGCACGCAGTACCAGTTCAGCATGTCGTCACCGGATGCCGAACTGCTCAGCCAGTGGAGTGGTCGCCTGGTCGAAGCGCTGGCCCGCCAGCCCGAGCTGACCGATGTCGCCAGCGATCTGCAGGACAAGGGCTTGCAGGTGTACCTGGTGATCGACCGGGACGCGGCTTCGCGCATCGGGGTGTCGGTGTCCAACATCACGGACGCGCTGTACGACGCCTTCGGCCAGCGGCAGATCTCGACCATTTACACCCAGGCCAGCCAGTACCGTGTGGTACTGCAGGCCAGGGATGGCGAGAAGATCGGCCCGCAGGCGCTGGAGCAGATCTACGTCAAGACCACCGACGGCGGCCAGGTCCGCCTGTCCAGCCTGGCCCGGATCGAAGAGCGCCAGGCCCAGTTGGCGATTGCCCATATCGGCCAGTTCCCGGCGGTGATGGTGTCGTTCAACCTCGCGCCCGGGGTGGCCCTGGGGCAAGCGGTGGCGTTGATCGAGCAGGTCGAGCAGGAGATCGGCATGCCGATCGGGGTGCAGACCGAGTTCCAGGGCGCGGCCCAGGCGTTCCAGGCTTCGCTGTCGAGCACCTTGCTGCTGATTCTGGCGGCCGTGGTGACCATGTACATCGTGCTGGGGGTGCTGTACGAAAGCTACATTCACCCGATCACCATTCTCTCCACCTTGCCTTCGGCCGCTGTCGGCGCCTTGCTGGCGTTGCTGCTCAGTGGCAACGACCTGGGGATGATCGCCATTATCGGCATCATCCTGTTGATCGGCATCGTCAAGAAGAACGCGATCATGATGATCGACTTCGCCCTGGAGGCCGAGCGCAATCAAGGCATGGACCCGGCGACGGCGATCTATCAGGCAGCGTTGCTGCGGTTCCGGCCGATCCTGATGACCACCCTGGCGGCGTTGTTCGGGGCAGTGCCCTTGATGCTCGCCACCGGTTCCGGCGCTGAACTGCGCCAACCCCTGGGGTTGGTGATGGTGGGCGGCTTGCTGGTCAGCCAGGTATTGACGCTGTTCACCACGCCGGTGATCTACCTGTATTTCGACCGTCTCGGTCGACGCTGGCGGCGTGCGCCTGAGCGTCTGGAGTCGGTAGAACAGCCATGAACCTGTCCGGACCTTTCATCAAGCGCCCGGTAGCGACCATGTTGCTGAGCCTGGCAATCATGCTGCTGGGCGGCGTCAGTTTCGGCCTGTTGCCGGTGTCGCCTTTGCCGCAAATGGACTTCCCGGTGATCGTGGTCCAGGCCAGCTTGCCGGGTGCCAGCCCCGAGGTCATGGCGTCCACCGTGGCCACGCCGCTGGAACGATCCTTCGGTGCGATTGCCGGGGTCAACACCATGAGCAGCCGCTCCAGCCAGGGTTCGACCCGGGTGATCCTGCAATTTGACCTGGACCGCGACATCAACGGCGCGGCGCGGGAAGTGCAGGCGGCGATCAACGCCTCGCGCAACCTGCTGCCCAGCGGTATGCGCAGCATGCCCACTTACAAGAAGGTCAACCCGTCCCAGGCGCCGATCATGGTGCTGTCGTTGACCTCCGACGTGCTGGAAAAAGGCCAGCTGTATGACCTGGCCTCGACCATCCTCTCGCAAAGCCTGTCCCAGGTGCCGGGGGTGGGTGAAGTGCAGATCGGCGGCAGCTCCCTGCCGGCGGTGCGCATCGAGCTTGAGCCACAACTGCTGAACCAGTACGGCGTGGCCCTGGATGACGTGCGCAACACCATCGCCAACGCCAACGTGCGCCGGCCCAAGGGCTCGATCGAAGACGACCAGCGCATGTGGCAGGTGCAGGCCAACGACCAGTTGGAACGGGCCAAGGATTACGAGCCGCTGATCATTCGCTACCAGAACGGATCGGTGTTGCGCCTGAGCGATGTGGCCAAGGTCTCCGATGGCGTCGAGGACCGCTACAACAGTGGCTTCTTCAATGACGACTCGGCGGTATTGCTGGTGGTCAACCGCCAGGCCGGCGCCAACATCATCGAGACGGTCAACGAGATCAAGGCCCAACTGCCCGCGTTGCAGGCCGTGTTGCCGTCCAGCGTCAAACTGAACCTGGCGATGGACCGCTCGCCGGTGATCAAGGCGACCCTGCATGAAGCGGAAATGACCCTGCTGATCGCCGTGGCGCTGGTGATCCTGGTGGTGTTCCTGTTCCTCGGCAACTTCCGCGCCTCATTGATCCCCACGCTGGCGGTGCCGGTGTCACTGGTCGGCACCTTTGCGGTGATGTACCTCTACGGGTTTTCCCTGAATAACCTGTCGCTGATGGCGCTGATCCTCGCCACCGGCTTGGTGGTGGACGATGCAATCGTGGTGCTGGAGAACATCTCCCGGCACATCGATGACGGTATCGCGCCGATGAAGGCCGCCTACCTGGGGGCCAAGGAAGTCGGTTTCACCCTGTTGTCGATGAACGTGTCGCTGGTGGCGGTGTTCCTGTCGATCCTGTTCATGGGCGGGATCATCGAGAGCCTGTTTCGCGAGTTCTCGATCACCCTGGCGGCGGCGATCGTGGTGTCGCTGGTGGTGTCCCTGACCCTGACCCCGATGCTCTGTGCCCGCTGGCTCAAACCCCACACGCCGGGTCGGGACAACCGCCTGCAGCGGGGCAGTCGCAAGGCCAACGACTGGATGGTCAAGCACTACGCCAGCAGCCTGGACTGGGTGCTGCGTCATCCGCGACTGACCCTGTTCAGCCTGTTCATTACCATTGGCGTCAACGTCGCGTTGTATGTGGTGGTGCCAAAAACCTTCCTGCCCCAGCAGGACACCGGTCAACTGATCGGTTTTGTCCGGGGTGACGACGGGCTGTCCTTCAGTGTGATGCAGCCGAAGATGGAAATCTTCCGCCGTGCGGTGTTGAAAGACCCGGCCGTGGAAAGCGTCGCCGGGTTTATCGGCGGAAGCAACGGCATCAACAACGCCTTCATGCTGGTACGCCTGAAACCGGTCAAGGAGCGCAAGCTCTCGGCGCAGAAGGTCATCGAACGCCTGCGCAAGGAAATGCCCAAGGTACCCGGTGCCCAGTTGATGCTGATGGCCGACCAGGACCTGCAGTTCGGCGGCGGCCGCGAGCAACAGTCGTCCCAGTACAGCTACATCCTGCAGAGCGGCGACCTGTCGGCATTGCGCGAGTGGTACCCGAAAGTGGTGACCGCGCTCAAGGCGTTGCCGGAGCTGACCGCCATCGACGCCCGGGAAGGGGCCGGGGCGGCGCAGGTGACACTGGTGGTCGACCGCGACCAGGCCAAGCGCCTGGGCATCGACATGGACATGGTCACCTCGGTGCTGAACAACGCCTACAGCCAGCGGCAGATTTCCACCATCTACGACAGCCTGAACCAGTACCAGGTAGTGATGGAGGTCAATCCGAAGTACGCCCAGGACCCGATCACCCTCAATCAGGTGCAGGTGATCACCTCGACCGGCGCGCGGATTCCACTGTCCGCCATTGCCCACTACGAAAACAGCCTGGAAAACGACCGCGTCAGCCATGAAGGGCAATTCGCCTCCGAAAGCGTGTCGTTCGACATGGCCGAAGGGGTGACCGTGGAGCAGGGCGGCGCGGCGATCGAACGGGCGATCGCCAGGCTCGGCCTGCCGGAAGAAGTGATTGCCAAGATGGCCGGTACCACCGATGCCTTCGCCGCCACCCAGAAGAGCCAGCCGTGGATGATCCTTGGCTCGTTGCTGGCGGTGTACCTGGTGTTGGGAGTGCTCTATGAAAGCTATGTACACCCGCTGACCATCCTTTCCACCTTGCCTTCGGCCGGGGTCGGCGCGCTGCTGTCGATCTATGCGCTGGGGGGCGAGTTCAGCCTGATCTCCCTGCTGGGGCTGTTCCTGCTGATCGGCGTGGTGAAAAAGAATGCCATCCTGATGATCGACCTGGCGCTGCAACTCGAGCGCCAACAGGGCATGGCGCCCCTGGAGTCGATCCGCAGTGCCTGCCTGTTGCGCTTGCGACCGATTCTGATGACCACACTGGCGGCCATTCTCGGCGCCTTGCCGCTGTTGCTCAGCAGCGCCGAGGGCGCGGAGATGCGCCAGCCCCTGGGCCTGACCATCATCGGCGGGCTGATCTTCAGCCAGGTGCTGACGCTTTACACCACCCCGGTGGTTTACCTTTACCTCGACCGTTTGCGCCACCGGGTCAACCGCTGGCGTGGGGTTCGTACCGATGCTGCCCTGGAAACCGCGCTATGACTGACCGCTGCCCATTCAACCTCGATCCCCTGTCGACCCGACGTCTGGTCACGGCCCGCGGCTCGCGGTTGTTGAGCCTGTCCCTCAGCGCCCTGATGCTCAGCGCCTGCGCCATTGGCCCCGACTACCAGCGTCCGAGCGTCGCCTCGCAGGCCCACTATGAGCAGGCTGAAGGCTGGCGTCAGGCCACTCCGAGCGATGCGTTGGCGCGGGGGGCCTGGTGGGAGCTGTATGGCGATCAGCAGCTCAACGGCCTGATCGACGCGCTCAACCGTTCCAACCAGACTGTCGCGCAAGCCGAAGCGCAATACCGTCAGGCCCAGGCCCTGGTGCGCAGTGCCCGTGGTGCGTTCTATCCGACGGTCGACCTGAGCGGCGGCAAAACTCGTTCCAGCCAAGGCTCCGGTAGCAGCAGTTCGAGCCTGAGCAACTCCAGCAGCGGCATCCGCAACACCTACAGTACGGAGCTGGGCGTCAGTTGGGAGGCCGATATCTGGGGCAAGCTGCGTCGGGGCCTGGAAGCCGACGAAGCCAGTGCCCAGGCGAGCTTCGCCGACCTGGCGGCGATGCGCCTGAGCCAGCAGTCGGAACTGGTGCAGAACTACCTGCAACTGCGGGTGATCGATCAGCAAAAGCGCCTGCTGCAAGCCACGGTGGACAACTACCAGCGCTCCTTGACCATGACCGAAAAGCAGTACCGCGCCGGTGTCTCCGGCAAGGACGCGGTGGCCCAGGCGCAAACCCAGCTCAAGACGACCCAGGCCGATCTGGTCGACCTGATCTGGCAGCGTGCGCAATTCGAGAATGCCATTGCCGTGCTGATGGGCTTGCCACCGGCGCAGTTCAGCCTGGCGGAAATCCAGACCATCCCGGCCTTGCCGCAGGTGCCGGTGAGCCTGCCGTCGCAACTGTTGGAGCGGCGCCCAGACATCGCCTCCGCCGAACGCTCGGTGATCGCCGCCAATGCCAACATTGGCGTGGCGAAGGCCGCCTACTATCCGGACCTGTCGCTGAGTTTGTCCGGCGGCTACAGCAGCAGTACCTCGGCCGACCTGATCAGCCTGCCGAACCGTTTCTGGTCGGTGGGACCGAAACTGGCCATGACCCTGTTCGACGGCGGTCAGCGAACGGCCGAAGTCGACCGTACCGAGGCGGTCTACGACCAGACCGTGGCCAAGTACCGCCAAACGGTGCTCGATGGTTTCCGCGAGGTGGAAAACTACCTGGTACAGCTCAAGGTGTTCGAAGATGAAGCGGCGGTGCGTCAGCAAGCTTTGGATGCCGCCCGTGAGTCGCTGCGCCTGACCCAGAACCAGTACAAGGCCGGGCTGATCGCCTACCTCGACGTGGTGGTGGTGCAGGCCACGGCCCTGAGCAATGAGCGCAGTGTCCTGAGCCTGCAGCAGAGTCGCCTGATCGCCAGCGTCCAGCTGATCGCCGCGCTGGGTGGCGGATGGGACGGGCAGTTGCAGGCCAGCGAAAGCAAATAGGCATCGATGATGGTGCCGCCCAATCCGTGGCGAGGGGGCTTGCTCCCGCTGGGCTGCGCAGCGGCCCTGACCAGGTGATTGTGGTTTACCAGAAAGACCTTGGTTACCGGTTTTTGGGCTGCTATGCACCCCAGCGCGAGCAAGCTCGCTCGCCACGGGTTTGGCATTCCGGGTTTTGCGATGACCGTCGACAGCCTCGCTGCGAAGTACGCCTTCCACTCCAGCGTGAACGCGGCCTTCGTGGCGAGGGAGCTTGCTCCCGCTGGGCTGCGCAGCGGCCCTGACAAGGCAACGGAGGTCTGTCAGAAAGACCTCGGTGACCGGTTTTGGGGCTGCTTTGCACCCCAGCGCGAGCAAGCTCGCTCGCCACAGGGCTGTGTTCGGCATCCAGGGTTTTGCGATGACCGTCGACAGCCTCGCTTCGCAGTACGCACTCCACTTCAGCGTGAACGCGGCCTTCGTGGCGAGCGAGCTTGCTCCCGCTGGGCCGCGCAGCGGCCCTGACTAGGCGATTGTGGTTTGCCAGAAAGACCTCGGTTACCGGTTTTGGGGCTGCTTCGCACCCCAGCGGGAGCAAGCTCGCTCGCCACAGGGCTGTGTTCGGCATCCAGGGTTTTGCGATGATCGTCGACAGCCTCGCTGCGAAGTACGCCTTCCACTCCAGCGTGAACGCGGCCTTTGTGGCGAGGGAGCTTGCTCCCGCTGGGCTGCGCAGCGGCCCTGACAAGGCAACGGAGGTCTGTCAGAAAGACCTAGGTGACCGGTTTTGGGGCTGCTTTGCACCCCAGCGCGAGCAAGCTCGCTCGCCACAGGGCTGTGTTCGGCATCCAGGGTTTTGCGATGACCGTCGATAGCCTCGCTGCGAAGTATGCCTTCCACTCCAGCGTGAACGCGGCCTTCGTGGCGAGGGAGCTTGCTCCCGCTGGGCCGCGCAGCGGCCCTGACAAGGCAATGGTGGTCTGTCAGAAAAAACCGGGCGATCGCTTTGGGGCTGCTATGCAGCCCAGCGCGAGCAAGCTCGCTCGCCACGGGTTTGGCATTCCGGGTTTTGCGATGACCGTCGATAGCCTTGCTGCGAAGTATGCCTTCCACTCCAGCGTGAACGCGGCCTTCGTGGCGAGGGAGCTTGCTCCCGCTGGGCTGCGCAGCGGCCCCGGGAAGGCGATTGTGCTCTGTCAGAAAAAACCGGGCGATCGCTTTGGGGCTGCTATGCAGCCCAGCGCGAGCAAGCTCGCTCGCCACATGAAAGCGTGATGTCGACCCCTTCTGGAACACACCCTTACACCCCGTAAGGGCATGTCTGGGCTTGTTACAGACTTTTCGTCCGACTACTGGCCTTTTGGCTACTTTGCAGGTGCGTTCGGCGACGGAATCAGTACAATCGCCCACTTTCGCCCCACGAGCACGGACGCAGCATGGTAGGGCTTTTTTCGAGAAGTCTGATGCTCATCGGTAGCTATTCCCCCGCCCTGGTTCTTATCTCGCTCTGTGTAGCGATACTTGCGTCCTATACCGCACTGGACCTGACCGGCCGTATTGCCACGGCCAAGGGACGGGCAGTCCACCTGTGGACGGCCGGTGGCGCCCTGGCCATGGGGATCGGGGTCTGGTCCATGCATTTCATTGGCATGCTGGCCTTCAGCTTGCCGATCAACCTGGGCTATGACTTCGCAATCACCGCGTTGTCGCTGGTGATTGCGGTGGTGTCCTGTGGCTTTGCCCTGTGGCTGGTCAGCCAGCCACGCCTGCCGGCCTGGCAACTGGCATTTGGTGCTTTGATCATGGGCGCCGGGATCAGTGCGATGCACTACACCGGCATGGCCGCCCTGCGCATGACGCCGGGCATCGATTATGACCCGACCCTGTTCGGCGCCTCGCTGGCGATTGCCGTCGGAGCATCGGCCGCGGCACTGTGGATCGCCTTCCGGTTGCGCCAGAACACCCCGTACGTGCGCTTTGCCCGGGCCGGGGCGGCGATCATCATGGGCATTGCCATTGTCGGCATGCACTACACCGGGATGGCCGCCGCGCAATTTGCCGACGGCAGCTTTTGCGGCGCGACCCTCGATGGCTTGAGCGGCAAGGGCCTGGACAACCTGGTACTGGTCACCACCCTGGCGGTGCTGAGCATTGCCCTGCTGACCTCCATCCTCGATGCGCGCCTTGAAGCGCGCACTGCCGCGCTGGCCAACTCCCTGACCCAAGCCAACCGTGAACTGACCCAATTGGCGTTGCACGACACGCTCACCGGGCTGCCCAACCGCGTGTTGCTGGCCGACCGTATCGACCTGGCCATGCAGCGGGTGCAGGAGCAGGGCGGCTGCTTTGCGCTGATGTTCATTGACCTGGACGGCTTCAAGCCGGTCAACGACGCCTTCGGTCACCATATGGGCGACCAGTTGCTGCGCGAGGTGGGCGTGCGCCTGCGTGAGGATTTGCGCAGCCAGGACACCCTGGCGCGCATCGGCGGGGACGAGTTCGTCCTGTTGGTGCAGCTCGCCGAGGCGGACGATGCCTTGCGTCTGGCCGCGCGGCAGGTGGGGCTGATCGCGCGAGCATTCCGGGTCGGGGAGCACGATCTGCAGATCTCAGCCAGTGTCGGTATCGCGATCTATCCCGGCAACGGTACAACGCCGCAAGAGCTGCTGATGAATGCCGACGCGGCGATGTATCACGCCAAGGGCACCGGCAAGAACGGCTACCGGTTCTTCGATGCTTCGATGAACACCGATGCACGCCGACAGTTGCAGCTGTTGCAGGATTTGCGCAACGCGGTCGAGCACCGGCAGTTTCACCTGTACTACCAACCCAAGTTCGATGCCAGCAACGGTCAGCCGGTGGGCGCTGAAGCGCTGCTGCGCTGGGAGCACCCGACCCACGGCATGATGCTGCCGGACCGCTTCATTGAACTGGCGGAAAAAACCGGGTTGATCATCCCGATCGGTGAGTGGGTACTCAACGAAGCCTGCCGGCAGATGCGCCTGTGGCACCTTCAGGGCTATGCCAACTGGCGCATCGCGGTCAACCTGTCGGCCTTGCAGTTCTGTCACGAAGGCCTGGTGCAAAGCGTTGCCAACGCCCTGGCGGCCCATGACCTGCCGGCGAACAGCCTGACCCTGGAAATCACCGAGACCACCGCCATGAGTGATGCGGACGCCAGCATGACGGTGCTCCAGCAGCTGTCGGAGATGGGGGTCGACCTGTCCATCGATGACTTTGGCACGGGCTATTCCAGCTTGATGTACCTCAAGCGCCTGCCGGCCAACGAGCTGAAGATCGACCGCGGTTTTGTCCGTGACCTGGAGCACGACAGTGACGACGCCGCCATCGTTTCGGCCATCGTTGCCCTGGGGCAGGCGCTGGGCTTGCGCATTGTCGCCGAAGGGGTGGAAACCGGCGTGCAACAGGACTTCCTCACGCAGTTGGGCTGCGATTCGCTGCAGGGTTATCTGTTGGGTCACCCGTTGCCGGCCGAGCGCTTCATGGTCGACATCCACCGTGCCGAGCAACGGGCTGCCAGCTGATCACCACGCACATTGTCTGACCGGTGGGCGCTGGCTTGCCAGGGCAGGCAGCAGTGGGTTTGCCGCCCTCGACAAGCCTGCCGGATGCCGGGTTTGCCTGACCCAGGACATGCAAAAGCCGGCGCTGGCGGGTATTCTTGGCACGCAAGGCTTCAGCTCAAACCAGGGGGAGAGATCAGCATGGACAAAGTCATCGTCATCACCGGTGGCGGTCGGGGGATCGGTGCCGCCACGGCGTTGCTGGCGGCCAGGCAGGGGTACCGCGTCTGCATCAACTACCAGTCCGACGAGCAGTCCGCACAGCGGGTACTGGAGCAGGTGCGCGACCTTGGCGCCCAGGCCATCGCCGTACGCGCCGACGTCAGTATCGAAGATGAAGTGATCAGTCTGTTCCAGCGGGTCGACCAGGAACTGGGCCGCGTGACCGCATTGGTCAACAACGCCGGCACCGTCGGCCAGAAGTCGCGGGTGGAGGAGATGTCCGAGTTCCGCATCCTGAAAGTCATGAAAACCAATGTCCTGGCGCCGATCCTCTGTGCCAAGCACGCACTGTTGCGCATGTCACCCAGGCACGGCGGGCAGGGTGGCAGCATCGTCAACGTCTCGTCGGTCGCTTCGCGACTCGGCTCACCGGGTGAGTATGTCGACTACGCGGCCTCCAAGGGCGCGCTGGATTCGTTCACCATCGGCCTGTCCAAGGAAGTCGCCGGCGAAGGCATCCGCGTCAACGCGGTGCGCCCGGGTTACATCTACACCGACTTCCATGCCCTGAGCGGCGATCCGGATCGGGTCAGCAAACTGGAGTCGGGCATTCCGATGGCGCGCGGCGGTCGGCCGGACGAAGTGGCCGAAGCGATTATCTGGTTGCTGTCGGACAAGGCGTCCTATGCCACCGGAACCTTTGTCGACCTGGGGGGCGGGCGCTAGTGTCCTGTCTCGCAAAGACCGTTCTTTTTTGACGGCGTCCGTTGCCGCTCCTCGTCTGACAACGGCCACTCGTCAAACGAGGAACGTATTGGTGAGACCGGACACTAGACCTCGCCCAGCAGGCTTTTGACCTTGTCGCGCAGTTGATCGATGGAGAACGGCTTGCCGATCACCGACATGCCGTCAGGTACTTCAATGCTTGCGGCATAGCCACTGGCAAACAGAATCGGCAGGTTGGGGCGCAGTTCGCGGGCGCGCATGGCCAGTTCCTTGCCATCCATTTCCGGCAAGCCCACATCGGTCATCAGCAGGTCGATCGTATTCGACTGGTTTTCCAGCAGGATCAAGGCGTCCGTGCTGCCTTCGGCCGCAAGCACCTTGAACGCCAATTCCTCGAGCACATCGACGATCAGCATGCGCACGATGGTGTCGTCTTCGACGACAAGGATGGTGGCGGTGGCGGACATAAGGACTGTTCTCAAAAGGGCGTTCGGTGACCGGGGCCATCACAATGTCCGGCCTCATTGGTCAATGATTGCCGGTACCCGACCCGTTCGCAACGCTGTACAGCAAAGCGTTAATGTACAGGAATCGGCGGCGGTCTTGCGCGTATCGGGATCATTAGAGGGCAATACCGGCAATTGCTGGCTAGGCTGTCAGAAACATGGATCCCAAATTCGCTTTTGGGGCAAACCCCTTCTCTTGTGACAGTTCACCAAGGCCTCTCAATGAACGCTTCGTCTTCGGTTGATGAGCAAAGCTTTCGCAAACTCCTGAGTCGTAACGTCAGTTTGCCGCTGGGTGTGGGTGTCCTCAGCGTCGTGTTCTTTGTCTCCCTGATCAGCTACCTGATGTCGGTCATGCAGAAGGTCGAGCATACCGACCGGGTGATCAATAACGCCAACGAAGCGGTGAAGCTGACGGTTGACCTGGAAACCGGCATGCGCGGTTATCTGTTGACCGGTGACGCGCACTTCCTTGACCCCTATGAAACGGCGAAGCCGCGAATCATTGTGGCGCTCAACACCTTGCAGGAGCTGACGGCGGACAACCCGGTACAGCTTGACCGGTTGCATCGGATCGAGGCGTTGCAAACCGAGTGGAATGCCTATGCCCAAACGATGATCGACCTGCAGCGTAGCAGCGGCGACTACCGCGCGGCGGTGAAGGTCGGTCGTGGCAAGCGCCTGACCGACGAAATCCGCAAACAGTACGAAGACCTCACCGGCATGGAGCAACAGTTGCGCGCCACGCGCAACGAAGAGGTTCGTCGCACGACGATCTGGAGCATCTCCCTGTACGTGCTGTTCATCGTCGGCATCAGTGGCTTGCTGGCTTACGTCGGGCGCCGCGACCTGGTCAGCCTTTCGAAAAGCTACAGTGCCAACCTCGCCGCGCAACAAAAGAGCGCTCGGCGCCTGGAACAGCAAGCCTGGTTGCGCAAGGGGCAGACCGAACTGGCCGGGCAGGTCCTCGGTCAGATGACACTGAACCTGTTGGGTCGAAGCATCCTGCAGTTTTGTGCACAGTACCTGGGCAGTGTCGTCGCTGCCCTGTATGTGAAGGACGACCATGGCGGCCTTGCCCGGGTGGCCACTTATGGTTTCTCCCGTGAGCAGCAAACGCGTGAACAATCGATCGCCAGCGGCGAAGGCCTTGCCGGACAGGCCGCCCGGCAAGGCCGCTTGATCCGCCTGGACGATGTCCCGGGCGACTATTTCAAATTCAGCTCCGGGCTGGGCGAGGGCATGCCCCGCAGCGTGCTCGTGGTGCCTGCCATGAACGACGACCAGGTCAACGGGGTGATCGAGCTGGGCTTTTTGCGTGCCCTGGACGAGCGCGATGTCGAACTGCTGGAGCTGATTGCAGGCAACATCGGCACCTCGCTCGAGGCGGCGCGTTATCGCCAGCGCCTGCAGGACGTGCTGGCCGAAACCCAGCAGCTCAACGAAGAGTTGCAGGTGCAGCAGGAGGAACTCAAGGCGGCCAACGAGGAGCTGGAGGAACAGTCGCGGATTCTCAAGGAGTCCCAGGCCCACCTGGAAACCCAGCAGGTCGAGCTTGAGCAGACCAACGAGCAACTGGCAGACCAGGCGCTCACCTTGGCCGAGCAGCGCGATGTCCTGGACCTGAAAAACACCGAGTTGCACCAGGCCCAAGCCCAGCTTGAAGAGCGTGCCGAAGAACTGCAGCGTTCGAGCAAGTACAAATCCGAGTTCCTGGCCAACATGTCCCATGAACTGCGCACACCGCTGAACAGTTCATTGATCCTGGCCAAACTGCTGGCCGAGAACCCCCATGCGAACCTCAGTGCCGAGCAAGTGCAGTACGCCGAGTCGATCTACTCGGCCGGCAACGACTTGCTGAAGCTGATCAATGACATCCTCGACATTTCCAGAGTCGAGGCCGGCAAGCTGGAGATACGGGCGCAGAACACCCGCGTCGCGCGGCTGGTAGATGGCCTGCGGGGGATGTTCGAGCCGCTGGCCGCCGACAAGCAACTGGTGTTCACGGCTCATGTGCAGACGGATGCAGCGCCGATGCTGTTCACCGATCCCCAGCGCCTGGAACAAGTGCTCAAGAACCTGTTGTCGAACGCGATCAAGTTCACCGAAAAGGGCACGGTCAGCCTGACCGTCATCCGCCAGCCGGACGCCAGTATCGGTTTTGTGGTTCGCGATTCGGGGATCGGTATTGCCGGCGATCAGCTTGAAAGTGTGTTCGAGGCGTTCCGCCAGGCCGACGGCACCACCCATCGTCGTTACGGCGGCACCGGGCTGGGGTTGTCGATCTCGCGGGACCTGGCGGCCTTGCTCGGCGGATCGATCAGCGTCAGCAGCGAGCCGGGGCAGGGCAGCGTTTTCACCCTGGTGCTGCCTGAGCGTTACGTGGAGGACGATGCGCTGCGGACTCAATCGATGAAGGCCACAGTGCCTGCCCCCGCGACGCCCGCCAAACCCCGGGATGGCGCACCGCAGGCACCACGCTTTGCCGATGACCGCGGCAACGCGCCGTTTGCCAGTCGATGCATTCTGGTGGTGGAGGACGAGGTCAACTTTGCGCATATCCTCTTCGATCTGGCGCATGAACTGGGGTATCAGTGCCTGGTGGCCCACGGTGCCGACGAAGGCTACGATCTGGCCACACAGTTCCTGCCCGATGCGATCCTGCTGGACATGCGCTTGCCGGACCATTCCGGTCTGACCGTGTTGCAGCGTCTCAAGGAACAGGCCGACACCCGACATATTCCGGTCCATGTGATTTCGGTCGAGGACCGTGTCGAAGCCGCCATGCACATGGGCGCGGTTGGCTATGCCGTCAAACCGACCTCCCGCGAAGAGCTCAAGGGCGTGTTTGCACGCCTGGAGGCCAAGCTGACGCAGAAGGTCAAGCGGGTACTGCTGGTTGAAGACGACGACTTGCAGCGCGACAGCATTGCCCGCCTGATCGGCGACGATGACATCGAGATCACTGCCGTGGGGCTTGCCCAGGAAGCGCTGGACCTGCTGCGCGAAAACCTCTACGACTGCATGATCATCGACCTGAAGCTGCCAGACATGCTCGGCAACGATCTGCTCAAGCGCATGTCCAGCGAAGACATCTGCTCGTTCCCGCCGGTCATCGTCTACACCGGGCGCAACCTGACCCGTGATGAAGAGGCGGAACTGCTCCGCTATTCACGCTCGATCATCATCAAGGGCGCGCGTTCTCCCGAGCGTTTGCTGGATGAAGTGACCTTGTTCCTGCACAAAGTCGAATCCCGGTTGTCCCATGAACGGCAAAGGATGCTCAAGACTGCCCGCAGTCATGACCGGCTCTTCGACGGTCGCAAGGTGCTGCTGGTGGATGATGACGTGCGCAACATCTTTGCCCTCACCAGTGCCCTGGAGCAAAAGGGCGCCATCGTGGTCATTGGCCGTAATGGCCGCGAGGCGCTGGAAAAGCTCAATGCAGTCGAGGACATCGACCTGGTGCTGATGGACGTGATGATGCCGGAGATGGACGGGTTTGAAGCCACGGCCCGGATTCGCCAGGAGCCGCGCTGGCGCGAGCTGCCGATCATTGCCGTTACCGCCAAGGCGATGAAGGATGATCAGGAGCGCTGCCTGCAAGCGGGTGCCAATGACTACCTGGCCAAGCCCATTGACCTGGATCGCCTGTTCTCGCTGGTTCGCGTGTGGCTTCCGAAGATGGAAAGAATTTAGTGGAGCGCAACTCGGGCACCGCTTGCGAGATCGAACTGCGGTTGCTGATCGAAGCGATCTACCTCAAGTACAGTTACGATTTCCGTGATTATTGTGGTGCGTCGATCCAGCGTCGGGTCAACCACGCGCTGCATCAGTTCGAGTGCAGGACCATCTCCGCCTTGCAGGAGCGGGTGCTGCACGACCCGGCCGAGTTCATGCAGTTGTTGCAACTGCTGACGATTCCAGTCAGTGAGATGTTTCGTGACCCAGCGCACTTTCTGGCCATTCGCCAGGAAGTGGTGCCGCGGCTCAAGACCTATCCATCGATCAAGCTCTGGATCGCCGGTTGCAGCACCGGGGAGGAGGTCTATTCGCTGGCGATTCTGTTGCGCGAGGAGGGGTTGCTGGAACGTACCCTCATTTACGCGACCGACATCAACCCGCGGTCGCTGGAAAAGGCCCGGCGGGGCATCTTCTCCCGGGACAACATCCGCGCCTATACCAGGAATTATCAGCAGGCCGGCGGCCGGCGATCGTTCGCTGACTATTACACGGCCGCCTATGACCACGGGATTTTCGACAAGAGCCTGTGCGAGCACGTGACCTTTGCCGATCACAGCCTGGCAACGGACAGTGTGTTTTCCGAAGTCCAGTTCATTTCATGTCGTAACGTATTGATTTATTTTAATAAAAAACTACAGGATCGGACTTTTGGCTTGTTTCATGAATCGCTGTGCCATCGCGGCTTCCTGGCGCTGGGCAGCAAGGAAACCCTTGAGTTCTCCGCGTACGGCCAGCAGTTCGAGCCTTTGGTCAAACAAGAACGGATCTACCGAAAATGCTAAGCCAGATCCAGGTCAGCGTGCTGACCAATGCCTTGCGTTACAGTGGCAAGGCGCCGATCAGTGTGCATGTCTATCCTGAAGATGGTCAGGCCTGGGTCGAGGTGCGTGACGGCGGGATGGGAATCAGCGAGGATAACCAGAAGCGGATTTTCCAGCAGTTCGAGCAGGTTATCATCGGGAATGAGGTGGCCGGCCTTGGATTGGGGCTGTTCATTTGCGAGCGGATGGTGGTGGCCCACGGTGGCACCCTCCGTGTCGAGAGCAAGATTGATCAAGGCTCGTTGTTCCGTGTTTGCCTGCCTCTGTAGCAAGACGGGCAAAAAAAACGCAACCTCTGCATGACCTTAGGGTCGTAATAACAGCTATTGACCGAACAAAGGCTTCCCATGAGTGAAGATGCACAAGATGTCGTATTGATCGTCGAAGATGATCCTTCGATCCTGATGGTGCTCGCCGCGTATCTGTCGGGTGAGGGTTATCGGGTGTTGCAGGCCGTGGATGGCGAGGAGGCCTTCGCGATTCTGGCCAGCAAGCCCCATCTGGACATGATGATCACCGACTACCGGTTGCCTGGCGGCATCTCGGGGGTACAAATCGCCGAGCCCGCAGTGAAGCTGCGGCCGGAACTGAAAGTGATCTTCATCAGCGGTTATCCGCAGGAAATTCGCGAGTCGGGCAGTCCCATTGCGCAGAAAGCGCCGATCCTGGCCAAACCCTTCGACCTGGACGAGCTGCAGGAACTGATGCAGGAAATGCTGTCCTGAGTCTTTCCCCAAGCTGCGGCGCTTGATCCTGATCGAGCGTCGCCGCCTGCGTTGTACCTCGGCCGATCACAAGCCTTGCTGCAAGGCGGGGTCGTCCGGATTCATCTGCTCAAGCTGTGCCAGCAATATCTGGACATTCTGCAGCTGGCCGCTTTCCTTCCAGTAGTTGATCAGCAATACCCGGGCCTTGCGGTCGGCGGGATGGCGCTGAACGATCTCTTGCAGCTGTTTTTGCGCCGCCTCCAGCTCCTGCTCCTCATGCAGGGTCGTCGCCAGGTCGTAGCGGTATTGTTTGTTATTGGGTTCCAGCTCCACCGCCCTGGACAGCCCCAGCAGGGCGAACTCGTTCTGCCCGTGATGCAGCAGCCACATCCCCAGGGCGTGTTGCAGGTAAGCCGAATCGGGTTGGGCCTTGAGCTGCCTGGCCAGTAACTGCTGGGCCGCTTCGCTTTGCCCCTGCTTATCCAGCACGTCGATTTGCAGCACCAGTGCCGGCAGATTCTCCGGGTCCAGGTGCAAGGTGGCATCGAGCGCCTGCTGCGCCTGCTTCAGTTCGGCGTTGTGCAGGTGCAGGCGTGCCAGTTGGTACTGGCTTTGCGCGGTCACGGGCTGGCTTTTCAGCGACTGCTCATATTCATCGATGACTTGCTGCAAGGGCCCGAAATACAACCCCAGGTCATCGGGCGACAGGCCAAGCAAGGCGTTGGCGGCAGTAAAACGCACGGCTTGCTCACTGTCGTCGAGCAACGGGCCGAGCAACAGACTGCGCTGGCCGCTGGGAACCAGCCCGACGATGCTCTTGATTGCGGCCTGGCGGACCGCGACCGATGGGTTGAGCAAGTCCGCATCCGCCAGCTTCAACGCCTGCGGGCTGGGGTAATTGGGCAGTTCGGCATGCAGCCAGACGCGCCGCTTGTCCGAGATGTCCGGGCGGGCCAGTTGCTGATAGAGCACTCGGGCTGCACCGGGCTTGCCATTGCGTGCCCGTTCCAGGGCTTCGCTATAGCCGCGCTTGATGGTCTCAGGCACCTGGGGGACCGAATCGTGCAGGGAAAACCAGGCGACGGCGATGGCAAACAGGGCAAGCAGGCTGATGATCAAATAGCGGCGAGGCTTGGGCATGCAGTAATCCGGGCGCTGACAACGTGTGCAAGGTTGCAAGCTTCGGTCAGCTGGCGCCGTGAGTCAAACCCGGGGTCAGGTCAACACGTAATTGACCGGTGCCAGTGCCGGTGGAAGGTCGTCATGGCCCAGGGCGGCCAGCACTTCGCGCTCCAGAGTGCGCAGGATGGCATTGCAGGGTAGATCGTTTTCATCGAAGCCGAACGGGTCCTCCAGGTCGTCACCGATTTCGTCGAGACCGAAAAAGGTGTAGCTGACGATAGCGGTAATCACCGGCGTCAGCCAGCCCAGCGGCTCGGCCATGGCGAACGGCAGCAAGATGCAGAACAGGTAAATGGTGCGATGCAGTAACAGGGTGTAGGGGAAGGGCAGTGGTGTGAACTTGATCCGTTCGCAGGCAGCCTGGACCTGGCTCAGGCTGACCAGTCGGTTTTCCAGTTGGGTGTAGCGCCACTCGCTGATCTGTCCATCCTCGGCCAGCTGTGAGCAGCGCGCCCCGGCGCGTTGCAGCAGACAGTCGGTGAGGTTCGGGTGCCGGCGGTCCCGGGTGGTGTCCGCCCAGGGCAGGATGGCGACCGCTTCGTCTTCCAGTCGCAGGCGAGCGACCAGGCCATGGGCAAAGCCGCAAAGCTCTCTGAGCAGCGGTTCGCGCTGGCTTGCACCCTTGAGCATTTGGGTTTGCCGAATCAGCGAGCGCACTTCGACGATCATCTGCCCCAGTTGCTTGCGACCTTCCCACCAACGGTCGTAACAGGCGTTGTTGCGAAAGCTCATGAAAATCGACAGCGACAAGCCCAGCAGGGTGAAGGGCGTGACATTGACCCTGGAGAAGTAGGCCGGGTGCCAGGTTTCCACCAGCACGATGACCGACGCCAGCAGTGTCACCAGCAGGCAACGCAGGGCGATGCGCTTGGCAATCGAACCCTTGAGGGAAAATAGCAGGCCGATCAGGTTGGGCTTGGGGCGGACAATCATGGTGGGGATCTTCGGTGGGTCAGGTGCGTGCGTAGCGGATAAAGGCTAGTGGCCTGCGCAGGGCCTGTCCAATTGCTTTGGCTGACGGGGTGATCGATGGGCTCTATGACGAAGCCAGCTGTGATCAACATCACACAGATGTGGCAAACAACATCGACCCCCGTGGCGAGCGAGCTTGCTCGCGCTGGGTTGCGCAGCAACCCCAAAAAGGTCGCCGAGGCCTTGCCTGAAAGAGCGCAATCACCCGGCCAGGGCCACTACGTGCTGGAGCGCCAGCCCGGCC
>NZ_JBYTBK010000005.1:82071-179302 GCF_058789115.1 Pseudomonas sp. FW300-N1A1 | reverse complement strand
GGGTTGCGCAGCAACCCCAAAAAGGTCGCCGAGGCCTTGCCTGAAAGAGCGCAATCACCCGGCCAGGGCCACTACGTGCTGGAGCGCCAGCCCGGCCCAGCGCGAGCAAGCTCGCTCGCCACAAAGGCAGTGTCCATGCGCAATTGCAGCCTCTGCGACTTACTGTTCGTGGCGAGCGAGCTTGCTCGCGCTGGGTTGCGCAGCAACCCTAAAAAGGTCGCCGAGGCCTTGCCTGAAAGAGCGCAATCACCCGGCCAGGGCCACTACGTGCCCCAGCGCGAGCAAGTTCCCTCGCCACGAAGACAGTGTCCATGCGCAATCGTAGCCTCCGCGATTTGCCGTTTAGCCCTGTGAAGAAGCAAAAAAAACCCCGCGACCGAATGAGGCGCGGGGCAAAAAATTGGTTGGTTGCGGCCAACCAAAGGAGCACTTGTAAGCTTAGTTGCTGGCGACGGTTTCGGGTTGCCAGCCGCCACCCAACGCTTTGTAGATCGCGACGATGCCACGGTAGAGGTCGACTTCGGCCTGGGCCTGCGAGTCTTCGGCCGCCAGGCGTTCGCGTTGGGCGTCGAGCAACACCAGGAAGTCCGCGGTGCCTTCGCGGTAGCGAATTTCCGCCAGGTCGGCGGCGGCGCGACTCGATTCGCTTTGGCGGATCAGCGAGATCAGGCGTTGCTGGCGTTTGCCGTAGTCGGAGAAAGCGTTTTCCGATTCTTCCAGGGCCAGCAACACTTGCTGCTCGTAGGTTGCCAGGGCGCCGTCGGCGTTGGCGTCGGCGGCCCGCAAGCGGGCACGGACGCTGCCCAGGTCAAAGGCGGCCCAGGTAATGCTGGGGCCCAGCGCCCAGGCGTTGGCGGCGGATGAGCCGATCTGCGAGCCGCGTCCTGCCGTGAAGCCGAGGAAGCCGCTGAGGCTGACCCGTGGGAACAGGTCGGCCTTGGCCACGCCGATCCGGGCCGTGGCCGCGGCCAGTTTGCGCTCGGCGCTGAGGATGTCGGGACGGCGTTGCAGCAACTCGCCCGGATCACCGATCGGCAGGGCCTTGGCGATCGCCGGCAAGCTGGCGGGGCTCAAGTCGACGCTGAGCTTGTCCGGTCGCTCGCCCAGCAGGGTAGCGATGCGGTTGCGCTGACGGATCTGCACTTCCTGCAACTGCGGCACGCTGGCTTCGACCGACGCCAGGCGCGCGTCGGCGCGAACCACGTCGAGCTGGTCGCCGACACCGGCGTCGCGCAGGCTGATGGTGATCTTGCGCGACTCCTGCTGGTTCTGCAGGTTGGCCAGGGCGATCTTCTCCCGCAATTGCGCGCCACGCAGTTGACCGTAGGCGTCCACCAGTTCGGCAATCATCGTGACTTGCAGTTGGTACAGGTCGGCCGCGGCCACCTGGGTGTCGGCGTCGGCCGCTTCCAGGTTGCGCTGGATACGTCCGAACAGGTCGATCTCCCAGGCCATGTCCAGGCCCAGGTCATAACGTTCGCTGCTGACCCGGTCGGTGGTCTGGCCGGGAATCTGGCCCTTGGCCAGGTCACTGCTGACCCGGCTGGTGACCACCGGCATCGCATCGTTGCTGACATCATCACGGAACGCCCGGGCAGCTCGCAGGCGGTCGAAGGCCACCCGCAACTCGCGGTTGCCCTGCAGCGAGGTGTTCACCAACTGATTGAGGATCGGGTCTTCGAACTGCTGCCACCAGATCCCTTCGAAGCGGGCGCGGTCGAAGTTCTGCTCGCCGTTGGCCCCCACGGTCGCGGACGTGATGTTGGCCGCTGCCGTCTCCGGGGTCTTGTAGTCCGGGCCGACGGCGCAAGCACTCAGGGCCAGCACCAGCAGGCTCGGCAGGAAGGCTTTCAAGCTCATTGTTGCGCCTCCAGTTTCAGGGCACGGGCCGCTTTGCGGGCGTCGCTGCGTTCCACATAACGGCGGATCAATACGTAGAATACCGGCGTCAGCAGCAGTCCGAAGAAGGTTACCCCGAGCATCCCGGAGAACACCGCCACACCCATGGCGTGACGCATTTCGGCACCGGCGCCGCTGGAGAACACCAGGGGCACCACCCCCATGATGAAGGCGAACGAGGTCATCAGGATCGGCCGCAGACGCAGGCGGCACGCTTCCAGCACCGCACTGAGCGAGTCCATGCCTTCTTCTTGCTTGTCCTTGGCGAACTCGACGATCAGGATCGCGTTCTTGCATGCCAGGCCCACCAGTACGATCAAGCCGATCTGGGTGAAGATGTTGTTGTCGCCACCGGACACAATCACCCCGGTGATGGCCGACAGCAGGGTCATCGGCACGATCAGGATCACCGCCAGCGGCAGGCTCCAGCTCTCGTACTGGGCCGCCAGCACCAGGAACGCCAGCAGTACGCAGAGCGGGAACACGAACAACGCGGTGTTGCCGGACAGAATCTGCTGGTAGGTCAGGTCGGTCCACTCGTAGGTCATGCCGTTGGGCAGTTCCTCCTTGAGCAGTTTCTCGATGGCTTTCTCCGCCTGGCCCGAGCTGTAGCCAGGGGCGGCGGCACCGTTGATTTCAGCAGTGATAAAGCCGTTGTAGTGCATCACGCGGTCGGGACCCGAGGTGTCGCTGACCTTGATGAAGGTTGCCAGCGGGATCATCTCGCCCTTGTTGTTACGCACTTTCAGCTGACCGATCTGGTCCGGCTCGAGACGGAACTGCTGCTCGGCCTGGACGTTGACCTGATAGGTACGACCAAAGCGGTTGAAGTCGTTGGCATACAGCGACCCCAGGTAGATCTGCAGGGTGTCGAAGATGTCGCTGACGGCCACGCCGTGGGTCTTGGCCTTTTCGCGGTCGATGGCGGCATCGACCTGGGGCACGTTCACCGTGTAGCTGGTGAACAAACCGGCCAGTTCCGGCACGTTGTGGCTCTTGTTGATGATGTTCATGGTTTCCTTGTACAGCTCGTCGTAGCCCAGGTTGCCCCGGTCCTCGATCTGCAGGCGGAACCCGCCAATGGTGCCCAGGCCCTGTACCGGCGGCGGTGGGAAGATCGCCATGTAGGCTTCCTGAATATCGGCGTACTGGCCGTTCAAGGCCCCGGCAATGGCCCCGGCGGATTCGCTCGGGTCCTTGCGCTCATCAAAGGGCTTGAGGGTGACGAACACGATGCCGGCGTTGGGGCTGTTGGTGAAACCGTTGATCGACAGGCCGGGGAACGCCACCGCGCTTTCCACGCCCGGCTGCTTGAGCGCCATGTCGGACATGCGCTTGATCACCTCTTCGGTACGGTCCAGGCTCGCGGCGTCCGGCAGTTGGGCGAACGCCACCAGGTATTGCTTGTCCTGGGCCGGCACGAAACCGGTCGGTGTGTTGGAGAAGCCGAAGAACGTCAGCACCATCAGGCCGGCGTACAGCAGCAGGGCGATACCGCTGCTGCGGATCACTCGGGTCACGGTGCCGACATAGCCATGGCTGGCGCGGTCGAAGAAACGGTTGAACGGACGGAACAACCAGCCGCCAAAGAGCGTGTCGAGGACCTTGGAGAAACGGTCTTTCGGCGCGTCATGGCTCTTGAGCAGCACCGCCGCCAACGCTGGCGACAGGGTCAGCGAGTTGAAGGCCGAGATCACGGTCGAGATGGCAATGGTCAAGGCAAACTGTTTGTAGAACTGACCGGTCAACCCGGAGATGAACGCCGCCGGGATGAATACCGCACACAGCACCAGCGCCGTGGCGATGATAGGGCCGGTCACTTCACGCATGGCACGCTTGGTCGCTTCCACCGGGGTCAGCCCCAGTCCGATGTTGCGCTCGACGTTCTCCACCACCACGATGGCGTCGTCCACCACGATGCCGATGGCCAGCACCAGGCCGAACAGCGACAACGCGTTGAGCGAGAAGCCGAACATGTGCATCACGGCGAAGGTACCGATCAGCGATACCGGCACCGCCACCAGCGGGATGATCGAGGCGCGCCAGGTCTGCAGGAACAGGATCACCACCAGCACCACCAGGATCAGCGCTTCGAACAGGGTGTGTACCACCGCCTCGATGGAGCCGCGCACGAAGATCGTCGGGTCATAGACGATGCTGAAGTCCATGCCTTCCGGGAAGTTCTTCTTCAGCTCGGCCATCTTGCCGCGCACTTCGTTGGAGATCTCGATGGCGTTGGAGCCCGGACGCTGGAAGATCGGGATCGCCACCGCCGGCTGGTTGTTCAGCAGGGAGCGCAAGGCGTACTGGCTGGAGCCCAGTTCGACGCGGGCAATGTCCTTCAGGCGAGTGATTTCACCGTTGTCGCCTGAGCGAATGATGATGTTCTCGAACTCTTCCTCGGACACCAGGCGACCCTGGGTGTTGACCGAGAGCTGGAACGCGGTGGCACTCGGTGCCGGAGGCGCACCCAGTGCACCGGCGGCCACCTGGCGGTTCTGCTCGCGAATGGCATTGACCACATCGGTGGCGGTCAGGTTGCGCGAAGCGGTCTTGTTCGGGTCCAGCCACACCCGCAGCGAGTAGTCGCCCATGCCGAACAGTTGCACATCGCCGACACCGCCCAGGCGCGCCAGCTCATCCTTGATATTGAGCAGGGCGTAGTTGGACAGGTAGAGCATGTCGTAGCGTTTGTCCGGCGAGGTCAAGTGCACCACCATGGTCAGGTCAGGCGAGGCCTTGTCCACGGTGATGCCGATCCGGGTCACTTCTTCCGGCAGCTTGGGCTCGGTGCGGGTGACGCGGTTCTGTACCTGCACCTGGGCGTTGTCCAGGTCGGTGCCCAGGGCAAAGGTGATGGTCAGGGTGATCTTGCCGTCGGCGGTGGACTGCGAGGACATGTACAGCATGTTCTCGACGCCGGTGATGGCCTGCTCCAGGGGAGCGGCCACGGTTTCACCGATGACTTTGGGGTTGGCACCCGGGAAGTTGGCACGCACCACCACTGTCGGTGGTACCACTTCCGGGTATTCGCTGATGGGCAGCTGGAACAGCGAGATGCTGCCGGCGATCAGGATCAGCAGCGACAGTACCGCGGCGAAGATCGGCCGTGAAATGAAGAACTGGGAAAAATTCATCGGAGTCTGTATCCCTTAACCGCGTGGAGTCGCAGCGGCGAGCTTCACAACCGTGCCCGGCGCAACCTTGGCGGGCGCGACTTGGGGCAGGTTGCTGGCTTCAAGCGCCTGGCGTTGTTGTGCAAGGGCCGCGAGGGTTTCCTGGCTGGCCATCTGGACCACTTCAGGGGTCACCGGCGACCCCGGGCGCACCCGTTGCAGGCCCTTGACGATGATCGTGTCGTCCTTGTTCAGGCCGCTGCGCACAATGCGCAAGCCTTCGATCTTCGGACCCAGCTCAACGGCGCGATAGACCGATGTGTTGTCGGCGTCCATCACCAGCACGAACTTCTTGCCCAGGTCCGTGCCCACCGCTTCGTCCGTGATCAACACCGCCGAATAGGTGCCACTGCCCACCAGTTTCAGGCGGGCATAAAGGCCTGGGGTGTATTCGCCCTTGCTGTTATCGAACACCGCGCGACCACGGATGGTGCCGGTCTTGGGGTTGACCTGATTGTCGACGAAGTTCATCTGGCCCTGGTGCGGGTTGCCGTCTTCATTGGACAGGCCCAGGTAAACCGGAGTGGTTTGACCGCGCTGTCCCTGGCGCGCGAGCTGGGTGTACTTGAGGTACACGCGCTCATCGGCGTCGAAGTAGGCGTAGACCTTGTCGGTGGAGACCACGCTGGTGAGTGGGGTGGTATCGGCGGTCACCAGGTTGCCGGCGGTGATCTCGGCGCGGCTGACACGGCCACTGATCGGCGCGGTTACCCGGGTGAAACTCAGGTTCAGTTTGGCCAGGTCCAGTTGCGCCTGGACCGCACCGACTGCTGCCCGTGCTTCCTGGGCGGCGCTGGTGCGCGAGTCGGCCAGTTCCGCGGAAATCGCGTTGCTGGTGCGCAGGCGTTCACCACGGCGGGCTTCGTTTTCGCTGCGGGTCGCATTGGCACGGCCCTGGGCGACCAGCGCTTCGAGGCGACGGACTTCAGCCTGGAACGGACGCGGGTCGATCTGGAACAGCAGGTCACCTTGTTTTACCAGCGCGCCTTCGGTGAAGGCCACTTCATCGATCTGGCCCGAGACCCGTGGACGGATCTCGACGGTTTCCGGCGCTTCGAGGCGGCCGGTGAACTCGTCCCACTCGTTGACCGGTTGTTCCAGGACCTTGGCCACGCTGACCTTGGCAGCAGGCATGGCGGCGGCCGAGTCCGGCGTCTTGCCGCAGGCGCTCATCACCAGCAAGGCCAAGGCGGCCAAGGGCAAGCGCAAATGTTTGAGTGACTGTTCCATGGATGCATCCGCCAATGTATTGAGATGGGCGGATGATGCTTCGCGAGGGGGTATCTCACGAATCGAATGAGGCAAAGGTAACTATCATTCGGAATGATATAAGCGGCAGGCGAGCCCTCTAGCCTGGGGTTTTTGTTAGGCAGCTATCAATCTTGTTAATAGAGCTATCCGTCAGGGATTGCTCGCCATCACCACCGTGAGCGCCGCTCGCCGTTTCCCCTCTCCAAGGCGTGCACCGCTCTAGATCGCACGTCTACGATCAATTATTGATATCTTGCGAGTATTATTTTGAACACTGTGTGTGATATTTTTCCCGCCGTTCAAGGTTCCACTGCGTGCAGTGCTTTGATAATGAGTGCTGCATGGATTCTGCAATAACTATAAATAGCGAGAATTGTTCATGAGCAAGACCCCTTACGCCGTTGCCGGCGAGCCATGCGAGGCGCCCAATGCCGAGTCATCCGGACTGGAAGTCAAACGCCTGACCTTCGTCGAGGCGGTGGCAATGATTGTCGGCACCAACATTGGTGCCGGTGTGTTGTCGATGGCTTACGCCAGCCGCAAAGCCGGATACATGCCGCTGCTGTTCTGGCTCGCGGTCGCCGGTATTTTCACCACGATTTCCATGCTGTATGTCTCGGAAACCGCCTTGCGTACCCGCCGTCACCATCAATTGAGTGGCCTGGCGCAGCGTTATGTCGGTTCTTTCGGCGCCTGGGCGATTTTTCTCTCGGTGGCGGTCAACAGCATCGGTGCGCTGGTTGCCTACATGAGTGGCAGCGGCAAGGTACTCAGTGAGTTCTTCGGCATCAGCCCGGCGCTGGGCAGCCTGCTGTTTTTCCTGCCTGCAGCGTTGGTGCTGTACCTCGGCCTCAAGGCCATCGGCAAGGGCGAGAAGTTCATCAGCATCGGCATGCTCAGCATGACACTGGTGCTGGTGATCGCGACGCTGGTGAACGAAAACACCCAGTTCGCCAACTTGCTGGAAGGTGATTGGGTCTACATGATCCCAGTGTTCAACATTGCCGTGTTCTGTTTCTCGGCCCAGTACGTGGTTCCGGAAATGGCCCGTGGCTTCAGCCATGCACCCAAGCGTCTGCCGCTGGCGGTGATTACCGGGATGGTGATTACCTTTGTTTTGCTGGCGATGGTGCCGATGTCGGTGATTGCCTTGACCGGCCTGGAGAACCAGAGCGAAGTCGCTACCCTGGCCTGGGGCCAGGCACTGGGGCAATGGGCGTTCTACACCGCCAACACCTTTGCCCTGTGCGCGATGATGACGTCTTACTGGGGCTTGGGTGGCAGCTTCCTGACCAACATCTTTGACAAGTTCCAGAGCCTGGGTTCAGAGAGCAACCCGAAGACGCGCTTGCTGGTACTGGCCATCGTCTGCATCCCGCCCTTTATCCTGGCGTACAGCGGTATGGTCGGTTTCGTCAGCGCCTTGTACTTCGCCGGGGTCTTCAGCGGGGTGATCTTGTCGATCATGCCGATCCTGATGCTGCGTTCGGCACGCAAGAGCGGCGATATCGTCCCGGCCTGGCAATGTGGCTGGATTGCCCATCCGCTGATCCAGGTCACCGTGGTGGTGCTTTATCTGATGAGCATGGCCTATGCCATCTGCGGCGCGCTGGGCTGGTTGCCTGCCAGTTGGTGAGTGGCTGCGGCTAGCTTTGCCAGAGAAAAGCCGTCGCCGCACTGGATACAGTGGTCTGGGCTGTGGCCGAGGCTTTTGCTGCCTGGGCCACGTCTCAGTCATTGGCAGCTCGGGCGCAGAAGGCGACCTACAAGGTCGAGTATGTGTTGGAGATTCGCCTGGTGCCGGATGAGCAGACCCTGGCCGCGCAGGTGCAGGTCCTGCCTCAGAGATTCACTCAGTACGGGCAGCCCACGAGCAATTTCCTGCCACCGGCCAAGGTGCTGATCGACCCGGCGACGGGCGCGGTATCCCGGCCCTTCAAAGACTCTCAGGGTCGCCGAAGAACATTTTGACTTGGCTCTAGGACGATATTTTCAGGCAGAAAAATATCAAATATGCCCCCAGTTTTGCCCCCAATTGCATCAGTTTTGCGAGTGATCGCGAATGGCGATTTCTTACATAGACCAAGATGGATTCGGATGGCTTTCAGTGTACCTTCATCTCAGATTGAACTGTTTGGCATCGATCGTCGGTTGGTGAAGGCAGAGGGAGTGGCGCGTTTGAGCACTGCTTTTCGGGGTACACCTGAGATGATGTTCACTGATAGCATGTGGCCATTAAATAATCAGCGCTGATTTTCACATTCAATTTGGTGAACGCAATGGTCGATGCTACAGGGAAGTACTTAGACGTATATCAAAGCTGGCAGCAACACCTCTTCAACTTCAACCTGGCAGTCCGGGATACCAATACGCCGGGCTTGCGTAAGCCTCAGCTTGCCGCGCTATACGCTTCACTGGGTCACCTGGTGATGTCTCCGGCCACGACCGCAACGATCGTGATGCCAACGGGTACCGGCAAGACCGATACCATGCTTGGTCTGCTTATCGCAGGGCGGTTGGCAAGGACATTGGTGCTCGTCCCATCAGATGCCTTGCGTTCCCAGCTTGTCGAAAAATGCCTCGGGCTGAAAAAACTTCGGGAGATCGGTGCTGTTTCTGCCACAGCACTTAACCCTGTGGTGAGGGCGATCGGCTCAGGAATGTCGGCTGAAGATGTACAACAGCTTGCCGAGGCGAATGTAATTGTCGCTACCCCGCAAGCATTGCAGCGATTCGACACAGAGTCCCTCCAAGCCTTGGCTGAGCTCTGCAGCCACCTGATCATCGATGAAACCCATCATGTGGCCGCCATGACATGGGGGCGGGTGAAAACCGCGTTTAAAGAGAAGCCATGCCTGCAGTTCACTGCTACGCCTTTCAGGGAGGACAATCAGCCCCTTGAAGGCAAGATTATCTACAACTACCCGTTGAAGGATGCGCAGATCGATGGCTACTTCAAGTCGATCGAATTTCACCCAGTGCGCGAATACAACCTCGAGTTGGCTGACCAAGTGGTTGCTGATAAGGCGGTAGAGTTGTTGCGAGGCGATCGAGAGCAAGGCTTTAACCACCTACTGATGGTACGCGCACGATCGCAAAAACGTGCTGAAGCCCTGTTTGAGCTCTACAAAAAGCATGAAGACCTCTCACCCATTCTCATCCACAGCAAGGTGCCGAATCGGGTCAAGCTGCTGGGTGAAATTGTCGAGAAGAAATACAAGATCATCGTATGCGTGGACATGCTGGGCGAAGGCTTCGACCTGCCAGAGCTGAAAATCGCGGCTATTCACGACCAGCATCGCAGTCCGGCAGTCACGCTACAGTTCATCGGTCGGCTAACCCGGGTTGATGACACGCTAGGCGACGCCAAATTCGTCTCAAACATTGCCAACCAGAAAGTCGATTACCAGATGGCAGTGCTTTACAAGGAAAGTGCCGACTGGAGCACCGTGATTCGAGATGTGAGCCAAGACAAGATCGCCCGCGAAATCGAAAAAGAGACGTTCACTGAACAGTTCCCGGATGATGCCGACTCCGAGGAGATCTTCGGGTTGAACCCCAACCCAAAGATCAGTGCGATCGCCTACCATGTGGAGCGCGACCATTGGCGGCCAGAGAAAGCGAATCACTTCTCCCAGAAGAAAGAACCGCTGCAGTTCCTTTCTATCAACGACGATTCAGACACGATCATCATGGTGACCCGACGAGAAACACCCGTCGGATGGGCTCAGACCTCGGCGATTGTGGACACGAACTGGATTCTGTACCTGGCGTACTACCACGCGCCCGACAAGACTCTATTCATTCACTCCTCCGGTGATGAGTCGCAAGCGACGCGTTTTTTGAATTTGATTGCAAAGGATGCCAGGCGAATCAACGGCGAGCCTACCTTCCGCACCCTGCACGACATCAAGCTCATGAAGCTGCAGAACGTGGGGCTGTCCAGGACACGCAAGGATCTGAGATTCACGATGCACGTCGGGCGGGACATCAATACCGTCATCAGTGAAATCGAGAACGGCACGGCGAAAAAGTCCAACATCTTCGCAACGGGCTATGAAGATGGACAGCGCACCACCGTTGGCTGCTCTCACAAAGGGAAGATCTGGGAGATGAACTCTTCCAGCATCATTTACTGGATTGAGTGGTGCAAACGTGCCTCACAGAAACTCAACGATGCCTCGATCAACCCTTCTGAAGTGCTCAAGGATGTGATTCGCTCGGAGAAGATCGAAGGGGCCTGGCCAACGGGACTTTTCTATGCTGATTGGCCGGAGTCCATTGCGATCGAAAACGAGCAGAAAATTTCGCTAGCGTTCAACGGTGAGATTTTCAACCTGCTTGATGTCGAGCTTGGCAAACCTCGGCGAAGCGATGAGCTGACACTAGAAGTGCCTCTCATCGCCATTGCAGTAGATGGCACGGAGCGTCAACTGCCTGACATCACGATACGGTTACTGAACGACAGCTACAAGTTCTCCTGCCCTGGGGTCAAGATCATTTTCGCCGAAGAGAGCTCGTTCGAGCAGTACCTGGATGCGAACCCTTTGGTCTTGCTAGCCGTAGACGGTTCGATGGTCGAGGGCAATTACCGATTCTACACTCCCAATAGCTTGGACTTGAAGCTTCCTATAGCGCTGATTGAGGCTTGGGACTGGGGGACCACCCAGATCCACAACGAGTCCATGAGGGCAACTCGTAACATGGACACCGTCCAAGGGTTCACCTACAGCCGAATTGAGGGCGACTATGCATTCATTTTCAACGATGATGGTGCAGGTGAGATTGCGGATTTAGTGGCAATCAAAGAGAGCAAGGACGCAATCTATGTCGACCTTTACCACTGCAAGTATTGCCCCCAAAAAGATGGCGAGGCTCGACCTGGTGCTCGCGTGAACGATGTCTACGAGGTCTGCGGCCAGGCGTCACGATCGGTGAAGTGGCTGCACACCGAGGAAAAATTCTTCAATCGATTGATGGGTCGGTACCAGCAATCGCTGCCGAAAGGATTCGACAGAATCCTCAAGGGTGACCCAATAGATTTGGAGCTACTTCGCAACAAGTGTCACGACCACGAGATGATTTTCAGATTCGTGATCGTACAGCCTGCCATTTCAGCAGCGAAAATCTCCGCTGATCAGCTTGCTGTCCTCGGCACCAGTTACTCCTACATTAAGAATGTATCTGGTTCAGATGTCCGGGTCGTAACCAGTGCATAACAGAAAGGTGGGCACCACATTGCCTCCGGCTTCTTGGCC
The DNA here is from genome assembly GCF_058789115.1 of Pseudomonas sp. FW300-N1A1. Classification (NCBI taxonomy): domain Bacteria; kingdom Pseudomonadati; phylum Pseudomonadota; class Gammaproteobacteria; order Pseudomonadales; family Pseudomonadaceae; genus Pseudomonas; species Pseudomonas sp. FW300-N1A1. The sequence continues at coordinate 167,718 of NZ_JBYTBK010000005.1, read as the reverse complement.
AGATGAATCTGGAGAAAGGGCGGGAAGGTATTCATTGATAAAAGAATTTTGAGGCCTCGGAAGTTGGGGCAGGAGCAAGGATGGCCCAGTCAAAGAGAATCAAAGTAATGCTGTCCAGCCGTTGCAACGATCGCTTTCCCGCGGACAGCGATCAAACGCTCAGCAATATCCGAGAGCAACTCAAACGTGAGATAGAAGGCACGAAGCTATTTGGCAAACAGGTGTTTGAAGTTTGGATTAACGAAGATGCACCTCCTGCGGACGGAATGCAGGACAGTTGGGACGCCTGTTTGCAAGCCGTGAGGGATTGCGATGTGCTACTAGTGCTGTCCAACGGTAATGCCGGCTGGGCCAGTGGTGACGGCGACATTGGTATTTGCCATGCGGAGTACATGGAAGGGCTCGCCACCACTCGGGGGAAGGTGCGCTTCATCGCTATGCCAAATATCCCAGTAGACGATGGCCGAGAAGCTGAGGCAGCACGTAACCAGCGCTTCCAGGCGTTTATTGCACAGCAGACACCCTTTAGGGGGGGGCTGGTCTCTACTGTGGATCAACTGCGTACACGAGTTCAGGAAGCGCTTCTTGATGCATTGGTTGTTCTGACCCAGCGTGGTGTAACCGCCGCGGCTTCGAGCCGTTTCGATATGGGCCAGGCGCTGGATTGGACACGAATGGACTTCCGTCAGCGCAAACGAGCGATGGAAACGGTGTTACTGCAGGCGCTCAATGGTGGCAAAGACCCTGCTAGCGAAGCGTTCGCCATTGTTTCAATTGCTGGAGTGAATGTCGTTGTGTTTGTCCATGCAATCCCGGCTGCGTTCACGGTTTCTGCTGCGCGTGAGCTGGTGGGTAAGCCTTTTCTACGTGACCATGAACACGCTGATATGTTGAAAGGTGCAGAAGGGCCGTTGCATTTGATCGCCTGTCACCGTGGAGCGACAGAGACTCAGGCCACTGCGTTGCTAGGCTTTCCTGATGCTACGGTTGTCAGCGGTTCCTTCGGAATTTTTGTCGCTGATGATGTACAGAAAGTACAGTTTGCCTTTCTGGCCAACTGTCGCGATGCGTCGCAAACGCGCCACGCGCTCCAGCGTTTTAGGGAGTGGTTGGATCAAACAGGTGAAGCGCAGATTCTGGCCAAGAGAGCCGCTTCACGCGCCAAGATTGTCAAAGTTATTGCCGCCGAACTTGAAGGGAGATAACAGGGATGTCTAAAGCACTCTTCACTGTGGGGCCCGTGTTGTCCTTTCGAGGCGTCAGCAAAGCAGGGCAGTGGCAAGTGACCGCGTTAGTCGGGATCGTAAGTGGTTCTGCATTCCCAGCTCTTTCTATTGAAGGGCGGCCTTGTCCGGCGCCGAAGGTTTTACTGGAGCGTTCAAAGGAAACCATCCTTCGTTACGACCTGAGTTGTGATCAGCAGGCGCAGGAGCGAACGGTTCAGTTTGGTGTAGGGCAGGGAGGGCCGCAATGGCAGTTCTCCATCCCCGGACAAGACTATGCCCCAAGAATGGCCTACGTCTCTTGCAATGGCTTTTCGGATCCTAGTGGAATGCGCAAGTTAGTGCGCCCTGAAAACGCCGTCTGGGCTGACCTGATCAGCAACCATGACAGTGACTTGCGTGCTGCGGGTTACTTGCTGGACAAGGAGCAGCTTTGGCACGAAGGACGAATCCATGACAAGGGGTTGAAGCGGTTCCACTTGCTGCTGATGGGGGGCGATCAGATTTACTTTGACTGTAACCGTCCGGCGAACTCACCCAAGCAGTTAGTAATCAACCAGATGTAGTGTCACTAGACTTTCCTAATTCATTTCTCTGGCAGGCTTCATCAACACGGTGCCTTCATGGTTCGTCGTCCCAATAATTAAGCGTAGTCCCGGGCCGCTGCACAGCGGTGAACGCGCGCGTTCCATTGATTGTGACCATCGCCTGATATTTGCCGGAATCCGGGTATTGGCAGACTTCGGGGGTTTCTCGGGTGCCAATGGACAGGTACTTCAGCGGCGCATCCGAGGTGTTGATGATCTGATGCGGATACTCGGGGCCGGGCGGAATGAAGATGACGTCGCCGCTTCGGATCGGCAACATTTCGCCCGCCACGCGCAGGGTGCCAAACCCTTCCAGGATGACGAACATCTCCTCCTGAGCATAATGAAAGTGGTAGGGGCAAGAACGCTTGCCTGGCGCAACGATGTCCACCGACGCACCGAGTTTCTGCGCGACGGTGTCAGTGCCGAGGCGCGCGCCATGGCTCTCGTAAAGAGGGTCGCGGCGCTCGTATTGCAGCGGCACATCATTGAAATTGCGAATCATGCGTGCAGTTAGAACACAGGCGTCATTGCTCATTACTCACTCCCGAAAGTATCTGTCCGGGCATCCCGTCTCGAGTAGCTAACCGGGTTGCCATTTATGCGGCAGCAGCTCTTCAATTTCACATGCCCGATGCGTAAGCGTACACCGAAGTCACGATGCATGACTCAGGTCGATACCCACTGATGCGGCAGTAGCTGATCAATCTCACTCGCTCGCTGCGTCGGCAAGCGCGTCAGTACATCTTTCAGATAAGCATACGGATCATGCCCATTGAGCTTGGCCGACTGGATCAGGCTCATCAGCGCCGCCGCGCGTTTGCCGCTGCGTAACGACCCTGCAAAGAGCCAATTCTTGCGTCCAAGAGCCCATGGGCGGATTTGCTGCTCTATGTGATTGTTATCAATGGGCACCGCGCCGTCGTCCAGATAACGTGACAACGCCGTCCAGCGTTTCAGGCTGTAATCCAGGGCCTTGGCGATGGCTACGCCATCGTGCACAAGTTCGCGCTGGGCGATCATCCAGGAATGCAGCATTTCCATCACAGGGACGGCTTTTTCTTGTCTTATTCGTCTCCGTAAATCTGGCTCCAGATCGCAGACTTCGCTTTCGATTTCGTATAGCAACTGGATATAGCGCAGGGCTTGCTCGGCGAGCGTGCTTTTGTTCGTGGCGTGCAGGTCGAAGAACTTGCGCCGGGCATGGGCCATGCAGCCGATTTCGGTCACGCCGAGTGCAAAGCTGGCTTTGTAGCCACCAAAATCGTCGCACACCAGTTTGCCTTTCCAGTCTTGCAGGAAGGCCCGGGCATGTTCGCCCGAGCGGCTTGGGCTGAAGTCGTACACCACCGCGCGGACATCGGCAGACGCGGTGGTCGCGTAGGCCCAGACGTAGGCCCGATGGGTTTTCTTCGCGCCAGGCATGAGCACCTGCACCGGCGTTTCATCAGCGTGCACCACATTGTGGGTGAGCACCACCTCGCGCAGCGCATCTACCAGTGGTTGCAGTTGCACACCGCAGGTGCCGACCCACTGCGCCAAGGTCGAGCGCGGGATGGCGAGGCCAGCCCGGCCAAAGATCTTCTCCTGACGGTACAGCGGCAAATGATCACCGTATTTGGCGATCATCACTTGAGCCATCAGGCCGGCGGTGGGGATGCCCTTGTCGATGATTTGTGCGGGAACCGGTGCCTGGATCAGTGTCTCGCATTGATCGCAGACCCACTTGCCACGGATGTGCTGTTCGACGGTGAACACGCCGGGTGTGTAGTCGAGCTTCTCGCTGACATCCTCACCGATACGCTTGAGGGCGCAGCCGCAGGTGCACTGCGTGTTGTCCGGTTCGTGATGGATCTGCGTGCGTGGGAACTCGGGCGGCAAGGCCGTGCGTTTAGGTTTTTGCTGAGCGACGGTCGGGGCCGGAGCGGGTTGCAACGCCTCAAGTTCGGCTTCTATGGCCGCGATATCGGCATCGATCATGTCATCGAGTAGGCTGGCTTGATAAGGGTTCAGTTGCTCGCTTCGCTTGGCAAACTTGAAGCGCTTGAGCTGCGCGATCTCATGGGCCAGCTTGTCGTTGACCGTTTTGTAGTGGTGGATCTGCTTGTCCATTGACTCGACTTTTTGATCGAGATTCTCGACACGCTGCATCAACTGCGCCGCGATAGTGCGCAGTTGTTCAGGGCATAGTTGGTCGAGACTGGGTAGCGAAGTCATGCCGCCGATTCTTCCAGAACAGGCCAATACCGACGATAGGCTCATGCGACAATTGCACGGCGAGGCTGGCCATGGCAGGTGTTACATCATGGAAATCGCACTGTTTTGCCCGACTCTTTGCCATGGCAAACCCAACACCAGAGCGCGAAGCTGTTCATCGTTCAACTCCACCTGAAGGCCATGCCGGGAACCTGGCCAGAAGAACTTGCCTTGATGCAGTCGGCGCGCCGCCAGCCAGATACCCAACCCGTCATGCACCAGCACTTTCATGCGATTGGCGCGGCGGTTGGCAAACAGATAAGCACAGTGCGGTTGTGCCGCACCGAACACGGCCACCACCCGCGCCAGCGCGGTGTCAGTGCCGGCGCGCATGTCCATGGGCTCGGTGGCGAGCCAGATGGCGTCGATGCGGATCATCGCAATAGATCTCGAAGGAAGGTCGCACAGACAGCCGCGCTGTCGGCTGGCCAACTAATTTTTACGGTGCCGCGCGGGTGCTGGATCTCAACGCTGATATTCGATGGTGCAACTTGCGACTCCGCTCCGGCGAGTTGCATGGGCAGTGAAACAAAAGCGGGTTGCAGCCCCATGCTTTTCTGCGTTTGCAGCCGAATCCACTTGTGGACGAGGTTCGCGTTGAGGCTGTGGTTCAGCGCGATGCTGGCAATCGAGGCTCCGGGCTGGGCACACTCTTGAATGACTTGGGCTTTGAACGACTTGGAATAGGAGCGGCGTTGTGGCTGCATGAAAGACCCTCTTAAAAGGCGGGAAGTGGTGTCCACTTAAATAGGTGGGCACCATCGCCTTTGGCGGTGGGGTCAGGAAGGTGTGTTGGCTGGCCGGTTACTGTGGAAAGGCAAAAATGATCAGATGAACAGCCTGCCAGACGACACCTAAAGACTCTCAGGATCCCCAAAAAACATCTGTATGCGCGACCGCAACCAGCGCTCACCCGGATCATTGTCCTGGGAGCCGCGCCAGGCCATGTGCAACTCGAAGCTGCGGGTCGGCAGTGGCGGGTCCTCGGCGCGCACGCCGCCGGCGGCGGTCAGGGCTTCGGCGGTGTAGTCCGGCACGGTGGCGACAATGTCGGTACCCGCCAGCAACGTACTCAAGCCATTGAACTGCGGCACGGCGAGCACCACGTGGCGCTTGCGCCCGAGCTTTTCCAGTTCTTCATCGATAAAGCCGCTGAGGTCGCCGGCAAACGATACCAGTGCGTGGGGGCGGGCGCAGAAGTCGTCCAGGCTCAAGGCCCCGGGCATGGTGTCGGCGCGCAGCAGTTTGGGCAGGCTGCGACGCAGCACTTTGCGCTTGGCATTGGCGGGCAGGTCAGTGGTGTAGCTGACACCGATGGAGATTTCGCCCGAGGCCAGCAGGCTCGGCATCAATATGTAATTGACCCGACGCACCACCAGGACGATCCCGGGGGCTTCGGCGCGCAGACGCTTGAGCAGCATCGGCAGCAGGGCGAACTCCACGTCATCCGACAGGCCGATGCGGAACACTGCGTTGCTGGTGGCTGGGTCGAAATCGGCCGCTCGGCTGACCGCGGTGGAAATCGAGTCCAGGGCCGGCGAGAGCAGGGCGAAGATTTCCACCGCGCGGGCAGAGGGTTCCATGCTGCGGCCGGTGCGCACAAACAGCGGGTCATCGAACAGGCCGCGCAGGCGAGACAACGCCGCGCTGATGGCTGGCTGGCCGAGAAACAGCTTCTCCGCGGCGCGGGTCACGCTGCGTTCATGCATCAGTGTTTCAAACACGATCAACAGGTTCAGGTCGACACGACGCAGGTCATTACGATTCATCTGGAGTCCTGGCAGAGTCAGCAAACTTGACGAGTGCGGCCATTTGAGAACAATGGCCGGCATGAATCTTACGGGGAAAGGCTGTTACTCTGCACCGAGTAATTCATTTTTCCCACAATGCTGGTTCGGTTTTCTATGTCTATTGACGGATTGCCGGGGCTGCGGAATCAATGACAGGCATGTCGACTATTAATAGCCACTGATGGTCTTGGCCAGAAAGCCCGGATAGAGTTCATGGTATTAGAGGTTACTTTGACGAGGTTTGCGATGTCCCGCACGATCCGTTTTCACAAGTTTGGTCCGGCCGAAGTGCTCAAGTGCGAAGAGCATGCGGTAGCTCTGCCTGCGCCGGGCGAAGTGCAGGTGCGCGTCGAGGCGATTGGCATCAGTTGGTATGACACACTCTGGCGTCAGAACCTGGCATCGTCGCACGCACGGCTGCCGTCCGGCCTGGGCAGTGAGATGGCCGGCGTGGTGACGGCGTTGGGTGAGGGCGTGGATGATCTGGCCGTCGGCGACAAGGTAGCCAGCTTCCCGGCGCAAAGCGCCAATGATTACCCGGTGTACGGCGAGCAGATCGTGTTGCCTCGTACGGCGTTGACCCGTTACCCCGATGTGCTCAGCCCGGTTGATGCGGCCGTGCACTACACGCCGCTGCTGATCGCTTATTTCGCCTACGCCGACCTGGCCCGGGTCAAGCCCGGTCAGTTCGCCCTGGTCACCGATGCCAGCCACTGTGCCGGTCCCGCCTTCGTGCAACTGGGCAAGGCTTTGGGGGTGCGGGTGATTGCCGCGACCAAGACCGCGCAGGAGCGTGAATACCTGTTGTCCCTCGGTGCCGAAAAGGTGATTGTCACCGAAGAGCAGGACCTGCTCATGCAGATCAACAAGTTCACCGACAACCGCGGTGTGGATGTGGTGTTCGATGGCCTTGGCGGCCCGCAGATGTCGTTGCTCGGCGATGTCCTGGCGCCCCGTGGCAGCCTGGTGCTGTATGGCCTGCAAGGCGGCAACCAGACACCGTTTCCGGCCTGTGCGGCGTTCCAGAAGAACATTCAGTTTTTCGTGCACTGCATCGGCAACTTTACCGGCAAGCCGGAGTTGGGCATTGCCCAGGACCAGGCCGCGCTGCAAAGGGCCCTGCGCGATATCAATCAACTGACGGCCGATGGTGTGCTGTCGCCGCTCAAGACTCGAGTCTTCCCGTTCGCCGAGTTTGTCGAGGCGCACCGTTACATGGACGAATGTCCGTGCCGCGAACGGGTGGCGCTGCTAGTCGAACCGCTATGACGCTGTTCAAGAGCCCGCAATAGCGGGCTCTTGGCTTTTTGCCGGGCGTTCAATTCGCTCATTGCCCTGGATTGTGATCCTCTGGTTCAGCAACTGAACTGGTTTTTACTTCTGATCTGTATCTTCTAATCATTAACTAAGCCCTGATAATTGAATGATTACTTTCATTTCAAGGAAAGAGTCATGGTTGGGTGTTGTATTTTAGTGAGTGCTGATTCAGGTGTCGGGTGTGCGGACCATGGAGTGTCTGCGCCACGCGTCGAAAATCGACATGTAAAAGACCGGTTAGTTAGTTGTCTTGGCCTCTCTCCGTTTCGTGTTCTTTATTTTCTGTGCTCATTGTTTGTGGGACGCTGTCGGAAACTTCCTAGGCTCTATGCGCTTGCCGTCAGGCCTTTTGTTTTCAGGGGTGTGGTCGGTTGCCGGGTTGGTTGGCGTTATTGCCGGGCAATCGTGTCACAGAGTGGTAGCAATCAAAGTGCTAGCATTCAACGACAGAAACTAAGACGGCATTAAGGAACTGTCTCCGGCCGTTGGTTTCACGGGCTGATGGTTATTTGTGCAACGCCGATTTATTGAGTGTCAGGTAAATACGATGAGCGCTATACATGATCAAGCGATGAACTATGTCTACCAGCAAGTGCTGCAACGATTGCTGAGTTTCTTTTCCAGGGCGGAACGTACGGCCTTGCAGCTTTTAATGCAGCGTCTTGTGGTGGCGGCCGGGGGAGCGGAAAGAATCGGTCATTACAAAGTGCTCATGAACCATTCCGGTACTCCGGACAGTTGCTACACCCTGGCGTTTTTGCGGGCGGCGCAACTGAGCATCGCGGGCAGGGCGCCGTCGACCTTCCAGCTACGTGTCGCCACGCTGCGGATGGGCACAACCACCCCTGCAATCATGGAGACGCTTCACCGCAGTTACAGCGCCCTGTTTGTCTACGATGACCCCAGGGTCGAAGTGTTGATGGTCGATAATCGCGAGGTGCTGCCGTTCAGCCATTCAGCGCCGATTTCGGATGCCGGGCGTGAGTTGAATCGGGCGAACATGCTGATGCTCGGCCACCTTCGCGGGGTTGGTGGTGTGTTTGAGGCCTGTGATGACGGTTATCTGGCCATGGGTGAGCTTTATGGGCAGATAACCCGTTGGGACGGCGGTGTCGATGCCTTGATCGGCGGTGAAACGCTACGTCAGCAAAAGCAGTTCCTCGCAGGGCTCACGCGCGGCGCGGCGAGGGCAGGGTTACGCATGTCCCTTGAGCCCGAACAGAGTTTCGACGGGTTGTTTTCGATACTCGAGCAACTGCGACCTGATTTTTACCGCGAGCTCTACGCCGGCCATGAACGTGTCGAGTGGCGGCCGCAGGAGCGATTTGATGCACGGCGCGCTGCCAGTTACATCGATGTCCAGGACCTGGTGACCGGCAATATGGACGACCGCTGGCCGCTGCTCAGCGAATTCCTTGGGTTGCAGCCTGATGAAGTGGATGCCCAGTTACGCGAGAATCCATTCGCCAGCCCGTTGTTGTCGGCGCACTTTCGCGGTTTGCAAGCCAGTTACCTCAAAGGTCAGACCTACGAGCAGGGTTTTGCCCGATACATCCAGCGAGCGCTGCTGATGATGCGTAAAAGGCAGGTGCCCGAACGATTCTGTGATCAGGCGCTGGAGCTGTACGGCAATCCGCAGACCCTCGCCGAACGACGTATGCAGGCCAACATCGAGGCGCAGCAGACCTTGGGGCTCAGTGAAGCGCAGCAGCTGTGTTTGCTCTTTACACCCTTTGTCGATGAGGGGGCGGGGCTGGAGCGGTTTTTGCGACGCTGTCATCCCGGGATGCTGGTGGCGATGCCGGAAGTTTACAAGGCGCTGCAGGGGCGCGCGGTCGCCGAGCAGGTCATGCAATGGATGGTGGATGTCAGCGGCTTGCCACTCCATTTGATTCGCGCGCTCTACGGCATGCGGTCGGTGCCGGGCACCGGGCGTGAGGTTATCGCTCAGGCTGCATGCAGCGAAGGGCAATCCTGCTCCGATGAGACGGATACGCGGTGCGATCTGTCAGCGAAACGTTAGAGGAGCCTGGTTTGACTGATTTAAAAGTACAGGCGTTGGCGGATTTCACGGCGCACGCCAGGAGGCTGGGCACGGCAGAGGAGCGTTGTGGTATCGCAGGTTTAGCTTGTGATCGGCCATCTCCCATGAAAGGGCTGCGAGAGACTGATTTTGCCTACCAGGCCGTGTACCGTTACCTGACCTGCCTGATCAATGAAGTAGGGAGCGAGACCCCCATCAAGCTGCCGTCCCTGCGGCAGTTGGCCGAGCGCCTGAACGTGTCGATTTCCACTATCCAGTACGCTTACTCGTTGCTGGAGAAAGAAGGGCGGGTGTATTCGGTCGCCAAATCGGGTTACTACGCGATGCCGGTGTCGTTGAACGCTTCGTTCTGCAGTGGCAATGACCTGCTTGAAACGCTGTACGTCAGTGCCCGGCGTCCGGGCATGCTGGTCATGAGTACCGACGAACCGGCGCTGTTGCAGTCCCTGGACAGTCCGTTATTGCTGTTGGAAAGAGAGCTGGTTCGCCAGTATCCCCGTCAGCAGCAACCGCTTTCACAACCCTGCGGTGAGCTGGAACTGCGTACCGCGTTGGCGGCGCGCTACACCACCTCGCCCACGCGTTACTGGCACGCCGACGACGTTTACATCGGTGCTGACTTGCGGGGCGTGCTGGAAATCCTGATGGCGGTACTGGGCCTCAAAGGCGCGACCGTGCTGGTGGAGTCGCCCTGTGACTGGACGATTCTGCGTCTGCTCCAGGCGGGGGGCGTGCAGGTGTTCGAGTTGCCCATCGCCGGCACCGGCTGCCTCGACCTTCAATTGCTGGAGCGTTTGCTCACCACCGAAACAGTACGCCTGGCGGTGCTGTCGTCCGGTGTCAGCATGCCCCGGGGCAGTCTGATGCCCGCGGACAATCGCCAACGCGTCGCGCGGCTGTTGCAGCAGCACGACTGCTGGGTGCTGGAGAACGATGTGTACGGTGAACTGGGGCACGAGCCGAATGGGCAGCGCTTTCGTGACCTGCTCGATCCTGAGCGTCTGATCGTGTTTTCCACCTTCGAAAAATTCATGGGGCCCGAGGCGCCCTACGGGTACCTGTTGTCGCGCCAGCTGAGTGCCGAGCTGCAGCGCAATTTCCTGTTGCGCTCCTTTCGCCTGTCGCCCATCCGCCAGAAAGCCATCGCGCGGCTGTACAGCAGCGGACGCATCGATCAGCACTTGCAGGTGCTGCGGCGACTGCTCAGCGAACGCAAGGCCCGGATGATCCAGGTGGTGCGCGAACGCCTGGGAGATTCACTGGAGTGGGTCGACCCGGCGGGTGGGGCGACCCTGTGGGCGCGCTCGTTGCGACCGGTGGATATGCGAAGGGTGTTTCAGCGCATGCTCAAGCAAAGCGTGGTGATTGCCCCGGGGGAACTGTTCAGTTTGCAGGGCTTGCATTCACAGTATGTGCGCCTGAGCCATGGGTTCAGCGGCCAGCATGATCTGGATACGGCAATGGCAATGCTGGCGGATGCGTTGCGGCTGGAACTCACGGATTGAGCTTGGTGGAAAATATCCTGTCGGGTTCAGGATCGATCCCATCGCTCTGTGGTCAAACTGCCAGTAAACTGCGCTCCTATTCCTGAACCCCACTCTTTCAGAGGTTTTGCATGACACTCAGTCCTTTTGCGGGCAAACCGGCACCAGCAGCCTTGTTGGTCGATATCCCGCGACTGGTTACGGCCTATTACACCGGTCAGCCCGATGCCTCGGTGGCCACCCAGCGCGTTGCGTTCGGTACGTCGGGGCACCGTGGCAGCTCGTTCGAGCTGAGTTTCAATGAATGGCATGTCCTGGCCATCAGCCAGGCGATTTGCCTGTATCGCGAAGCCCAGGGCATCGACGGCCCTTTGTTTGTCGGCATCGATACCCATGCGCTGTCGACGCCGGCCGGTGCCAGCGCCCTGGAAGTACTGGCTGCCAACGGGGTGACGGTGATGATCGCCGAAGGCGATGAGTACACGCCGACCCCTGCCGTTTCCCACGCCATCCTGTGCTACAACCGCGGTCGCACGTCGGGGCTGGCGGATGGCATTGTCATCACGCCGTCCCATAACCCACCGCAAAGTGGCGGTTACAAGTACAACCCCACGAACGGTGGCCCGGCCGATACCCACATCACCAAGTGGATTGAGGCCAAGGCCAACGAGTTGCTGGCCAACAAGCTGGCCGGGGTCAAGCGCATCAGCTACGAACAGGCGCTGAAGGCCGACACCACCCACCGTCATGACTACCTCAACACCTACGTCGCCGATCTGGTCAATGTGATCGACTTCGACGCCATTCGCGGGGCCAACCTGCGTCTGGGCGTGGATCCGCTGGGCGGAGCAGGGGTGCGCTACTGGTCGGCCATCGCCGAACACTACCGCTTGAACCTCGATGTGGTGAACACTCAGGTCGATCCGACGTTCCGCTTCATGTCGGTGGACTGGGACGGCCAGATCCGCATGGACCCGTCCTCCAGCCATGCCATGCAAGGCCTGATCGGTCTCAAGGAGCGCTTCGACGTTGCTTTTGCCTGCGACCCGGACCACGACCGTCACGGCATCGTCACCCCGTCCGGTGGTTTGCTGGCACCGAACAACTACCTCGCGGTGTCCATCGACTACCTGTTCCAGAACCGGCCACAATGGCGTGCCGATGCGGCCGTGGGTAAAACCGTGGTCAGCAGCGGTCTGATCGATCGGGTGGCCAAGCGCCTGAACCGTCGCCTGTACGAAGTGCCGGTGGGTTTCAAGTGGTTCGCTGATGGCCTGTTCGACGGTTCGTTGGGCTTTGGCGGTGAAGAGAGCGCTGGCGCTTCGTTCCTGCGCAAGGATGGCGGTGTCTGGTGCACCGACAAGGATGGGCTGATTCCAGCCCTGCTGGCCGCGGAAATGACCGCCCGTACCGGGCGCGACCCAAGCCAGGCGTACCGTGCGCTGACCGATGAACTGGGTGAACCCTTCTCGGTGCGCGTAGACGCCAAGGCCAATCCGGAGCAAAAGGCATTGTTGGGCAAATTGTCGCCAGAACAGGTCACGTCGACCCAACTGGCCGGTGAGCCGATCCAGCGCATCTTGAGCAAGGCGCCGGGCAATGACCAGGCCATTGGCGGCCTGAAAGTCATGACCGAGAACGGCTGGTTCGCCGCCCGTCCTTCGGGCACCGAAGACATCTACAAGATCTACGCCGAAAGCTTTATCGGCGACGACCACCTCAAGCAACTGGTGCAAGAGGCGCAAACCCTGGTGGACGGCGCGATCAGCCAGTAAGCGCAACGCTCGCCCGCAGCAGCACGAAAAAAGGGGTGACCACGGCGGTCACCCCTTTTCGTTGGGCCTCAGTGCATCAAGCCAGGTCCACCAGCACGATTTCACTGTCTTCAAGGGCGGTCACGCGCAGCACCTGCTCGTCGGCAATCGCTACGCCGTCTCGCGCCTGTGCACGCAGGCCATTGACTTCAATCACCCCGGTGGCGGGCACCAGGTAGGCGCGCCGACCGTTGTCCAGCCGGTATTCGGCGCTTTCCCCGGCTTTCAGGTTCGCCGCCACCAACCGGGCATCGGCGCGGATGCGCAGGCTCTGGTTGTCGCCGTCCTTGCCGCTGGCCAGGGTCACGAACCCTTCGCGCTGCCCCTTGGGGAACGGTTTGGCGCCCCAGGACGGCGCTGTGCCGGTCTGGTTGGGGATAATCCAGATCTGGAAGATCCGGGTGGCCGTCGACTCCAGGTTGTATTCGCTGTGGGCGATTCCGGTGCCGGCGCTCATCACCTGGACATCACCGGCTTCGGTGCGGCCCTTGTTGCCCAGGTTGTCTTCGTGGCTGATGGCGCCTTCGCGAACATAGGTGATGATTTCCATGTCGCGGTGCGGGTGTTTGGGGAAGCCGGTACCGGGGGCAATCACATCGTCGTTCCAGACCCGCAGGTTGCCCCAGTTCATGCGCTTGGGGTCATGGTACTCGGCGAACGAGAAGTGGTGGTGGGCATCCAGCCAGCCGTGATGGGCGCCGCCCAGGGAGGCAAAGGGTCTGAGTTCAAGCATGATCGTCTCCTGAAAGGTTCGTCATACAACGAGAACCGGTGGTTGATGGTGCGCATCATCTATCAGCAACGAATCGATAAAAAGCGTAAAAAATGCCTGAAACCAATCTATTTATTAGATGTATGAAGGCGAATGAATTCTACGGACCAGCCTTCAGTTCATCGCTTAAGCCAATGAAGGATAAGCATTTGACTAGAACTCATCGGCAAATGAAGACACCATAGCGCCAACAGCCTCACACCCTGGAGTCAGCGTGCCACGAAACATCCCCGATCTTCCTCCCGAGCTTTTGCCCCTGGCCGAAATGCCGTGGCTCAAACGTCTGGCTGCGCGCTTTTTTGGCCATGGCCTGACGCGTTTGCGCGCACAGCACCGGGCGTCCTGGTTGCACGGCCAGGCTGACGGGTTTCGCAGTGGGCACACGGCGGGTGTGGACTACGGCTACAAGGAAGGCAAGGCAGACGGGATCGAAGAGGGCCGCCAGGTCTTGTTGATCCGCGACAGCCGCTGCACCGAACACCCGGCGCCGCGAGTGGATGACCTCCTGTTCGACGATTGGCGGCTGCCCCTGGGCGCCGAGATCAAAAAGCGCATGAAGGCCGACGTCGCGCGGCTGTTGCCGACGCACGCACAACCCAGCGCGGCGCAGTGGAAGATGATCTTCAGCGACACACCGTCGACCTCGGTGGTTGCCGGGGCGGGCGCCGGGAAGTCGACCACCCTGGCATTGCGCATTCTGCTGCTGACCCACTACCTGGGGTTCGAGCTGGATTCGTTGACCGTGGTGACGTTCACCCGCGAGTCACGCAAGGACTTCATCAACAAACTGATCGCGCTGTTCGCCACCTGGGGCCGCGCACTGTCGCAAAAAGATGCCCGGGACCTGGTGCGCACCTTCCACTCGCGCATTCTGCCGATGGTCCGCAGCCTGCCGGGGTTCGAGCGCCTGCAAGCCTTCGAAAACCTCAACGAGCGCTCGCTGCTCAATGAGACAGACGTCGACAGCAACCCTTTTGATCTGCGGATCAACGACACGCAGCGCCAGCAACTCAACGCCTGTTTTCATCGCCTGTTCACCGACAACGAGCGGTTTCGCGAATTGATCACGCCGCTGTCGCGCCACGCCTTGCAGCTCAAGGAACTGGAGCGTGACCACCCGGAGGTGCAAAAGCGCATGGAGGTAACCGAGCTGGCTGCCAAGCGTGACGAAGAGCTGTGCGATACCGTTGAGGACTTGTGGTTTCGTGCTGGCGCCTGGCCGATCAAGGGCATCGAGCCCAGCCGCCAGACGTTCGAGATCAACGGCTCGCGGTTCCATTGCCATGGCTACATCCCGAGCCTGGATGCCTGGGTGGTGCTGGGCTTCGATCCCCGGGAAAACCCTCAGCTCAGCCGGCCAAACGCCAAGCTGAGCGTGCGTGCGGAGTGGGCGGTCAAACGAACCCTGTTTCGAGCTTTCTGTCGTAAGCCATTGATTTGGCTGGATAGCTATGACTCTTCAAAGCGTGTTCTGGCCACGCTCGCCGGCGATGCCAGCGCCGGTCCCGGGTTCGACTACAAGGTCAAGGGCGAACTGGCGGGGGCGCCGCTGCTGGATTGTTTTGTCGCCGCCGCGAGCTTCATCGAGAACCTCGGGCTGGACGTTCCGGCGGCCGTGGGCCAGATGAGTTTCGCCAAGGACGACCCGGACCGCTATTTCTTCGAGGCGCTGAGCCTGTTCTGGCGCACCTTTGAAGATCACCTGCTGGATCAGTCGCCACCGGTGATGACCTACAACCGCATGTTCGCCTTGTTCAGCGAGCACTCGCCGGAGAACCTCAAGCTGCTCGGTGACGAGCTACTACGACCGATGTCGCACTTGATGATCGACGAGTTCCAGGACGTTTCCCCGCAGATCGTCTCCTGGATTCGCGCCACGCTGGGGGAAATTCGCCGCCGTGGACCGGCCATGCACGTGGGGCGTGGTGCCCAGCGCTCGTCATTGCTGTGTGTGGGCGATGACTGGCAATCGATCTATGGCTGGCGCGGCAGTTCGCCCAAATACTTCATGGAGTTCAACAAGGAGTTCCCGTCTCCTGGTACCACGCGGGTGATGCTCAGCGACAACTACCGCAGCCATCAGCACATCATCGACGCCGCCGAGCATATCGTGCGGGCGGCACCGGCGATCCCGGGCAAGAAAGCCAAGGCCTGCGGTGAAACGGCGGAACTGTTGCCGGTCAACATCCACGATCGTGACGACGGGGAGCTGGCCAAGCGCTTGGCGGAGCACTATCGCAATGGCGATTCAATCTTGATGTTGTATCGAAAAAGCAGCGATAAGTTATTGATTGAACATCATATTTCATCTGTAGTTAATGCTGATTCGAGCTTGCCTTTCGAGGCCAGGCGCCTCAAGCAACTGACGTTCCACAGCGCCAAGGGGTTGCAGGCGGATGCGGTCTTCCTGTTGGGCGATTGCCAGCATTTGACCTGTTCGCCCTACAAGAACCAGGTCTATCGCCTGGCCGGACTGGGCAAGGACGGTGATGCCGAGCCCTATGACTCGGCGCAGAAAGACGAGATCCTGCGCCTGGCCTATGTCGGCATTACCCGTGCCGCGAAGCATTGCCATTGGTACGTCGATCCTCAGGAAGGCAGCTCGGTGAACCTGCCCAGGGCTTCCGACAGGATCGCCTCCGGCAAGCCTTTCTTTGCCGACCAGCGCGCGAGCAATGTAGGCAGTAAAACCGTTCAAGCGTGAACGCTGCTTGTGTGGCGAGGGAGCTTGCTCCCGCTGGGCCGGGCTGGCGCTCCAGCGCGAAGCGGCCCCGGTGCAACGACTGCAGTCTTTCAGAGATACCCCAGTGACTGGTTTTGGGGCTGCTGTGCAGCCCAGCGCGAGCAAGCTCGCTCGCCACGGGGGTTGTGTACGACGCGACTTTCCTGACTAAACGCGGCTTCTGTGGCGAGCGAGCTTGCTCGCGCTGGGGTGCAAAGCGCCCCCGGCAAGACGACTGCTGGCGTTCAGATAAAACGCGGTAGCCGATTTTTGGGCTGCTGCACAGCCCAGCGCGAGCAAGCCACAGGGTCTGTGTTCGACGCCACTTTCCTTGACCTACAGGCTCAAGCGTTGTGCTTGAACGTGAGTGGTGGGATGAAGGCTTCAAGTTCATCCTCCACCGCTTCGATTATTCGCTCGACATCGGTGGCATTCATCAGGGTGGCGCAGGGGATGCCGGCGATGGAGACCATGGTCCTGCCACTGGCACGGTCAAACAACCGGAGGATCATGCTGTCCGGTGCGTCCATGGTGGCTTCGAATCCAATAGGGTGAAAATGCCAGCGCATCAACTGGCAGGCGTTGGGGAACGTGACCTTGCTGAACTCAGTCCTGTGCATGGGTGACCCGCCTTCGTCATCAAGCGCTTCCTTCGGCTTATGTCAGAGGAGGATGAGCCGTCATTGGCCCAACCCTGTGGATTTTTAACGGTAGCACTGACTTTACGATGGGCCGTGAAATTTACCTGCCGGCTGTCGATTGACCGGGATTGAGCCTGTGCTCGATCACGCTCTGTCACCGCGATGGCAAGGTTCGTCGGAGACAGGCCCTCGAATTGATCATTGAAGCCTTGGCGCAAGTTCGGCAAGCTCGGTTTTTCTGTTGCCGAGCACCTTATGCCTGCCCATGATGATGGCCCGTTGCAAACCCAGGCCACCGGCGAGACGGTGCTGCGTTACCACCTGTGCTGGAAGCATCGGGACCTGGACGGTGTCATGGCGTTGTACCACCCGGACATCCAGTACCACGACTTTTTCCAGAACCGCATCCTGGGGCTCAGTGAACTGCGCGAGTATGTGCGCGACAGCATGCCCCGCGATCCCCAGGAAGCGCTGGAGCATTCGGACCGGATTCGCCTGGACGGTGACACGGCGTTCATTCAATACCGCATGACCTTGCGCGGCGGTGAGGGGCTGGTGTCGTTCCGTTCCAGCGAGGCGATCACGGTGCGCGACGGACTGATCTGGCGAGTCAACGAATACGCATCGCTGGTGCACGAACAACCCCTGAGCAAACCGGCCGACAGTGGGCGCCCGGCGGTCAGTCGCCTGGGGCTTTCACCCCGCCAGTTGAGCTTCATGGCGCAGGATCTGCAGCAGTATTTCGAGCATCAACAACCCTATCTTGAGCCCGGGCTGGACCTGGAAGGGGTGGCGAAGGCGTGTGGCTACAGCCGCAACCAGATTTCCTACTTGCTCAATCAGGTGCTGGGGCAGAGCTTCTATCGCTACGTCAATCAGGCGCGGCTGCGGCACTTGCTGGCAGTCCTGGAAACCGCACCCGCCCCCTTGCGTATCGATGATCTGGCCTTTGCCGCCGGCTTCAATTCCCTGTCGGCGTTTTACACCTGTTTTCGCCAGCACACCGGGATGACGCCCAAGGCCTATGTCCGGGAAATTTCTTTGCGTGCACGCGCACAAGACAGCCACTGAGCCCAGGCACTAGGATCACCGCCATCTAAACCTTGAGTGGCGGAGTCTTGCATGCCGGCGTGGCGCACGATCAGTTTGTGGATGGACCAACTGGAAGAGCCGTTGTTGGCCCGGCCTTCCCTTGAGCGGGACCTGGACGTCGACGTGGCGATCATTGGCGCCGGCTACACGGGCCTCTGGACCGCGTACTACCTCAAGCGCCAGGCGCCGGAGTTGAACGTCGCCATTATTGAGGCGCAAACGGCCGGTTTCGGCGCCTCCGGACGCAACGGCGGTTGGGTGATGGGCAATCTGTTGGGTGAGGACCGCCTGCTCGCCGGGTTGTCGCCGGAGCAGCGCCGCGCCTCCTATGACTTGCTGCACGGCATTCCTGACGAGGTGCGGATCGTCACCGAACGGGAAGGCATCGACTGCGATTTTCGCAAAGGTGGTGTGCTTTATTGTGCCGCGCGCTACCCCGAGCAGGAGGTCAGCCTGCGGGGCTACCTGGACAGCTTGTACCGGCAGGGCCTGACCCCGGACGACTACCGTTGGTTGAACCCCGCGGAACTGGCCCGGCACATCCGCGTGGCCAGACCCTACGGCGCTATCCATGCGCCGCACTGCGCGACGATTCAGCCAGCCAGACTGGTGCGTGGCCTGGCGCGGACGGTGGAACGCATGGGGGTACAGATCTACGAGAACAGTCCGGTCAATGACTGGCAGCCCGGCAGCCTGAAGACCGCCAACGCGACAGTGCGCAGCCGCTGGATTGTGCCGGCCGTGGAAGGTTATGCCGCGACACTGGCACCGTTGGGGCGCTATCAGCTGCCGGTGCAGAGCCTGCTGGTTGCCACTGAGCCGTTGTCGGCCGCGACCTGGGACGAAATCGGCCTGGACCATGGGCAGGCGTTCAGCGAAAGCAGCCGTCAGGTGACCTACGGCCAGCGCAGCGCCGACAACCGCCTGGTGTTTGGTGCCCGTGGTGGTTATCGGTTTGCCGGCAAGTTGCGGCACGACTTCGACCTGAGCGAGGGAGAAGTCCAACTGCGGCGTTACCTGTTCGGTGAGCTGTTCCCCCAGCTCAAGGACGTCAATATCACTCATTCCTGGGGCGGCAACCTGGGCATGTCCCGACGGTTCAAACCCCACATGCTCTGCGATCAACGCAGCGGGATCGCGTTGTCGGGCGGTTACGGCGGCGAAGGCGTCGGTGCCAGCAATCTCGGCGGCCGGACGCTGGCGGACCTGATCCTCGGGCACGACACCGAACGGGTTCACCAACCCTGGGTCATCCCCCAGGGCGGGCTGGATGCGCTCAAGGCCTGGGAGCCCGAACCGCTGCGCTGGCTGGGCTACAACGCGATCATTCGCAGTTTCATCCACGAAGACCAGACCCTGGCCGACCTCAACAGCGCGCCCTGGCGGCGCAGGCTGGCCTGTCGGGTAGCGGGTTTCATGGAAGGTTTCATGCAGTAATTTCTCTTTCCCTCATCGACAGGTATCGGCATGAGTATTACCCAGTTCAAGAACACTCCGCACATGACGCTAGAGGCGTCGGCACCGGTCGCCGTGCCATTGGGCGCCCCCGTGGCCGTGACCTCGACCACCAGCGTGGAGCGCAGCGATGGCGTCGAGACCGGTATCTGGGAGTGCACTCCCGGACGCTGGCGGCGACAGATCGTCGCGCAAGAGTTCTGTCACTTCGTCCAGGGGCGCTGCACTTTTACCCCGGACAACGGCGAACCCCTGTCCATCGAAGCGGGCGACGCCCTGATGTTGCCGGCTAACAGCACCGGCATCTGGGACATCGAGGAGACCGTGCGCAAAACCTACGTGCTGATTTTCTGATCCGCTGATTAACCGAAACCCTGCCAATAAAAACGTCATACAGGAATCGAATCATGATCCGCTTATCCCTTGCTCCCTTCGCGCTGGCGCCCCTGATGCTCGCCGCATCACTGAGCCAGGCGGCCGACACCGTGAAGATCTACAACTGGTCGGACTACATCGCGCCGGACACCCTGAAAAACTTCCAGGCACAAAGCGGTATCGGCTTCAGCTACGACGTCTACGACAGCAACGAAACCCTCGACGGCAAGTTGATGACGGGGAAGTCCGGGTATGACGTGGTGTTTCCTTCCAACCACTTCATGGCGCGGCAAATCGAGGGCGGGGCATTGAAAACCCTCGACAAAAGCCAGTTGCCGAACTGGAAAAACCTCAACCCGGTTTTGCTCAAGGCCCTGCAAACCAATGACCCGGGTAACGAACACGGTTTCCCGTATTTGTGGGGCAGCACCGGGATTGGCTACAACATGGCCAAGGTCAAGGCGGTGCTGGGCGACAACGCACCGGTGGACTCCTGGGACCTGATCTTCAAGCCCGAATACATGGAAAAGCTGCAGAAATGCGGGGTAGCAATCCTCGACAACGGTCCGGAGTTGCTGCCTGCCGCGTTGAATTACCTGGGCCTGCCGCACCACAGCAAGGACCCGGCCGACTACAAGAAAGCCGAAGCCCTGCTGCTGAAGGTCCGGCCTTACGTCAGCTATTTCCACTCCTCCAAATACACCAGCGACCTGGCCAACGGCGACATTTGCGTGGCGGTCGGGTTCTCCGGCGACATCCTGCAGGCCGAAAGCCGCGCCAGGGAGGCGAAAAACGGGGTGGACATCGGTTACGCCATTCCCAGGGAGGGCGCGGCGATCTGGTTCGACATGGTCGCCATGCCGGTCGACGCGCCGGACGAGAAGGCCGGATACGCCTTCATGAATTATCTGCTGCGCCCGGATGTCATGGCCGGCATCAGTAATTATGTGCACTACGCCAACGGCAACGAACAGGCCGACAGCCTGATCGACCCGGCCATCAAGAACGACACCAAGGTGTACCCAAGCCCGGAAATGATGGGCAAACTGTTCGCCCTTGAGGCCATGCCCCTGAACATCGACCGGATCCGTACGCGATTGTGGAACAAGGTCCGCACTGGCAGTTGAGGCGCTGGATCGAGCCCTGGGCGAAGCATTTCGCCAGGGCTCACGGTTTTATTCGGCAGGCCCTTGGGGCGAGACGATCCACATGCTGCAGGGCATTTTGTACAACAGGCTCTCCACGGTGCTGCCCACCAAGCGCGCCAGACCGCGATGACTGACCCGTCCCATGACGATCACGTCCACTTCATGGGCTTGCACGTAATTGACCAGGACCTTGACGGGGTTGCCCATGACCATGTGGCGTTGTTCGGGGGCAATGCCGTTTTGCTCGGTTAGTGTGTTGAACGCTTCGGCCTGGACGTCGAACAGCGTCTTGGCCGTACCGGGGGTGAAGATCGCGGTACTGCTGCGAAAATCGAACTCATCGGTGTCCAGGCTCGACAGGTCATGGGCGTAGACCACATCGACTTCTGCGCCGCAGGCACTGGCCAGTTTCACCGCTTCGTGGAGTATCCGGTTGTTCAGGTCCAGGTGCTTGTTGCCGCTATGGAAGGGATCTACGGCGGCGACAATCCTGCGCGGGAGGGCGCGTGCGTCATGGCTGACGAAGTGCAGCGGCACCTGGGACTCACGCAGCAGATGCACGTCCAGCGGGGTAAACATCAGTCGTGAAATCAGCGACTCGTGCTTCAGGGCCTTGATCAGCGCATCCATGGGCTGTTCTTTGAGGTGAATCAGGATTTCCTGCAACGGATTTTCCACCCAGGTGACCTCGGTGGTCACGGTCAGCCCCAGTTTGCGCAGAGGCCTGGCCTGTTCCTCCAGCCATTGACGGTGGCGCTCGACGTAGCCCAGGCGCATTTGCTCCATCGCCTGTTCATTGACCAGGCTGGCGGTGGCCAGGCCTTCCAGGTAGTCGAAGGCCACGATATGCAGTGCGGCGCCTTCGGCTCTGGCCAGTGCCGCCGCCCTGTCGAACGCCGCGCTGTGTTCCATCAGTGGCGAGACGACCAGCATGAAACGTGATTGACCGGACATGGCAACTCTCCCGTGATGAACGCCGTGACGCGAGTCCTTGAGGGCAACGATCCGTCGTCGGGCGTTGAAGTAGTGAACCGATCGTGCCGTGAACGGCGGGCGAGGGGTTGATCTGAATCAAGCGGGCCATCGAGCAGCCTTGCTGCCCGACCTGCGGTCGCCCGGCACGGCTGCAATGCTCTAATTATTGACCATGATCGCGGGCAGCGCCGCCGCACGCATACCCCAACGGGGTGATTGGCGCTGGCGGACGCGGTCCCTAGAGTAGCGTTCTTTCGCCGGCTCCAGCCGGTACAGTCAATCGTGAAGGAGACGTCATGCGCGCACGTGAACTGGGCATCCGCCTGGGTTTTGGAGTACCGGGGCCGTTCAATGCCATTACCGATGTACCGGGCGTACGGGTCGGGCACAGCACCCTCAAGGACCGGGTCGACGGCAAGCAGGTCAGGACCGGCGTGACGGTGATTCAACCCCGCGCCGGTCATGCGCGGCTGCAACCCTGTTTCGCCGGTTGCCATGTGCTCAACGGCAATGGCGATGCCACGGGGCTGGAATGGATTCGCGAAGCCGGGTTGCTGGCAACGCCCATTGCCATCACCAATACCCACAGCGTGGGTGTGGTGCGCGATGCCCTGGTCGCGCTGGAGCGCGACAGCCTGGCAGACCCGGCCACCTACTGGTGCATGCCGGTGGTGATGGAAACCTACGACGGTGTGCTCAACGACATCTGGGGCCAGCACGTGGGGGCGCAGCACGTGCGGCAAGCGGCTGACAATGCCGCGACCGGTGCGGTGCCTGAAGGCGCCGTGGGGGGCGGCACCGGGATGATCTGCCACGAGTTCAAGGGCGGGATCGGCACCGCGTCCCGTCGGTTGCCGGCTGGGCAGGGCGGATACACCGTCGGCGCACTGGTGCAGGCCAAC
This sequence comes from Pseudomonas sp. FW300-N1A1, assembly GCF_058789115.1. Classification (NCBI taxonomy): domain Bacteria; kingdom Pseudomonadati; phylum Pseudomonadota; class Gammaproteobacteria; order Pseudomonadales; family Pseudomonadaceae; genus Pseudomonas; species Pseudomonas sp. FW300-N1A1. The sequence goes on along the minus strand of NZ_JBYTBK010000005.1, from coordinate 145,121 downwards.
CATGGCAAGCGTTGTGAGTTGCGGGTCGACGGCTATCCGGTTGGCCGGCAGTTGTCACAGGTCGATTCGCCCTTCGCGCAGCAGGGCACGCCGGGCATGGGTTCGATCGTGGTGATCCTGGCCACCGACGCACCGCTGTTGCCGCACCAGTGCCAGCGCCTGGCACAACGGGCGTCCATTGGCATCGCCCGTACCGGCGGTGGGACGGAGGACTCCAGCGGTGATATCTTCCTGGCGTTCGCCACCGGCAACCAGGACCTGCCGCCGGCTGACTATGGGCGCAAGGACTTGCCCCTGAGCACAGCCCTGGCGATGCTCAACAACGATCACATTTCACCGCTGTTCAGTGCGGCGGCCGAAGCGGTGGAAGAGGCCATCGTCAACGCCTTGTTGGCGGGTGAGAGCATGCGCAGCGATGATGGCCGACAGGTTAGTGCACTGGAACCCGAGTTGTTGCTTCGCGCATTGGGGGCGTCGACGTGGAAGGCATGAAGGGGCGCGACAGTGGGTGTTGCGAGCGCTCTTTGCAGCAACGAACCGCATGTGCATGAAGGGAATGAGAAGACGGGGCTTCAGAAAAGGGGCTGGGGGAAGTGGCGTTACGGCGTGAAAAGTACCGGACATTGCTGTCACGACGATGAGAGAAAGGGCATCAGGAGTGTGTGAAAAATTATTGTTTGTAAAGGAATGTTGAATCCATTGTGTTGCTTTCTGAACCTGCTTGAATGTGCCCTGAAGCGTCGGTCGACGCTCGCCAATAGTTAGCGAAATCAGGAGATAGTCGCATGACACAAGGACGTTATCTGCTGGGCGGATGGAGCCAGCAACTCAGTCACGAACCCTTGCCAGAATTCACCGACATGATGTACGGCATGGTCACCAACCTGTCAGGTTTGACAACCGGTACGCAAAGCAACCCCGGCTGGAGCCCTGCCGGCTCCCAGGCGCCACGATTTGAACAGTACAGCGGTTCGACACGCTGGACGTATGGGGGTGGTTTCTGCTCCCCTCGTGCAATGCCGGGTAGCCAGGCCGATGTTCAGGCCATTCTCGATGCCACGGCTGCAGGGGGCTGGGACGGGGTAGACTTTGACGATGAATGCAACATGAACATCGATTTGGTCATCGATGCGATGGGCCAGCTCAAACAGCAAGGCAAGCAGACCAGCTACGGGTTTATTGCCGGTTATTCGTATTGTGCACCCACCACGACTTCCGGCTCCGCACTGAATGCCAAAGTGCTGAAAGTCATTGAGGCCGGGCAGTGCGACCACCTCGTCCATTACTGCTATGGCAGCAAAATGTGGACCGATGACGAGATTGCCCGTTATGTAGGACAAGCCCTGGAGCGCTCGATTGGCCATGGCGCCCAACCTGGAAAGGTCATTCTGGCATTGACGGCCATCGGTTTGACGGACAATAACCTGAATACCTTTCTTGATCAGATAACCCGATTGGAAATCGGCGGTTTATACATATGGGCCTACCAGCGGCTAAGCGATGTGCATAAGCAGACGATCATCGGGCGTTTGTGCAGGGCTTCTGGCGTAACGCGGGAATACCCGCATTGCTGATTCGCCGGTGCCGAGGGACGTCGAAGCCTGGAGATTTACCTCAGGCCGTCCAGCCCAGTGTCGCCAGGGCCAGCACGGCATAACGGGCGCCTTTGGCCAGGGTCACGATCAGCAGGAAGCGCCCGAGGGGTTCACGCATCACGCCCGCGACCAGGGTCAGGGGATCGCCGATGACCGGCAGCCAGCTCAACAGCAAGGACCAATGGCCGTAGCGTTGATAGTGCCTGCTGGCTTTTTCCAGGTGTGCCGGGCTGACCGGGAACCAACGACGGTCCTTGAAGTGCTCGATGCCACGCCCCAGCCACCAGTTCACCAAGGAGCCCAGCACATTGCCCAGGGTAGCGACCGCAAGCAATAGCCACAGCCAGTGCTGGCCGTTGAGCAACAACCCTACCAGCACCGCCTCGGACTGCAGGGGCAGCAGCGTTGCGGCGCCGAAGGCCGCGACAAACAGCCCGAGGTAACCCAGCAGCATTACCGGGCCGGGTAGTCGGCGATCACTTCATCGGTGCCATTTTTAGTCAGGCCGATCACTTGATACGCGTCGACCCGGTCGCCCATTTCCATGCCTGGCGAGCCGGTGGGCATGCCCGGTACCGCCATGCCCAGCAAGTCGTCACGCTTGGCCAGGGCCCGCACTTGCTCGGCCGGAACGTGGCCTTCGACGAACTTGCCGTTGATCACGCCGGTATGGCATGAGGCCAGGCGCGGGGCGACGCCCAGGCGCTGCTTGACTTCGCTCATGTCGGGCTCGACGTGGTCAGTGACCTTGAAGCCGTTGTCTTGCAGGTGCGAGATCCAGGCGGTGCAGCAGCTGCAATTGGCATCGCGGTGGACATCGATCGGAATCAGCTCGGCCGCCAGGGCCTGGGTGCTGATGAACAGGGCGCCAAGGGCGGCCAGACGAAGTGAGTTGTGCATATAAATTCTCGTGTCGATCGTTTCATTCATCGGCTCAGAACCAGAGCCTCAAGCCGGCGACGAACCGCGCTTGACTGCGGTCTTCGCCAGTGTAGTCGGCGGTGTTGCCGTAAGTGCTGCTCCAGGTCACGCCGATGTAAGGCGCAAACTCGGGGACGATTTCGTAACGCAGGCGCACACCGGCTTCGGTGTTGGCCAACCCGGCGCCGACACTGCGTTCAGGGTCGTTGCGGGTGTAGAAATTGACCTCGGCGGTGGGCTGCAGAATCAGTTTGTTGGTCAGCAGAATGTCGTATTCGCCTTCCACGCGGAGCGCATTCTGACCGTTTTCGCCGACGAAGAAGGTTGCTTGTGTTTCAAAGTTATACAGGGCCAGGCCTTGCAACCCGAATGCCGCCCAGGTTTGCGGTGAGCCGGGTTTGAAATCCTGGCGGACCCCGGTCACCACATCCCACCACGGGCCGATGGCATGCCCCCACAGGGCCTGGACTTCGGCTTTCTCGGTGTGGCCGTTGGTGCGCTCACCCTCGGAGCGAACCCAGAGCCGATCGATGTCGCCACCGATCCAGCCACTCATGTCCCAGGCCAGGGCACTGCCGTCATCGGCATCCTGGTACTCCAGCTGGTCAACCAGCCAGAAGCCATTGATCGCCTTGTCATGTACGCCATGGCCGTTGACCGCCGGGAATGCCGCGCGGCGATCGGCGTCGCTGGGCACCGGTATCGGTGTGCGGCTGGCAGTGGGCGCCATCTGGCTGTGATCCATCGTGCCCATCTGGCTGTGATCCATGCCGCCCATCTGGCTGTGGTCCATGGCTGGCATTGCGCCGTGCCCCATGGCGGAATGGTCCATGCTTTCGGCCGACTGGGTCGCGTTCATGTAAAGGCCGAGCAGGCCGGCAAGCAACAGGCGGGACTTCATGTCGGGCTCCCCGGTTCATCGACGCGCACTTCACGAAACATGCCCATCTCCATGTGAAACAGCAGGTGGCAGTGATAGGCCCAGCGGCCCAGTGCGTCGGCCGTCACCCGATAACTGCGGCGGGTCCCGGGCGGCATGTCGATGGTGTGCTTGCGCACCTGGAAGCGACCCTGTTCGTCCTCCAGGTCGCTCCACAGGCCGTGGAGGTGAATCGGGTGGGTCATCATCGTGTCATTGACCAGGGTGATGCGCAGGCGTTCGCCGTAGGTCAGGCGCAGCGGTTGGGCATCGCTGAACTTGATGCCGTCGAACGACCAGGCGAATTTCTCCATGTGCCCGGTCAGGTGCAACTCCAGGGTGCGCGACGGTTCGCGTCCGTCCGGGTCGGGGAACGTGCTTTTGAGGTCGGCATAGGTCAGCACACGGCGGCCGTTGTTGCGCAGGCCGATGCCCGGGTCCGCGAGCTTGGCGCTGGGGCTCATGGTTTGCATATCCACCAGCGGGTTGTCGGTTTCCGAGGCCGGGTGGGTTTGCATGGCGTTGCCCATGCCTGTCATGCCGGCGTGGTCCATGCCGCTCATCTGGCTATGGTCCATGCCTGCCATGCCTGCCATGCCTGCCATGCCTGCCATGCCTGCCATCGCGCCATGGTCCATGCCCATGTCGGCCATGCTGATCAGCGGTCGTGGGTCGGGGCTGGGTACGGCGGCGCTGAGCCCCTGGCTCAGGGCCAGGGTGCCCCGGGCATAACCGCTGCGGTCCATGGACTGGGCAAACAGGGTGTAGGCCGGCTCGTTGCCCGGCTCGACGATCACGTCATAGGTCTCCGCCACGGCAATCCGCAATTCATCGACGCTGACCGGTTGCACGTACTGTCCGTCGGCGGCGACAACGGTCATTTTCAAACCGGGCAGGCGCACGTCGAAGTAGCTCATGGCCGAGCCGTTGATCAGCCGCAGGCGCAGTTTTTCCCCGGGTTTGAACGTGCCGGTCCAGTTGGTCTCCGGGGTCTGGCCGTTCATCAGGTAGCGGTAGGTCACGCCGCTGACATCTGCCAGATCCGTGGGGCTCATCTTCATTTCGGCCCACATCGTGCGGTCAGCCACCGTGGCTGCCCAGCCGTCGCGGCTGACGTCCTCGATGAAGTCGCCTACGGTGCGCTTGTGCCGGTTGTAGTAGTCGGACTGTTTTTTCAGGGTGCGCATCAGGTGTTCCGGGGCCTGGTCGCTCCAGTCGCTGAGCATCACCACGTAGTCGCGGTCGTACTGGAAGGGTTCCGGGTCGCGGGCGTCGATCACCAGCGGCCCATAGACCCCGGCCTGCTCTTGAAGGCCCGAGTGGCTGTGGTACCAGTAGGTACCGTTCTGGTGCAGCGTGAAGCGGTATTCGTAGAGACCGTCAGGGGCGATGCCCTGGAAGCTCAGGCCTGGCACGCCATCCATGTTGGCCGGCAGGATGATCCCGTGCCAATGAATCGAGGTGTCCTGCTGCAACCGGTTGCGCACGCGGATGGTCACGGTGTCGCCCTCGCGCCAGCGCAGCAATGGGCCGGGAATGCCACCGTTGATGGTCATGGCGGTGCGCGGGGTGCCGGTGAAATTGACCGGTGCTTCGCCGATCCACAGGTCGAACTGGCTACCGCGCAACGTGGAGGGTTGATTGTCGGCAGTCACGGCCCAGACCGGTGGTCGCCACAGGCCCGCGCCCGCCAGTACACTGCCGGCGGCCAGGCCTTTGATGAAAGAGCGTCTTGAAGGTGTTGAAGGCATAACAAAGTCCCGTCATCCCTGATGCTTCAGGTTCGACGAGACCTTAAACAGCCCGTGCTGTCAGGAAACTGAGGCGCGGATTACAGATTTGTCAGGTGCAGGGTACCCATGACAGAGGCAGGCGAGTACAGGGCGATTCGAACCCATAGCGCCAAAATGCCTCACAGGCATGTAACATGAGCGCCCGCTGGCTGCTGTTCACTCACGAACGAAGGTGTGGACGTGGCGGGCAGCAGGATTCACACCGGATACCTATCTTCAGATTCAGGACCCCCGCAATGACCCAGTCGCAACGTTTGAAATACTCGTTTCTGATCACCCTGGCCGTACTGGGGATCATGCTTGGCCTGTCTTATCTGCAGAATGCCGGGATCATCAGCGAAACCCTGTTCCAGTACGTCGCCATCGCCGTGGCGGTGTTGGTGGTGGTGATCAACGGAGTGCTGCGCCGCAAGGTCAAGCCCTGAGCGATTCCAGCAAGGCCGCAGCCTGTGGATGCAGGCTGTAGCTTTTGTCGGGGTTCAGGACGATCAGGCCTTCACTGCACAGGCGCTTGAGTACTTCACGCACGCTGAGAAAGGACAGGGGAATATCCAGCTCCAGCAGGTGGCTGTGCACCCCGCGTACCCCCACGGGCTGACCTGCCTGGGCGGCGGACAGCAGCGCGTCGATCACTTTCAGGCGGATCAGGCTTGTGCGCAGGCCGTAGCTTTTAAGCAGCAGCCTGATGCGCTCGTTGCCCTGGCGCTCGGTGCTTTTGGCGAATACGCCGGTATCCAGTCTAAGGGAAACGCCCTTTGGCGCGGCTTTACCATCCGTTGGTAGTTGCGAGTTGTACATGCGAAAAACTCCTTTTCAGAACCTGGCCAGGAAACTGTGTTGAATGCTCCTTAGTCATTAAGACGAACGAGCGGCACAAATCATGAAGGCCTCAATGTAGAAATTTTGTCGAAAGCACGTCAGACACCGGTCAAGTGCCGTCATTTCGGGCTGATGCGCTTTAAATTATTGTCCGCTGATTCGTTCCTATGGCAAGCCACATTCCGCTTCTTCGCCTGTGTGGTCTTTCCCAGGGCAGGGCCGGTTCCCGGCAGCGTCATCGTTCGGCTCGCCTGTCCTGGCTACTGTGTTCTTCGCCATCAGGAGTCAGTGTGATTATTTCCAGGCAGTTGCCCAGGTTGTGCCTAGCGGGTTGGTTACTGGGGCTGAGCGTATCGGCCCAGGCACTCACTCAGACGGTCGAGACCGGCGCCGATATTCGCCGTACCAGCTTTGGCGTGCCACACATTCGAGCCGAGAACGAGCGTGGCCTGGGGTACGGGATTGGCTATGCCTATGCTCAAGACAATCTGTGCCTGCTGGCCAACGAAGTGGTGACGGTCAACGGCGAGCGTTCACGGTATTTCGGCGCGCAGCAGTTCACCCTTGAGCAACGGGAAAACAGCGTCAGCGATGTGTTTTTCAGCTGGCTGAACAACCCCCAGGCGGTGTTCGGCTTCTGGCAGGCGCAAACCCCGGCTGTGCGACAACTGATTGAAGGCTATGTGGCCGGGTATAACCGTTATCTGCATGAACGCGCCGCACAAGGCCTGCCCGAGCATTGCCAGGGGGACTGGGTCCGGCCGATTACCGCACTGGACCTGGTCAAACTGACCCGACGCCTGCTGGTCGAAGGCGGTGTCGGCCAGTTTGCCGAAGCACTGGCCGGTGCCACGCCGCCCAAGGCGGTCGCCCGGGAGCAGGGCGCCCGTGCGGCCTTCGAAGTCGCCGCCACGCGCCTGCAACGCTTTGCCCTGGACCGCGGCAGTAATGCCGTGGCCATTGGCCGGGACCGTTCCTTCAATGGGCGCGGGATGTTGCTGGCCAATCCGCATTTTCCGTGGATCGGCGGCATGCGCTTTTACCAGATGCACCTGACCATCCCTGGCAAGCTGGACGTGATGGGCGCGGCGTTGCCGGGACTGCCGATGATCAACATCGGTTTCAACCAGCACCTGGCATGGACCCACACCGTCGACACGTCCAGGCATTTCACGCTGTACCGTCTGCAACTCGACCCGAAGGACCCCACTCGTTATCTGCTCGACGGCAAATCCCTGCCCTTGAGCCAGCAATCGGTCACGGTCAAGGCCAGGCAGGCCGATGGACAGCTCACGTCAGTCTCCCATGTGCTCTACAGCTCGGTATTTGGCCCCGTCGTGCAATGGCCCGGCAAGCTGGATTGGGATCGGCAGTACGCCTACAGCCTGCGCGACGCCAACCTCGACAACGACCGCGTGCTCGAGCAATGGTATGCGATGAACCAGGCCAGCAACCTCAAGGACCTGCAAACGTCCGTGCACAGGATTCAAGGGGTGCCATGGGTCAATACCCTGGCGGTGGACGATCAGGGGCAGGCGCTGTACATGAACCTGTCGGTGGTGCCCAACGTCGGCGTCGACAAGCTGGAAAAATGCAGCGCACCCCGCGCGGGCCTGGCCATGATCGTGCTGGATGGCTCCCGCAGTGCCTGCGCCTGGGACATCGATAAAAAAGCCGCGCAACCTGGCATTTTTGCCGCGGAGCAACTGCCGCAGCTGATGCGCACTGACTTTGTGCAGCACTCCAATGACTCGGCGTGGATGGCTAACCCGGCTCAGCCACTGACCGGTTACTCGCCCTTGATCAGCCAGTCCGGACACGCCCTGGGGCCGCGCACCCGCTTTGCCCTGGAGTATCTGGGGCAGTTGGCCAAGGCCGGCCCGGTGAAGGTCGAGGACTTGCAACACATGGTCATGGACAACCAGGTTTACCTGGCCGGCCAGGTCATGCCGGACCTGTTGCAGGTGTGCGCTGCTGGCCTAGGGGTTGACAGTGCGCCCCTGGCCTCCTTGTGCGCCAGTCTCAAGGCCTGGGATCGCGCCGCCAATCTGCACAGCGGCGCGGGCTTGGTCCACTTTCAGAATGTCATGGAAGCGTTGCTGCAAGCCCCGGACGTCTGGCGTGTGGCGTTCGACGCGAAAGACCCGCTGCATACCCCTCGCGGGCTGAACATCGAGCGACCCGAAGTGGCGCAGGCGGTACGGCAGGCCATGCTGGCGTCGGTCGAGCAGATGCAACGCGCGGGGCTGACGGACCGACAACTATGGGGTGATATTCAGGTGGCCAGCCGTGGCGGGCAAGCCATTGCCATTCATGGCGGGCCGGCCGAACTTGGGGTCTACAACGCCATGCAAAGCGTGCCGGGCGAAGCCGGCAAGCGTGAGGTGGTCAGCGGCACCAGTTACTTGCAGGTGGTGACGTTTGACGAGCAGGGGCCCCAGGCCCAGGGCTTGCTGGCCTTCTCGATTTCCAGTGACCCTGCCTCGGAGCACGCTCGCGACCAGACGCTGGCGTTTTCGAAGAAGCAGTGGAGTGTCTTGCCGTTCACCGAGCAACAGATCAAGGCCGATCCTCATTACCGGCTGCAAACCATTCGTGAAGCGGTCGAGGGGGCTGGGAGTGTGGCGACGCACTAGGGGGCAGGCCAACTGAAATGGAGCAGGCCGCGGCCCGAAAGGGTGCGGCCTTTTCAGTGTCTGGCAGGTTGGGCAGGCAGGGAATTGAGCACCGGGTTGCCGTCTTCGTTGCGGGTCAGGTAAACCGGGAGCACCTTGGGCAGCGCGGGGACGAGGGTTTTCAGCTCGCTGATGTTGTAGACCCCGCCAATGCGGATCATGCCTGTGGCGTGGTCCGCCACCATCACCGGTGTACTCAGGTAGCGATTGATCAGGGGCAGCGCTTCGTTCAGGGCGAGGTTGTCGATCACCAGCTTGCCATCGCGCCATGCCAGGGAACTGTCATTGGCATAGGTCTGGCTGATCTGCGGTTGATAGTCACCGCTCTTGTAGCGAGCCTGCATGCCCGGATCGAGGCGCAGGCCGTCACCGCCAAGAGCATCGTTGCTGGTGACCAGTACCGAGCCTTCCACCAGCGTCACGCGAACCTGATCCTGATACTTCCAGACATTGAACTGAGTGCCGGTCACCCGAACCTGCCCGTCGGCGGCCTTGACCACAAAGGGGTGCAGCGTGTCGTGGCTCACGCGAAAGAAGGCTTCGCCCTTTTTCAGCGTCACCCGGCGTTGATCCTTGTAGTTGCTGTAGGTCAGCTCGGTGCCCAGGTTCAACTCCACCTCGCTGCCGTCACTCAGGGTCACGGTACGCAAGGCGTTCTGTGCTTCGAAATGCTCGTAGGCATTGGGCAGCCAGCCCAGTTGCCAGCCACTGAAGGCGGCCAGCGGCAAGGCCAGCAGACTGACGGCAGCGGCAACGGCCAGCGGCCGCCAGCCCGAGCGCGGTGCCCGGTGCGCGATGTGCGGCACGTGTTCCGCGCGCGGCAAGTGCTCGGACACCTCCCAGATCTCCAGCATCGCTTCATACTCGAACGCATGCAGTGGGTGGGCATCACGCCATTGCTCGAACGCCCGGCGCTCGGCGGCCGTGCAGTCATTGGAATGCAGGCGCATGCACCAATGCGCGGCGGCGTCGGTGACGGCGTCGAATTCTGCTTGCGAGAGGGGCTTTTCGCTCATTGAGGCTTCCTGATTTCCCACATTCTAACCTTCGCAGTGAGCTGGCGAGAACCGCGATCATGGCGACTGCACATCAATGAAAGGGTTTTTCTGTCGTCTCCAGCCCCACGTCAGGACATGGCTGGGCAGTATCCTGAGTGGGGGTGAAGAAAAGGTCAATGAAACCGGGCGTTTATGGTGCTCGCGGGACCGTCGGGGATGGCTTGCCGAGGGCCGGGCCCTGTTGGCGGTGCAGTGGCGCAAAGGCAGTTGACAGTGGCCGCGCAAAACGGTGTTTAATCCGCGGGTAAGGTCCTGCGAACGCTGTTGCCCCCTCCAATAAAAATTCTGGAGCTTCAGATGTCTGTGCCACACGATCATGCTGTCAATGCAACCTCGCATCACTTGTCGTACGAAGCGTTGGTTGAGCTTCTGGATTCGATCTTTCGCCGACACGGCACTAGTCCCGAGGTCGCCTCGGTGCTGGCCGCCAACTGCGCCGGCGCCGAGCGCGACGGCGCCCACAGCCATGGGGTGTTCCGGATTCCCGGGTACGTATCGACGCTCAACAGCGGTTGGGTCAATGGCCAGGCGGTGCCGGTGGTAGAAGACGTGGCCTCGGGTTTTGTCCGGGTCGATGCCGGCAACGGTTTTGCCCAACCGGCGCTGGCCGCCGGCCGCGCATTACTGGTGGAGAAAGCCCGCAGTGCCGGGATCGCGGTCATGGCGATTCGCAACTCCCATCACTTTGCAGCGCTCTGGCCGGATGTCGAGCCGTTCGCTTATGAAGGCCTGGTCGCGCTGAGCGTGGTCAACAGCATGACCTGCGTCGTGCCCCACGGTGCCGATCGCCCCTTGTTTGGTACCAACCCGATCGCCTTCGCTGCGCCCAGGGCCAATGCCGACCCTATTGTGTTTGACCTGGCCACCAGCGCGATTGCCCACGGCGATGTACAGATCGCTGCGCGCAAAGGTGAACGCCTGCCACCCGGCATGGGGGTGGACAGCCTCGGCCAGCCGACCACCGACCCCAAGGCGATCCTGGAGGGGGGCGCATTGTTGCCCTTTGGCGGGCATAAAGGTTCGGCCCTGTCGATGATGGTCGAGCTGCTGGCCGCTGCGTTGACCGGTGGCAACTTCTCGTTCGAGTTCGACTGGTCCAACCATCCCGGGGCGAAAACCCCGTGGACCGGTCAGTTATTGATTGTCATCGACCCGAGCAAGGCTGCCGGGCAGGGGTTCGCCGAGCGTAGCGAGGAACTGGTGCGGCAGATGCACGGGGTCGGGCTGCGGCGATTGCCGGGGGACCGTCGCCATCGCGAGCGTGCCAGGGCCGTTGCTGAAGGCATCGCGCTGGATGCGCAGACGCTGGCGCAATTGCGGGAGCTGGCGGGGCAGTGAAGCGCTCGTGAGCCACGGGGGATGATGAACATAGGCCCTGTGGCGAGCGAGCTTGCTCGCGCTGGGCTGTGCAGCAGCCCCAAAATCGGTCGCCAGATTTTATCTGAAACCCTGCACAGGTTTGTGGGGGGCGCTTCGCCCTGGAGCGCCAGCCCGGCCCAGCGCGAGCAAGCTCGCTCGCCACGGGAGAGCCGCCATCTGATCAAAACGGCATCTCCCACATGAGTCAGCATTCGCTGGGCCAGGGGTTAGCGACGTCCCAGCAGCAGTCCGACCACCAGGCCGAAACCGGCGGCGATGGCCACGGTTTGCCAAGGGTGACCGCCAATGTAGGTTTCGGTCGCGTCGACCACTGGCTGGGTACGTGCTCGCGCGCTGGACATGGCATCCCTGGCCTGTTGCAGTTTGAGTGCAATTTGCCCGCGCAGGCTTTCGGCTTCCTCGCCCACCAGCGAAGCACTGCGGTTGAGCAATTTCTCCGACTCTTCGATCAGCGCTTGCAGCTCACTGAAGGTCTGATCCTTGATTTGATCGTCTTGCGAGGCGCTTGTGCGAGCCATCGGGTAACTCCTTGCAGGTAAAGGGGCTGTGGGCAATGGAGTGTAGGCGTCAGGCAAAAGTTGCAGTCTGGTTGCCTGGCACCCGCCATGCTCCGGGAAATCCATCTCTGGAGAAGTCCGCCTACAGTGTAAGATGTCGCCTATTTTATGCCGCAGGTAATTTCCATGAGCTTCAATCTGGCCGACAAACCCCTTGCCGAGCGCGCGGCGCTTGAAGATGAAAAATCCCGTCTGTTCGACCTCTGGCAATCCAACCTGGGCAAGTCCAAGGGCGAGGCCGCCCGCTTGTTCGGCGAGCGCTCCAAGCGCAAAGGCAAATGGGCCGAGTGGGTCCGCTCCGAACTGGACGCCATGTCCCCGCCGGAATACGCCAACATGGTGCGCAGCGAAGTCAATCGGTTGATGGCCGCCAAGTAACGGCCGGTTTACGGGCGAAGGTTGTCAGGCGTTGCCCCGGGTAAAACTGGCGACTATCGCTTCGCGCACTTTCAGCAGCAACGGATCGAGCAGGTTGCTGGTGCGCCAACCCAGTTCAATCGGGTAGCGTGGCAGGTCCAGTGGGCAGGGCAGCAGTGCCAGGCCGCTGAGCGAGGCGATGCTGTGAGCGGCATGGGCAGGGATGGTCGCCACCGCCTGGCTGCCCTTGAGCAGGAACGGCAGCGCCGCGAAATGGGTGGTCGATGCGCACACCCGCCGGTTCAACCCCAGCCCCGCCAGACCCTCGTCGGTGATGCCGATAAAGCCCCCCGATGACACCAGAATGTGTTCGCGCGCGACAAACTCGTCGAGGCTGAGCTGCTGCTGCCCGGGCGCGAGGCTGGCGGGGTCGACCAGGCACTGGTAGCGGCCTTCCCCCAGTACCTGGCGGCTGAGCAAGCGTTCGCTCAAGCCGCCGGCCGTGATCGCCAGGTCAAGGCTGCGCTCCATCAGGGCCTGGCCGACGATCTGGCTGTGGGTCTGGCGGAAGATCAGCCGCAGTTTGGGCGCACGCTCGGCGATCTCCTCGATCAGCCGTCGACCATAGGCAATCTCGAAGTCATCCGACATCCCGACGATCACCGATCGACCCTCGTACTGATGGGCAGTCGGATCGACCATGGCCAGGCTCTGCCGGCATTTGTTCAGCGCCTCACTGACCACCGGCTTCAACTGGTTGGCCCGTAGCGTCGGCGCCAGACCTCGACCGGTACGCACGAACAACTGATCGGCGTAGACCTCGCGCAACCGGCGCAAGGCCGCGCTCACCGCCGACTGGGTGACGCCCAGGCGCAGTGCGGCACGGCTGGCGCTGGACTCGTCGTGCAGGGCTTCGAAGACTTTGAGCAGATTGAGGTCAAGGTTGGCGATATTCATGGGGTTCATATCATTCAGCACTGGATTGGGCTTTATTGATGATCGACGGTGGCCGGAGAATGAGCAATACCTCAATGCCCGGGAGTTACCGTGATGCCCAAGTCCATCGTCGCTGCGCTGCAAATCGGTTCGTTGCCAGGGGGCAAGGGCGAGACTCTGGAACAGATCCTGTCGTATGAACGGGCGATCATCGAATCCGGCGCCGGGTTGGTGGTCATGCCCGAAGCGTTGCTCGGTGGCTATCCCAAGGGGGAAGGCTTCGGCACCCGGTTGGGCTATCGGCTGCCGGAGGGACGCGAGGCCTATGCCCGTTACTTTGCCAACGCCATAGACGTGCCAGGGGTCGAAACCGAGGCCCTGGCGGGTTTCAGCGCGCGCACCGGTGCCAGCCTGGTGCTGGGGGTGATCGAGCGCTCGGGCAGTACCTTGTATTGCACGGCGTTGTATTTCGAGCCACAGGCGGGGTTGGTGGCCAAGCACCGCAAACTGATGCCCACCGGTACCGAACGACTGATCTGGGGCCAGGGCGATGGCTCGACGTTGCCGGTGATCGACAGCCAGGTCGGACGAGTGGGCGCGGCGGTGTGCTGGGAGAACATGATGCCGCTGTTGCGCACGGCGATGTATGCCAAGGGCGTCGAGGTCTGGTGCGCGCCCACCGTCGATGAGCGCGAGATGTGGCACGTCAGCATGCGCCATATCGCCCATGAGGGCCGCTGCTTTGTGGTCAGTGCCTGCCAGGTGCAGCCATCACCGGCCGAGTTGGGTGTGCAGATCGCCGACTGGCCGGCCGATCGCCCGTTGATTGCCGGTGGCAGTGTGATCGTCGGCCCCATGGGCGATGTACTGGCCGGGCCGCTGCGAGGCGGTGCAGGGTTGCTGACGACGCAGATCGACACCGATGAACTGGTGCGCGCCCGCTACGACTACGACGTGGTCGGGCACTATGCGCGCCCGGACGTGTTCGAGTTGACCGTGGACGAGCGGCCGAAACCCGGTGTGCGGTTTATCTGAGGCGCTCGCACTCTGATCGGTAGACGGTATCGTTGGATCTACCAGATCACGGAATTGGGTCCGGCGATGCTCAACTGGCCGCTGTCGACAAAGCGCATCGTGCCGAACGCGCCGCTGGCCAGTTTGCCGCGCAGTACGTAGGGCAGCTTGTCGAGGGTTTGTGTCAGGTCCAGCCCCAGGGTCTGGCGCAGCACCGAGAATGCCGAAACGCTCACCGGTACGCTGATGAGCGCCTCGGAAAAGCGCGGGATCGAGCCCCGTTGATCGCTCACGCCCGAGGCCAGCGGCTGGCCATTGACCTCAAGGTTCAGGGCTACGCCGTTGTAGTCGACAGGGGTTTCGTTGGGGTTTTGTACGCGCAGTTTCAGCACAAAGCGCAGTTCCATGCCCTGGCTGGGCAATGGCTCTATGCCGACCACGTTGATGTCCAGCGGATCACGGTTGGGGAGCAGGGCGCAGCCGCTCAGGCCGAGCAGCAACAGGGAAAGGCCAATCACGAGGAATCTGCGCATCGATGCACTCTCGAAAACAAGGGACGAACCGCCAGCGGCTCGTCCCTTGAGCTGCATCAGCGGTTCGCCTGTAAGGCCGCACCCGGCTTGAGGGTGTCCCCGTGCGGCGTGACGTCCGGATTCTCCATGACCTGGAGGATCGAAGCTTCCGGGTCGAAATCGTCTTCTTCCAGCTCGATGAACTCTTCGGGCAGAAAGATATTCAGCACGATAGCGCATAACGCGCCCACGGTGATCGGCGACTCGAAGATGTTGTGCAATGCCTTGGGCAGCTCGCGCAGTACTTCCGGCACGGCCGCGACACCCAGGCCCATACCCAGGGAGATCGCCACGATCAGCATGTTGCGACGATGCAGCCCGGCCTCGGCGAGAATCTTGATCCCGGCGACGGCCACCGTGCCGAACATCACCAGCTCCGCGCCGCCGAGTACCGGCTTGGGCATCAGTTGCAGCACCGCGCCAATCATCGGGAACAGCCCCAGCAGCACTAGCAGGCCGGCAATGAAGAACGCTACATAACGGCTGGCCACGCCCGTGAGCTGGATGACCCCGTTGTTCTGGGCGAAGGTCACCATGGGCATGCTGTTGAACACGGCGGCCATCGCCGAGTTGAGGCCGTCGGCCAACAGGCCGGACTTGATCCGGCGAATGTAGACCGGACCCTTGACCGGTTGCTGGGAAATCATCGAGTTGGCCGTCAGGTCGCCCGCGGCTTCCAGGGGCGAAACCAGGAAGATCACCGCCACCGGAATGAACGCCACCCAGTCAAAGTTGAACCCGTACTTGAAGGGCACCGGCACACTCATCAGCGGGACGTCGGTCATGGTGGCGAAATCGACATCGCCCATCAGCCAGGCGAGCAGGTAACCCAGGGTCAGCCCGATCACAATGGCCCCCAGCCTCAGGAAGGGCACATCGACCCGGTTGAGCACCACGATCACCCCCAGTACCAACGCCGCCAGGGCCAGGTGGTGGGCACCGCCCAGGTCCGGCGCGCCGAAGCCGCCGGCGATGTCGGTCATGGCCACCTTGATCAACGACAGCCCCATCAGGGTGATGATGGTGCCGGTCACCACCGGGGTAATCAGCATCCGCAGCTTGCCAATGAACTGGCTGAGCGCCACTTCGATGAAGGCGGCGAAGAAGCACACGCCGAAAATCGTCGAGAGGATCTCATCGGTGCCGCCACCCCGGGCCTTGACCATGAAGCCGGCACTGAGGATCACGCTGATGAACGAAAAACTGGTGCCTTGCAGGCACAACAGACCGGAACCGATCGGACCAAAGCGTCGCGCCTGGACGAAGGTGCCCAGGCCGGAAACGAACAACGCCATGCTGATCAGGTACGGAATTTCGCTGTGCAGGCCCAGGGCGCTGCCCATGATCAGGGTGGGGGTGATGATCCCGACGAAGCTCGCCAGCACGTGTTGCAAGGCGGCAAAGACCGTTGCGGTGAGGTGCGGGCGATCGTAGAGACCGTAAATCAGGTCGGAACGCGGGGCAGTTTTCGAGTGGTCAGATGAGGTCACGGGGAGGGTGCCAATTAGGCCGGGTCAGAAAATGGAGGCGCAGGATGCCAGAAAGGCACTGCCGCCTAAAGCGACAAACGTCTAAAGCATTGAAAGTTATTGGAGATACCGGGATTACCGTGACTCATGAACCCCTGTTACGGGTGACTGCGTGGCCGTTTGAACGCCGCCAGCAGATCCTCCTCGAACGCCCGCTGCGCATCCCCTGGTACTTGGGCGCGGTGTCGGGCCAGGTGGAACGTCACCTCAAAACTCAGCGCCGGCTGGCCGATGGCCTTGAGCAAACCGCCGTCTTCCCATGAGCGGGCGACATGCTCGGGCAGGTAGCCGATGTGTTTGCCCGACAGAATGAAGGCAAGGGTGCCTTCGACCTGTTCCGAGCGCGCCGAACTGCGCTTGCTGTGCAGCGGTTCGTCATTGCGCAGGAAGCGGTAAGGGTGGTCCACCAGGTCGGTGTCGCCCATGGCCTCGGCATCCGGGGCCGGGTCGTGGAACAGCGGGTGCCCGGTCGCGCAGTACAGGTGCTGGGGCTCGCTGAACAGCGGACGGTAGTCGAAGGCGCTTTGCACTTGGGAAAAGTAACCGATGGCCAGGTCCAGGCGTTGCTGCAATAGCAAGCGTTCCATCTCACCGGGCATGGCGCTGATCAGCTCGATGCGCACCGATTCATCGCGCTCACGAAAACGCCTGATGGCCTCGGCCACCTGTTGCAACACCGATTGATCCAGGGCTTCGGACAGCCCCAGGCGCACTTCGCCGATCAGCCGGCCGGCGACGCCATTGGACTGATGCCGGAACGCCTCGATGGACTGGAACAGCCCGCGGGTCGCCAGCAGCAACTGCTCGCCCTTGGGCGTGAGCTTGAAACCGCCCTTGCCCCGGCTGCACACGCGATAGCCGAGGCGGGTTTCCAGCTTGGCCATTTGCTGGCTGATGCTTGACTGGCTCAACCCCAGTTCACCTTGGGCGGCACTGAAACCGCCGCATTCAACGACGCTGGCGAACAGGCGCAGCAGGTGCAGATCCAGATCGTGGAGTTGACCGAGCATCAAACATTACTCCGGAATAAAGTCAGGTTAATAAACTTAATATTCCGGCAATGTATCTTCCACGGCAAGCTGCAGTCACCTCAATGACTCAGGTGCTTGTCATGGCTACGGCGAAAAGGTTCGCGTTCCCCGCGTTGGCGCTGGCTCTGGCCTTCTCGGCGCAGGCGCAAGAAGAAAAGGTGCTCAACCTCTACAGTTGGGCCGACTATGTCGCGCCGCAAGCCCTGCAACGCTTCGAACAGGAAACCGGGATTCGTGTGCGGTACGACACCTTTGACACCCCGGAAGTCCTGGAAACCAAACTGCTCACCGGTGGCAGCGGCTATGACGTGGTGGTGCCGTCTTCCAGTGTGCTGGCCCGTGGACTGGCGGCCGGGGCGCTGAAGCCGATCCCCCTGAACCTGCTCAAAGGCTACGCGAACCTTGATCCTGACCTGCTGGATAAACTCGCCGCCGTCGACCCGGGTAACCGTTATGGCGTGCCCTATACCTGGGGCACCCTGGGCCTGGGGATGAATGTCGAGGCTGTGACGCAACGTCTGCCGGGTGTGCCGCTGAACAGCCTGGACCTGCTGTTCAAGCCCGAATACGCCAGCAAGCTGAAGGACTGCGGCATCGCGATCATCGATTCGCCCCAGGAAGTCATCGGCCTTGCCTTGCATTACCTGGGCAAGGATCCGTACAGCACCGACAAACACGATCTGGCCGCCGCCGAAGCCTTGTTGCGCCAATTGCAGCCTTCGGTGCTGTATGTCGCCAGCGGTCGCCAGATCAACGACCTGGCCAACGGCAGCGCGTGCCTGGCGCTGACGTACAACGGTGATGCCAGCCTGGCCGCCGATCAGGCCCGCAAGGCCAACAAACCCTTTGAAGTGGCCTATCGCATTCCCCGGGAGGGCACCCTGGTGTGGCAGGACAATCTGGCGATCCCGGCGGATGCCCCGCACCCCGAGGCCGCGCAGGCGTTCATTGAATTCATGCTGCGCCCCGAGTCCGTGGCCGCGCTGACCAACACCCTGTTCTTTGCCTCGGCCAACCAGGCCGCGACGCCCCTGGTTGATGCCGCCGTGCGCAACGACCCCGACATTTACCCGCCTGCCGATGTGCGCGGCCGCCTGTACGCCGACCGCAGCATGAGCCTCAAGGACATGCGCCAGCGCACCCGCCTGTGGACCACTTTCCGTAGCCGCCAATAACCAGGAATGCTTGATGGACATCTCTGAACTGAACGACCAGGCCATGACCCGCGACAGCCTGTACGGGACCGCCGCTGAAAGCACCTATGCCGGTATCACCAGCTTCATGCGCCGGCGTTACAGCCGTGACCTGCGTGGCGTCGACGTGGTGGTCAGCGGCGTGCCGTTCGACACCGCCACCAGCAATCGCCCCGGCGCACGTTTCGGACCGCGGGGGATTCGCGTGGCATCCACCGGGATTGCCTGGGAACGCCACTGGCCGTGGACATTCGACCCTTTCGATCATCTGGCCGTGATTGACTATGGCGATTGCAACTTTGACTCCGGAGTCCCGGAGTCGGTGCCGGACAGCATCGAGGCCCACGCCGAGAAAATACTCGGCGCCGGGTGCGCGATGCTGACCTTCGGCGGCGACCATTTCATCAGTTATCCGTTGCTCAAGGCCCATGCCCGTCGACATGGCGCGTTGTCCTTGATCCACTTCGACGCCCACAGCGACACCTGGCCGGACGAAGAGGGCAAGCGTATCGATCACGGCACCATGTTCTGGCACGCCGCCAGGGAGGGGCTGGTGGATCCCGCCCGCTCCGTGCAGATCGGCCTGCGTACCACCAATGACGATCATCAGGGCTTCGAGGTGCTGGATGCCCGGCAGGTGCATCGGCGCGGGTGCGACGCGATTATCGAAGCAAT
Source organism: Pseudomonas sp. FW300-N1A1 (assembly GCF_058789115.1). Taxonomy (NCBI): domain Bacteria; kingdom Pseudomonadati; phylum Pseudomonadota; class Gammaproteobacteria; order Pseudomonadales; family Pseudomonadaceae; genus Pseudomonas; species Pseudomonas sp. FW300-N1A1. The sequence continues at coordinate 126,097 of NZ_JBYTBK010000005.1, read as the reverse complement.
CCGCGCCCGGGTCGGTGACAGCCCGGTGTACCTGACCTTCGACATCGACTGCCTGGACCCGGCCTTTGCCCCGGGCACCGGCACGCCGGTGTGTGGCGGCTTGAGCACGGTGCAGGCCCTGGAAATTCTCGGCGGGCTGCGCGGGATCAACCTGGTGGGCATGGATGTGGTGGAAGTCGCACCGGCCTATGACAGTGCCGAGATCACCTCCCTGGCCGCTGCGACCCTGGCCATGGAGATGCTGTGCCTGTATGCCGCCCGGCACAAGGTGGACCGCTAGCCCACGGGAGGATCACTCCCACGCCTGGGTGTGGGAGTGGTGACCGGGATCCGCCCACGGACGTGCCATACTGGGGCCTTTGACCTTCGAAACGGGCCGCCATGACCTTCGATTCGCCCCTCAATGCCTACCAGCACGCGCTCACTGAAAACCATTTTGTCCCGGATGCGGCGCAAGAGCATGCGGTCCGGGTGTTGCAGCAATGCCACGAAGCCCTGCACCAGGGCCTGACGCCGATCAGCGGGGTCTATCTCTGGGGGCCGGTGGGGCGGGGCAAGACCTGGTTGATGGATCAGTTCTACCAGACCTTGCGCGTGCCTGCCCGGCGCCAGCACTTTCATCACTTCATGGGCTGGGTGCACCAGCGCTCGTTTCAACTGACCGGTACCGCCGACCCGCTGCGGGCGTTGGCCCGCGAGTTGAGCGAGGAAGTGCGGGTGCTGTGCTTCGACGAGTTGTTCGTCAGCGACATCGGCGACGCCCTGATCCTGGGGCGGTTGTTCCAGGTGATGTTCGATGAAGGCGTGGTGATGGTCTGCACCTCCAATCAACCACCGGAGCAGCTATACGCGGACGGCTTCAATCGCGAGCGCTTCTTGCCGGCCGTCGCTGCGATCAAAAGCCATCTGGAGGTGGTGGCGGTTGACGGCGGGGAAGACCATCGATTGCACCCTGGCGCCGGCCTGCAACGCTATTGGGTCCGGGCACCCGACCGTCCGAGTGTCATGGATGAGGTTTTTCGGCAGTTGGCACACGACCAGCCGGTGTCCAGCGAACCGGTCATGCTCGGTTACCGCTCGCTGGCAGTGGTCAAGGCCACTGACAGCGTGCTCTGGTGCCGCTACGCCGATGTCTGCGAACAGCCGTTCGCGGCGATGGACTTCATGGCTTTGTGTGATCGCTACAGCGCCATGCTGATCAGCGACGTCCCCAATCTCAGTGCTCGGCAGCGGCCAGGCCGCATTGCCCGCGGCACCGAGGATGGCAGCGAGCGCGTGGACGCCGGTGACCGTGAGCTGCCGCAGTTATCGGTGCACGACGACAGCGTGCGGCGATTCATTGCGCTGGTCGATGAATGTTACGACCGCAAGGTGCCGTTGTATCTTGAAGCACAGGTGCCGATGGATGCGCTCTATACCGAGGGTTACCTGGAATTTGCGTTTCGCCGCACCCTGAGCCGCTTGAAGGAAATGCAGTTGCAGCGTTTCGCGCTGCGGTGAAACGCGGGAGGAGACATCATGAAGCAGCCGCTGTCCCATCATTTATTGACCATGGCCTACCAGAACGCCTGGGCCAATCACCGTCTGGGCAAGGCCTGCGCCCAGTTGAGCCAGAGCGATTTCGAGGCCCGGAGGGTGAGCTTTTTTCCGAGCATCAAGGCCACCCTCAATCACATCCTGACGTGCGACTGGTTCTACGTCGACGCTCTGGAGCGAGAGATGCGTGGGGACTTGCCGCATCCGCAGTGCGATGTGTTTTTCCAGGATGAAGAGCCCTTTGCCAGCAGCGCCGAACTGATGCGCGAACAACACCAGGTTGATCTGCGCCTGATCGCTTATTGCGCGCAGCTCAGGGATGCAGGGCTCACTCGGCGGGTGACCACCGCCCGAGAAATTCCCCAGCAGGACACGCGTCTGCGCATGCTCTCCCATCTGTTCGAACACCAGATCCACCATCGTGGGCAGGTGCATGCAATGCTCAGTGGTACCCCGGTTGCTCCGCCGCAACTGGATGAATTCTTTTGCGCCGGGGAAGCCCGCCTCAGGGTCGAGGATTTTGCCGAGCTGGGCTGGACCGAGGCGCAGATCTGGGGCGCTTCGAATTGAATTGGCAACGGGCGCACAAAACAGTGGCGCGGGGCCGGTTCATGGTTGTTCCGGCCTGCTCAGCGCGTTAATGTCATTGGCCCCAAGCGATACCCGCAGGGATGCACATTGATCGTCAGATCGAGGATGGAAATGGAATCCGCAGAAATCCTGGTACTCCAGGCCAGCTATAGCAATCCGACACACGCCGAGGCGATCTGCCTGGTGCTGGATCACTACGCGACAGACCCCATGGGTGGCGGTTCGCCATTGGCGGCCGATGTCCTGCAGCAACTGCCGGCCGAACTGGCCAAGCGTCCTTATGCGTTCAGCGTCCTGGCATTCGTCAACGGCGAACCCGCGGGGCTGGTGAACTGCTTCGAGGGGTTTTCGACGTTCGCCTGCCGGCCGTTGGTCAACGTGCACGACGTCTCGGTAGTCGACAAGTTTCGCGGCCTGGGCCTGAGCCAGAAGATGTTGCAAAAGGTCGAGGACATTGCCCGTCAGCGTGGCTGCTGCAAGATCACCCTGGAGGTGCTGGAAGGTAACGACGTGGCGCAAGCGGCCTATGGCAAGTTTGGCTTTTCTGCCGGCATGTTCGACCCGGCCCACGGGCGCATGCTGTTCTGGACCAAGGCGCTTTAGCACGCAGCCACTGGCGGTGACGAGGACAGTTGCTCCCACAAAGTCGTTCAATCAAGCGTGAGCGCGGTCCTCGTGGCGAGCGAGCTTGCTCGCGCTGGCGTGCGCAGCGCGCCCTGACAAGGCAATGGCGGTCTGTCAGCAACACCTTGATGACTGTTTTGGGGCCGCTGCGCTGCCCAGCGCGAGCAAGCTCGCTCGCCACGGGCCGGTGTTCAGCGCTCCTCTATGTGGGGAGAGCAAGCCATGTGATCAAGACAGTTGCTCCCACAGGGGCGGCGTTGCCCCTGCGAGGCGCCTGTTTTCATGGTTGCCAGGCCGTTAGAGTTTCCAGTCCAGGCTCAAGGTGACGGTACGCGGGTCGCCCCAGAACACACCATTGTAGAAGCCGACGTTGTCGTAGTACTTCTCGTCGAACAGGTTATCGACGTTCAGCGAGGCGCTGAGGTGCTTGTCGATCTCGTAGCGCGACATGAGTTTTACGACGGAGTAGGCCCCTTGCTGGATTCGGGTTTCCTGCGTCTCGATTTTGCCGTTGGCATCGCGACCGACAGGGCGGCTCGCCAAGTCGTAGATATCGCTCTGCCAGTTCACCGCGCCACCGACCGTCAGCGCATTCCATTCACCCGGCAGTCGATACGCCGTCGAAATGCGCAGCATGTTCAACGGTTGTGCGGTGTTGTTGCGTTTGTCCTCGCCATTCACCGAGTGGGTATAGGTGTAGCCGGCGGTCATGTTCCAGCCTGGCATCACTTCGCCGGACACCTCGGCTTCGAATCCCTGGACCTTGTTGCCCTTGCCGCCGGACTGGAAGAACTCTTCACCGGTGACCGGATCCGGCGGTACCGAATCATCCAGTTCGGCCACGTTGTCCTGCTTGCTCCAGAACACCGCGGTGGCGAGGTTCAGGCGTTCCTCCAGCAAACTGCCCTTGAGCCCCAGCTCATAGTTTTTGCCGACGATGGGGTCCAGGTACTTATGACTGGCGTCACGTTCGGTCTGGGGCTTGAAGATATCGGTGTAGCTGACGTACGCGGTGTACTCGGGGGTGATGTCATACAGCAACCCGGCATACGGGGTGAATATGTCGTTTTGTTCCTGGCTGCTGTGGTCGTTGCCGATACGCTGGTAGTGGTCGTCGAATGAATACTCATTGCTGCTGGTTTTCCAGCTGCCGTAACGGCTGCCCAGCACGGCGTGCCACTGGTCGGTCAGGCTCAGGCGCGTGGCCAGGTAGCCAGCCTTCTGCCGGGTGCTGTCGTTCGAGCCTTCGATGCCGGTGTCGGTGTCCCGGAACTTGGCGATGTTGCCCATGTACTTCCAGTCGGCAATGTTGTTGTAGCCCGGTGGCGTCGGGGCTTCCAACAGGTAGGGGTTGCTTGCACTGCGCTCGGCTTCGCCGTAACCGACCATCAACTCATGTTCGCGCCCCAGCAACTGATAGGGACCGGCGAAGTTGAAGTCGTAGACTTCCATTTTCTGTTCGCCCTTCATGTGACCACGGTAGGCGGTCATGCCACTGCGATCGTCATTGGGGAAGCCGCCACCGCCGTAGTAGACCTTGCCATCGGTGTCGCTTTCGCGATGGGTATAGGCGGCTTTCATGTGCCAGCCATTACCCAGGTTCTGGTCCAGGTTGGCAAAGGCGGTTTTGTCTTTCAGTGGCCAGGAACTCCATTTCGTCGCCATGTTGGTCGAGCGCGGCAGATCGGCCTTGTCGCCATTGGAATTCCAGTACGGCACCGTGCCCCAGGAGGTCCCCTGGACCTGTTTGTCCTGATAGTCGTAACCCACTGCCAGCACTGTGTCATCGGTCAGGTCGGCTTCGAGGATCCCGTAGCCGACTTCGCGCTGCAGTTGGTAGTGGTCGCGAAAGGACTGGCTGTCGCGGTAAGCCAGCACGCTACGCCCCCGCAGGCGACCGTCGAACGCCAGTGGGCCGCCGACGTCCACGTAACTGTAGTAATCGTCGTAGCTGCCACCGCTGACCCCGGTTTTGGCTTCCCACTGCTGTGTCGGGCGCTTGCGCACCATGTTGATGGTGGCCGAAGGGTCGCCGGCGCCGGTGGTCAGGCCGGTGGCACCGCGCACGACTTCGATGCGGTCGTAGATGATGGTGTCCGAGTCGGACTTCATGCGGCCGAAGGTGTTGAGCATGCCATCGATCTGGAAGTTGTTGATCGAGTAACCGCGCGAGGAATAGCTGACCCGGTCGGAGTCATTGTGCTGAACCACGATGCCGGTGGTCTGGCCCATGGCTTCGGACAAGGTGTTGAGTTTGAAGTCGTCCATCTGTTGGCGCGTCACCACCGATACGGACTGCGGTGTTTCCTTGATGGAAAGATTCAGGCGCGTCGCGGTGCTCATGGCGCCGGTGGTGTACGAATCGGTGTTTTCGGTGGTGGTGCCAAGGCCTTGGGCTGAAACATTGGTGGGGTCCAGCTCAAGCGGTCTTGCGGCAAGTTCTTGTGACTTGTCTGGTTCATTCTCGGCGTGGGCGGTGGAGCACAGGGCAAGACTGCACAGGCCCAGGGTCAAGGTCATGGAACGGGTGATAGGCGCGAACATCGCAGCCGACTCCTTGTCTTCGATGGAAAATTCCGTTTGCTCAAAGACGAAGGGGGGCGGGGGGATTTAGTCTAAAAGTGAATAATTACCATTCTTGACATGTATCGGGATGTTGCCTGGGCGTCGACGGACGGAAACGGGGGGCTGGAGTCAGCCCCCTGGCGTGCTTATTGTTTGACCACCGCCGGCGCAACAGCGGCCTTGGGCTTCATCAGGCTGAAGTCGATCAGTGCCCGCTGCTCGCGTTCATAGGGGTTGCCGATCAACAACGGACGAGGCTTGAAGCTGGCGCTGACCAGGCTCTTGCTGTGGTCCAGTTCATCGAAGCTCAAACCTGCCAGGTCCGCCCAGGTATGGATCAGGTGCGAACTGCTGTACGGGCGTTGCAGGTCTTGCGCGAAGTTCCAGTCGTGGGTAGCGCGCCATTTTGGCGAGGCCCAGGCCATGAACGGAATGGTGTACATCGGCGCGGTCGGTTTCGACTCATTACGACCCAGCGTGCCATGGCCCGGGGAGTCGAAAACGTCTTCGCCGTGGTCGGAGAGGTACAACAGGAAGCCGTTCGGGTCCGTCTTGGCGTAGTCCTTGATCAGGCTCGAGACCACGAAGTCGTTGTAGCGCACCGCGTTGTCGTAGCTGTTGTAGGTTGGCAGTTGATCGTCGCTCACGCCGCTTGGAACACCCTGGCGATCCTTGAACGTGTCATAGCTCGGTGGGTAGCGGTACTGGTAACTCATGTGGGTGCCCAGCAGATGCACCACGATGAACTTGCGCGGTGCGCCATCGGCCAGGGCCTTGGAAAAGGGCTGCAGCACGTCACCGTCGTATTGACGAGCGTTCTGGTTGCGGTTGTTGTTCAGGTAGACCTGTTCATCCGCCTGCTCGGAAAACGTCGTGAGCATGGTGTTGCGCTTGGTCATGGTCTGCTGGTTGGTGATCCAGTAGGTCTTGTAGCCTGCCTGTTTCATCATGCTGACCAGCGACGGCGTCTTGAGGTACAGGTCGGGGTTCTCTTCGTCGGCGAAGGTCAGCACCTGTTGCAGCGCCTCGATGGTGTAGGGGCGCGGGGTAATGACGTTGTCGAAGACCGCCAGTTGATCCTTGAGCTTGTCCAGTTCCGGCGTGGTGTCACGCGGATAGCCGTACAGGCTCATGCGCTGACGGTTGGTGGATTCGCCGATCACCAGCACCAGGGTCGCCGGCTGGTTGGCGACCGAATCCTTGAGGTTGTGCAGCGGGGGAACCTGGCTGGCGTTGTCGAGCATGCCTTGCATGCTGGCCAGCGTTTCACCGTAGCGGCGGTAGGCAACCAGCATCTGCCAGGGCACGGCCGGCTCGATGCGGGTTTCGAATTTTTCGTAGCCGGCGGCCAGGCTGCCGGTGCGCGCGGTCTGCTTGACCAGTGGGTAGCCGATTACCCCTACCAGAATCGCGGTGGCCGCCAGCAGTGCTTTGCCCCGTGGCAGATAGACCGGGCGCAGACGGGTCCACAGCAACACGGCAACCGCGGTGTGGGCCAGGAACGCCAGGACCATCCACCAGGCAAAGTACTGCGTCATGTATTCGCCCGCTTCAGAGATGTTCGACTCGAACATGATGAAGATGACGCTTTGCGAAAACTCCTGCTGGTAAATGAAGAAGTAGCCCAGGCTGGCCATCGAACAGGCCCAGAGCACCACGCCGATCACGGCTGCCAGCAGGCGGGTGCGCGCCGGGAACAGCAGCATCGGTGCGAGCCAGAGGGCGCTCATCACGAAGGCCTGGCGGAAGCCCGAGAACCCGGAAGTGCCGGTCAACAGGATGAGCAGTTGGGTAATGCCGGAAAAATACCAGAAGAACAGGAACAGCCAGCCCAGGCCAGCCCAATCGAAACCTTTCGCAGACGTACTGCTGCGTTTAAACATCGCCATTCAGCGCTCCAGCTGATTCATGACTTCAAGCACTGAAAGTGTTGAGCGCCAGTGACAAAAAAACGCCCGAAAATCGAGCGTCAACAGTGTTTGCAAGTATCGGTAAGTTCATGTGAAAAGTTTGTGAAGTGCGTGGATGAAGATACTTAGTTACCGCACGCTCTTCAGTGAAACCGCATTACATCCGGTTGAAGCAGGCCAGGGCGCCTGCTGCTCATTCCATGACAACAGGATGCTGAAATGACAGACACTCGCGCAACACCCGAGGACGTTTCCGACACATTGGCGCAGGCGGTATACGAAGAGTTCAAGGGGCGACCGATAGTGGTCATGGCGGCCCTGAAACAATTCGGCGCGGCCCTGAACAATCGGTACCCCGGGCTGAACATCGACGTGTTGACGACCTCGCTCAATTCACCCAACTGGGTCCGCACAAGTCGGGCGGCGCTAGAGGGAGAGGGCGATAGCGGTCACCTCGTCGAGCACGACGATCCCCGGATCGACGGCTACACCACAACACCGCTGTTCGAGGTGATGATTCACGCCATCACTGCTAGGGCCCAATTGACCTTCACCCATGAGCATTATTTGAGCGACGGGCAAAACAGGCGACTCGCCGTCGAAATGCGCGAAGTCGAAGACCTTTTGCGACGACTGCCCAAGGTCATGGTTGCTGCATTGCAGCAGGCGCTGACGGACTACTGGAATGAGCCCGCAGTTGACGGCACCAGCCGCTGGCAATGGCTCAGCGATGTCCTCAGAAGCGCATTGCTGGTCAGCATGGGTCCTTCGGGCAGCGGCGCGTTTCTGGATGCCGGGCAGGTCGATACCGTCCTGCAAGTCATTCGTTGCCCCATCAAGGAGGACCGAGTGGCTCGTTATGGGCCGGACTGCACACAGGTTTTCCTCATCGACTATCACGCCCGGACCGGACGCACTCACAAAGCTCACCTGGCGTTTGATCTGGTGGCCGTGCGCAAGGTGTCGACGCGGGACATTGTGATGGGGTTTGGCACCAGCGGAGTGATCGAGACTTACGACACATGGCAGGCCTTCGCTGATTCAGAGGGCGACAAATGGGGGCGCAGGCAGGAACTCAGTGCGCTTGAGTTGCAACCCTATGAGTCGTTCGGCGATGTCTTTGTGACTCAGGCCCAGGCGCTGCTCAATAATCAACTTGAAGGTTTGAGCTTCTTCGGGGCATTCGAAGGCCAGGACCTGAAAGTGCTGGAAGACCGCTATGCGAGTCTGACGGATCTGGCGCCCCATTTGCTCAAGCAGAACCCCGGTGCGTATGAGCAAGCGCTGTACAACAAAGTCGTCAGCCAGTTGCCTGACTGGATAGAACTGGCCACGCCCGCCGAGACCCAGGAGTACAGTCGCTACATGTTTCGCCTGGCCGCCCTCCAGTTGGCGAGCAAGGGGCAGGTGTACAGTCACGGGATTCGTACGGCTGAGCAATTCGCCCGGGAAGTCCTGCAGGACGGGATGGCCGCGTACGGCGAGGCGGTGGATCCAGACCAGATCGACATCACTCAGTATCGCAATGAAGACGGTTTGCTGGTTATCGCAGGGCCAGGAACCGGACGGTTTACCAGTGAAACGCTCAGCCTGACTCATCGAGCGTTGAACAACCTTGCCGGCGTGCCTTTCCTTGTCTCTGAGTTCAAGCGCAAGGACGGTTCGGCGGCACCGGCCTGGATGACCCTCGACACCGTCAGGGAACTGATTCGCGATGCCGATATCGGCAAAAACTACCCCGATGAAGTCAAAAGGCTACTGCTCGATGATCCGGTACAGCGAGCCGAGCGCGAAAAGCTGTTCAGCGACCAATTGCGCATTCAATTACCGATGCTGGCACTGGAGAACAGGATCCGGAAGCGCTCGGGGTTCACTGATGCCGGGTATCGCTGTGTAGCGGCCATCATGGAACCGGATCCGCAAGCCCGGTGTGTGAGCGGGCAAGTGATGCTGGCCAGGACCCTGGCCTTCAAGACCGACGTATCGAGCCACACGCATGTGGTTGCCGATATGTTTGTGTTTGGCCCTGCGCAGGTGACAGCCGGGCCTCATGTGCTGTATCGGCCGCTGTACCCCGAACCATTGATCGAGTTTGCGTCACTCGATGCCTTGATGGCTGAGATCGTCAGCAACGACCCTCGACCTGCGCTGGTGTCGGTCCCGCAAAGCAAGTCCAATCCATCGTTGCAGCAAAGCATCCTCGACTGGCTGGCGCCCGATGCACGGAAAATCTATGACAATGGCGGTTTTCTGGAACCCCACCCGGTGGGAATCATATTCGAAACGGAGCTATGGCCATCGGCTCCCGCCCGATTCGACCTGCAGCAGCTCGACGACAAGGTGCTGGCTCATCTGTATGAAGCCAACGCCAACGTCCTGGCCCAGTTGGCTGACGAACAGACACTGTCCAATGCCGAGTACCGCTGGAACACGCTGAAAGAGATGGGCTTGATCATCTTCAACAGCGTGCTTAACACGGTATTACCCTTCGTCAGCGGACCTGCAGCCGCCGTTGGCTGGTTGTTTGTGGTGGAAACCGCGGTTCTGGAGGCCCTTGAGCCACTGGCGAGCGGCGACAGCGAGCCGGCCAGGGACTTCACCTACAACCTGCTCATCAATCTGGCAGTGGCCTTGCTGATTCAGCGTCTTTCACCGGGCGCCGGTACAGCGGTCAAACCCTTCGAGCACCATGCGATCGTCTCCCGGCCGGGTGCTCTTGCAATCAGCGCAGTGATCAAACCACCCATCGGGCCGGGTGCGGCCAGCGCCATCAGTGACAGCGTGCTGGACTTCTCTACCCCGGTATCGGGTGACTCGCGTCGATTGCTGGAGCGTTTCCTGAGTACAGAGCAGGCCGGACGCGGGCGGGTGATCACAACGCCAGCGGCCCAAGGCATCGTGGTGGTCGGGGGGCGCTGGTATGCAAAAGTGCCGGCTCGCCTGCGTGGGTACGGATGGGCCAATGTGGAGCCCGCCGAGGGCGGTAATGTGGTCATCCTCGATCATCTTGGGAGGCCGATAAAAGGACTGGAACTGAAGAGCAATGGCCAGGATCTCTGGGAGGTGGCGCCGGAGTTTCGTGTGCGCGGGGGTGGACCGGGCATGAGTCGCTACCTGTCGGATGTCTTCGCTGATTCGCAGTTGCGGGCGCGACGCGCCGACTATGTGTTGAAAGTCAAAAGACTCAAGGATCGCCTGCCGGAACTGGATGCCAGCATCGAGCAGGCACAGGGAGTTGGGCAGAAGGCACAGGACAAGGTGCTGCAACTCGCCGATGAAATTGCGCACAAGACGACGGCGATTGAGGCTTCCAGTGACGCCGAGCGGAGCCGGCTGCTGGAGGAACGTGTGGCGCTGAGAAAGAAATTGCACGCCGCAGACATCGAATACAAGAAGAAGGCCAGGACCTACATTGATGGCCATCTGGGGCGGATCAAACTGTGTGAGGAGATTGATGGCCTGCTTGCAAAGGACAAAGACTACCAGCGTGACGCCATACTGGAAAATCTCCAGGAACTCGTTGCCAGTTATGGGGTTGTCGACGAAAACCTGATCAGGGTGTCGGCGGTATGGGAAGAGTTAGGGGTTTCAATTCGGACCCTTTTTCCACTGGCTTTTGAGCTGCGCACGGCTGTCACCGATGTGCCATACAGCGTGTTGCTGGAAGCCAGGAAACGCATCATCAATGGATTTGCGGAGCGTATCAGGATCAGTGCCCAGCTCGAGAAGACAATGACGGAACTTGAGGTTCTGGATCGCAGCGTCCGAAAAGGCTATCTGCAAAGAACCGGCTATCTATCGGAAAATACTCAAAGGCTCAAGGACGCACTGGACAAGCGGGTGAATAACACCGACTGGCTAATCGTGCACGAGTTGGTGTCTTTGCGCGGTGCATTGGCGGGTGACCCTGCGCTTGAGCCCAGCCTGGCGGAAGTCGCGGGACTGGAAGGGCTGGGCAAGGCGAGGCTGGGCGTGGTGACGGATAACGTCTTGCGTTTGAACGCGACGCAGGGGTTTGAGCCCAGGCAGCGTGTTGAACTGCTGCAGGACGCGGTCAATGTTTACAACGATGCGGAACTGATGGCGGCCAATCTGCGCAAGGTAGGCGATCGACAAAGCTACGTGGCGCAGTTGTTTCTCGAGAAATTTCTTGACGCCTTGAGGCGGGCACGAACGTTCGCGGAAACAGAACTCAGCGAATCAATCAGTGAAGACTTGCAGGAAGAGCCCGCGGAGCAAGAGGGTACGCTACCTGTCGAAGAACGGGTGAAAAAAACCAGAAGGAGAATCAAGCGCCCGACTGAGCGCCTGATCAAAACGGCGGAAGGTTTTCGAGTGGGCGATGTCCGCGAGAAAAGTTCAGGTGAAACCGGCGAAACGGTGGTGGTCCAGGACGCCGCAACGGATAAGCAGATCATTTTCTACAAGGATGAAGGGCAAGATCTTTACCAGCAGCGGCAGGAGGGGCCAGTAGAGCCTGTTGATCCACCGAAGCCGGCCCCGGCGCTCCAATCGCTGCTGGACAAGGGCAGGAAACTGGTCGAAGGGATAACCCCGCTGATCGCAAACTATAAAAAAGATGCCTCCCGATACCGCGAGCCCGCCAGTGTGGAAGACCGGTTTTTGTCTCAGGCAAATAAACTCTCGGAGTTGGCCACGCAAATTCAACAGGGGATGCAAGGTGTTACGGGCGCGGAACATGGAAGGGCGGTCAAGGTATTTCAGGATCTCAGGAGCGCCAGCGAGCGATTGACTCGCGAAGGGAAAAAGCTGCGCGTCGAGATTACCAAGCAGCTGCCACCCAATGCCGGAAGCTTCGAGTACCTGCTGGGGGAGCGGGAGATCGACGTCGAGAACCCGTCCTGGACGGACAAGTCGACGGCCAATCAAACAAGCTATTTGCTGGAATACGACATCGTCGACAGCACCCGCCACAGTGGTAGAAAGGTACTGTGGTACGCACACTTTCACTGTACGGCAAAATCGGTCCTGACCCTGACCGAAGCCCACCTGAAACTGGCGCGCTTGCGGTTCGTCACGGTCAAGGATCAGGTGCAACACCCCGAGCTCAACGCGGGAAAAGTGGTGTACCCGGGGGGAATGAAGGCGGCGTTCGTGAAAAAGTACTTTTTCGATGCCGTTCCACCGACGGCATAGCATGCCCTGGCGTCCTGATCAGTGCGTTGCGCTTGCTGGGGGGAGCAGGCGCAACCTTTCAGGCGGGAGTGATCAATCCAGTGAGCGTATCGGCATGCGCGCAGGCTGCCCTTCGCCGCGCTGCGCCTGTAGCTGCTGACGCAGGTGCGCGACTTCGTTGAGCAACTGCTCGCGTTCGGCCTTGAGTTGGCGCAGTTCGTCGCGACGAACAGTGACGTAAAGGGTCTGTGGAGGCAGTGCGTTTACTACTGAGCCCATTGCTCACCTCGCAAATGGCGTTTCACAACAGTGGCCGAACCGTTCAACGATCAGTGTCCGAGCCACGAACGGCACCGATTTTGATTTCTTTCGCTCCTGAATGGAACTTTTTTATTTTTAGTTGTCCTTGTGTCTTCGCCAACGTTGCGGACGTTATCCCTATAGTTAGGGCAAAATGCCCGGAAACTATGTTGCAGCGCACTGGACTAAGCTTCACTTGGCTCACGGCGCTATCACCATTGGCACACCATTTTTTGTAGTTAAGGAGCATCAGCACATGCAATTGGGGATTATTGGACTGGGCCGCATGGGCGGCAACATTGCGCGGCGCCTGATGCTCAACGGGCACAGCACTGTGGTCTATGACCGCAATACCGCATTCGTTGACACCCTCGGGCAAGAGGGCGCTACTGGCGTTGCCGACTTGCCGAAGCTGGTCGCAGCACTGGATAAACCCCGAGCGGTCTGGGTCATGCTGCCTGCCGGCGCGCCGACCGAAGACACCATCGATACCTTGAGCACGTTGCTGGAGGTCGGCGACGTGATCATCGACGGCGGCAACACCTTCTACAAGGACGACATACGCCGCGCCAAGGCGCTGGCGGAAAAGGGCCTGAAGTACATCGACGTGGGCACGTCCGGTGGCGTCTGGGGCCTGGAGCGCGGCTACTGCATGATGATTGGCGGCGACGCTGACGAAGTGAAGCGACTGGACCCGTTGTTTGCCACACTGGCCCCGGGCATGGGCGACATTCCGCGAACCAAGGATCGGGTGACCGAGGATGATCGTGCCGAACGTGGCTACATCCACGCCGGCCCTGCAGGTTCCGGGCACTTTGTGAAGATGATCCACAATGGCATCGAGTACGGCATGATGCAGGCCTTTGCCGAAGGCTTCGACATCCTCAAGACCAAGGCGTCGGAAATCCTGCCGGAAGATCAGCGTTTTGATCTCAACGTGGCCGACATCGCCGAAGTCTGGCGCCGTGGCAGCGTCGTCTCGTCCTGGTTGCTGGACCTGACCGCCGATGCCCTGGCCAGCGATCCAAAACTGGACGGTTACTCTGGGTCCGTGGCGGACAGCGGCGAAGGTCGCTGGACCATCGAAGCGGCCATGGAGCAAGCGGTGCCGGTACCGGTGCTCTCCAGCTCGCTGTTTTCCCGTTACCGCTCGCGCCAGCAAGGCGCCTATGGCGACAAGATCCTGTCGGCCATGCGTTTCGGCTTTGGCGGCCATGTCGAGACCCCGAAAAAATGACCTCGATCCGCAGGAAGTCCAAGGCACAACCGGCACCACCGACCACGCTGTTTCTGTTCGGTGCCCATGGCGACCTGGTCAAGCGCTTGCTGATGCCGGCGCTGTACAACCTGCGTCGCGATGGGTTGCTGGGGGACGGAATGCGGATCATCGGAGTCGACCACAACGCCATTAGCGATGCGGACTTCGCGAAAAAACTCGAAGATTTCATTCGCGCCGAAGCGGCCAACAAGGTGGGTAGCCATCACGACACCCTGGACCCTGCGCTCTGGGCCAAGCTGGCCCAGGGTATCAGCTACGTCCAGGGCGATTTTCTGGATGACAGCACCTACCAGGCGCTGGCGGCGAAAATCGCCGAGAGCGGCACGGGCAACGCGGTGTTCTATCTCGCGACCGCGCCGCGTTTCTTCAGTGAAGTGGTGCGCCGGCTCGCTTCGGCCGGGCTGCTGGAGGAGGGCACGGATGCCTTCCGCCGGGTGGTGGTGGAAAAGCCCTTTGGCTCCGATCTGCCAACGGCCGAAGCCTTGAACGCGTGTTTGCTCAAGGTCATGACCGAAAAGCAGATCTACCGGATCGACCACTACCTGGGCAAGGAAACCGTGCAGAACATCCTGGTCAGCCGGTTCTCCAACAGCCTGTTCGAAGCGTTCTGGAACAACCATTACATCGATCACGTACAGATCACCGCGGCTGAGACCGTGGGGGTCGAAACCCGCGGCAGTTTCTACGAACACACGGGCGCGTTGCGCGATATGGTGCCCAATCACCTGTTCCAGTTACTGGCCATGGTCGCCATGGAGCCGCCCGCGGCTTTCGGCGCCGATGCGGTACGCGGTGAAAAGGCCAAGGTGGTCGGGGCGATTCGCCCGTGGCCCATTGAAGAGGCACGAGCCAATTCGGTGCGTGGCCAGTACAGCGCCGGCCAGATCGCTGGCAAACCGTTGCCCGGGTATCGTGAAGAGGCCAACGTTGCGGCCGACAGCACCACGGAAACCTTTGTGGCACTCAAGGTCATGATCGACAACTGGCGATGGGTGGGCGTGCCGTTCTACCTGCGCACCGGCAAACGCATGAGCGTGCGTGACACTGAAATTGCCATCTGCTTCAAGCCTGCGCCCTACGCGCAGTTTCGCGATACGGAAGTCGATGAGCTGCAACCGACTTACCTCAGGATTCAGATTCAACCCAATGAAGGCATGTGGTTCGACCTGCTGGCCAAGCGCCCTGGCCCGGCCTTGAACATGGCCAATATCGAGCTCGGGTTTGCCTACAAGGACTACTTCGAAATGCAGCCCTCCACGGGCTACGAGACCTTGATCTACGACTGCCTGACCGGCGACCAGACCCTGTTCCAGCGTGCCGACAATATCGAGAACGGTTGGCGTGCGGTGCAGCCCTTCCTCGACGCCTGGAAGGAGGATGCCGGGGTTCAGACCTACGCCGCCGGTGAGAATGGCCCGAGTGCCGCCGATGAGTTGCTGGCACGCGATGGTCGCGTCTGGCACAGCCTGGGATGAGGCTGTAGAACGATCTGCGCCGGGGTGGCGATGGCGACCTGACAGCCGCCACCTTGCGTTCAGGTGCGTATCGACGAAGGCCAGCGCAGGTGCGTACCTGACACTGGCCAACACCGATTACAACCAGTAACTCACTCCATACCAACCCAGAAGCCCCATCACGAAGGTATACGGCAGCGCCATCCACACCATGCGCCCGTAGGACAAGCGAATCAGTGGGGCGATGGCCGAGGTCAGCAAGAACAGAAACGCGGCCTGACCATTGGGCGTCGCGACGCTGGGCAGGTTGGTGCCGGTATTGATGGCAATGGCCAGGGTTTCGAAGTGCTCACGGCTCATATGGCCGGAGAGGAACGCCTGCTTGACCTCGGTGATGTAGATGGTGGCCACGAAGACGTTGTCGCTGATGGCCGACAACACGCCGTTGGCGATGAACAGCATGCCTGGCTGCTGATCGGCGGGCAGGCTCAGTACCCAGTGAATCAGCGGGGTAAACAGTTGCTGGTCATGAATCACCGCCACCACGGCGAAGAACACCACCAGCAAGGCAGTGAACGGCATGGCGTCCTTGAACGCGTTGCCGACCCGATGTTCGTCGGTGATGCCGGTAAACGCGGTAATCAGCACGATCACCATCAGGCCAATCAACCCGACCTCGGCAATGTGCAAGGCCAGGCCGGCAATCAGAATCAGCGCCGCCGCACCTTGCACCAGCAGTGCGGCACGCTGGCGGGACGTGCGCTCTGCGTTGTCTTGCGCGGCATAGTTGGCCAGCACGGCGCGGACGTTGTCCGGCAGCAGGGTGCCGTAGCCAAACCAGCGCAGTTTCTCCAGCAAGACACAGGTCACCAGGCCGGCCACCAGCACCGGTAGCGAGACGGGCGCGACCTTGAGGAAGAAGTCCGCGAAGTGCCAACCCATTTCATGGCCGATCAGCAGGTTCTGCGGCTCCCCGACCAGGGTGCAGACGCCGCCCAGTGCCGTGCCCACCGCACCATGCATCAACAGGCTGCGCAGGAACGAGCGGAATTGCTCCAGGTCTTCGTGATGCAGCACCGGCAGGTTGTCGTCGTTGCTGAACTCGCTGTCCTGGCGTGGATCATTGCCCGAGGCCACGCGGTGGTACACCGAATAAAATCCCACCGCCGCGCTGATAATCACGGCGGTGACTGTCAAGGCATCGAGAAACGCCGACAGGAAGGCCGAGAGAAAACAGAACATCAGGCTCAGCACGGCCTTGGAGCGAACCCCCAGCAGCAGCCGGGAAAACAGGAACAGCAACAGGTCCTTCATGAAGTAAATGCCTGCCACCATGAACATCAGCAGCAGGATCACCGGGAAGTTGTGCAGCAACTCGTCGTACAGGGCCTGTGGCGTGGTCATGCGCAACAGCAGCGCTTCAACCATCAACAGGCCGCCCGGCATCAGCGGATAGCATTTGAGGGCCATGGCCAGGGTGAAAATGAACTCCGCCACCAGCAACCAGCCGGCCGCCACCGGACCTGCGGTCCACAGCACCAGGGGGTTGAGAATCAGGAACGCGAGAATGGTCGCCTTGTACCAGCGTGGTGAATGCCCGAGGAAATTATGTGCAAACGCCTGGGCCATTGAGCCGGACATCGGTTGCTCCTTTGTTTAAGAAGCGCGCAACTTGCCGTAACACTCCTTGAAGATCAAGTTCTTGATTATTATTGCTGCACGTAGATAGCAAGCGTTAGCCCAGATAACGCACCAGTACGGCACGATGGCGACCGTCCAGAGAGTGCCCTCCAACCACAATCCGCAGGTCCGCCTGCAGCGCCACCGAGGTTGCCGTGTCCTGGCTGCGCCCCAAACGGGTACGGACCCAGCCTTTACCCCTGCCGAAGCCGCGATCGAGCTGTCCGTTCGGCAGGTAGCGCGCCAGAATGAAATCCCCTTCAATCCCGCCGATGGTCGAACCTGCGCTCAGTACCCGACCATTGGGGCAAGCAGTGGCTGCAGTCCATTGGCTGGGGGTGCGGCCGATTTCGAGCACCTCTGCACGTCCGCTATTGCAACGACTGTCAGGTCGGCCATCGCTACGCACATTCAGCATCAGGCAGTGCATGGGGTCGCGACTGCTGCCAAAACACTGCAGGCGTCCATCAGGCTGCTCGATGACATGGCTGACCTGTGCACTGCGGCCCTGGGTGCGGAAACTGAGAAAACCCTGTTCGGCAAAACCGCTGTCCAGCTGCCCATCGCGGTCATAGCGCGCAAGCAAGCCTTCCTGCGGTAGATCGATGGAGCCAGCCACCACGATCCTGCCGTCCTTTTGCAGCAACAAGCGGGCAAGCCAGGTGTTGAGCAGCAGGTGGCGGACCATGATAAAACCGCGGTCGTTGAACGTGGTATCCAAGGATCCGTCCGGTTCAAGGCGGATCAGGATACCCACGTGGTCTGCGAGTTCGTAGTGATGATTGGCCAGCAGGAGAAGGCGGCCGTCAGCCTGAACCTGAGTGTCGCAGGCTTCGGCGCCGGGCACCCCCGGAGGCAGCCAGTCGTCGCGCAACCCTCGGGACAAATCGCCGGGCAGACGCACCACCTGCACGCCTTGATCGCCAAAGGTCGGGTCTGGACGTCCGTCTTGATCAAATCGCGCCAGGGCTGGCAACGTACGGTGGGGGCTTTCATACAGCAAGCCGGACAACAGGATCCGCCCATCGGGCAGTTCCTGAACCTTACTGCCTGTGGCTTCAAAGCCGCCTTCGAACTGTCCGGTCAAACTGCCCTGGGTGCCGAAGCCCAGATCCGGTGAGCCATCGGCATGCAGCCGGGCCAGTCCATAGCAGCAGGTGTCGTTCATGCCAACCTTGGCAGCCACGAGCAGTCGGCCCGTGGCGTCGACGACAACATCGTTGGCCATGCTCCACTGGCTGCCGGCGAAATCGATCCAGGCCTTACCGGCGGACGCAAAGCTCGTATCGAGCTGACCCGCCGGCTCAAGGGCGGGAGCGGAGGCGAAAGCGTGACGGGTGGACATGCCGCATCTCCCTGTGGGTCGACCCGACCCAGAATCAAGGCGCAGGACTCCACGAAGTCATCATTCAAGCGCTGATTGCAGCGATGCACAACTGGCAGAAATCACAGGCGGAGCAGCGTTTTGTGCCAGAACAGTGTCTTTTGAAGACTTTTAGAGTTTTAACGGTCCCGTACGACCGTTGATCGCCAGTCCAGTCGGAAACTATAAGTATGCAGCCATCTGGCAAACACTAATAACGAACTAAGGCCCATTCGTCGGCAGGGGGGCGCGGGGGGGTACATATAAAGAGAAGTGGATAACCTGGCAGTCATCCACCTGCTCTTCAAGTTATTGCGGCATCGTCCAGGATTGCAGTTGATAACCTTCTTCGCTCAGTTCGGCGCGGGCCTGTTTGAGCAGGTTTTCAAGTTGTGCCGGATCGCTGTAGGCGCTGCAAGGGATCTGCTTGCGGCCGATAGGGGTGCTGGTGCGGTCGATGACGGTCAGCGTCAGTTCGCCGGTACCGTCTTGTGGGGCCCAGGCCACGCATTGGAAAGGTGTGAATGCGCGGTCGGCAATCAAAAGAGCTTCGTTGATACGGAGCGGGGCGTTCATGGGGTTTTCTCTCTATGTGCCCAATCAAGTGATGTGCCGTCGGTTGGGCTTACCGTTCGGCTGGTTACTTGTACTGATGCCCGCAACCCATGGGCAGGTCACACACAATCAAAAGAAATTTCAACTTTCTTTCAAATACTCAAGATAACGCGCTGCGTTGAAAGCTGAATGAAAGGTTTCCGGTTGAAAGCGGGCTTGCGAGGCGGGTTGTTATAACGAAAACATGATTAACCTTATAGTTAAACGATACAAGAAAGTGTCAAGATTTTGCTAACGTTAACCGCAGGACCGCCAAACGACTGTTTCTAATACCTTTTCTACTATTTTGGCGTCAAGGAACAGTCATGATCGATACACCCGCAGTGCGCCGTTTATTGGTGGTAGATCCCTGTGAGGATTGCCACCGCCTGTTACCAGGCTTGTGTGACATCGGTTGGGATGTCGACAGCTGCACCCTCGAAAACGCCGCCGATTTCACCTGCGATGTCGGGTTGCTGCGTCTGCAGCCTTTTCATCTGGAGCGGCCAGAGGCGGTCAAGGAGCTCATCAGCCGTAGTGGCGCGGAGTGGATTGCCGTCCTCAATCAGGAAATGTTGCGCTTGCAGAATGTCGGTGACTTTGTCTGCGAGTGGTTTTTCGATTTTCATACCTTGCCGTTTGACGTTTCCCGGGTCCAGGTGACACTCGGCCGCGCGTTTGGCATGGCGCGGCTACGTGGCATGGGCACGATTCACGTCGATCAGCTGGAGCACGAGCTGCTGGGCACCAGCAAACCGATCCGGGAGTTGCGCAGACTGCTGAGCAAACTGGCGCCCACCGAGTCCCCGGTGTTGATCCGCGGAGAAAGCGGCACCGGCAAGGAACTGGTGGCCAGAACCCTGCACCGCCAGTCGCAACGCCACAGCAAACCCTTCGTAGCGATCAATTGCGGGGCGATTCCCGAACACTTGATCCAGTCCGAGCTGTTTGGCCATGAGAAGGGCGCCTTTACCGGTGCCCATCAACGCAAGGTCGGGCGTATCGAGGCCGCCAACGGTGGCACGCTGTTCCTCGACGAGATCGGTGACCTGCCCCTGGAGCTGCAAGCCAATCTGTTGCGATTTCTCCAGGAAAAACACATCGAGCGCGTGGGCGGCAGCCAGCCGATACCGGTGGACGTCCGGGTGCTGGCGGCCACCCACGTCGACCTCGAGTCGGCCATCGAAGCCAAGCGCTTTCGTGAGGACCTGTACTACCGGCTCAACGTGTTGCAGGTGGTCACCGCACCCTTGCGCGAACGACAGGGTGACTTGTCGATGCTGGCCAGCCATTTTTCCCATTTCTACAGCCAGGAAACCGGACGCCGCCCCCGTAGCTTCAGCGAGGATGCATTGGTCGCCATGGGCAAGCACGATTGGCCGGGCAATGTTCGCGAGCTGGCCAACCGGGTACGTCGCGGGTTGGTACTGGCCGAAGGCCGGCAGATCGAAGCGCGAGACCTGGGGCTGATCAGCCATCAGGCCGTTGCCGCGCCGATAGGCACGCTGGAAGACTACAAGCACCGGGCAGAGCGCCAGGCCTTGTGCGATGTACTTAATCGTCACAGCGATAATTTGAGCATGGCCGCCAAAGTGCTGGGGATATCCAGGCCTACCTTCTACCGTTTGTTGCACAAGCATCAGATACGTTGAGCTGCAAGTTTTCAGCTGCAAGTAAAAGCGCTGAACACCTCCCGTGGCGAGCGAGCTTGCTCGCGCTGGGCTGCACAGCAGCCCCAAAAACTATCGCCGAGTTCGTTCTGAAAGGCCGCAGTCGCTTTGTTGGGGCGCTTCACGCCCCAGCGCGAGCAAGCTCGCTCGCCACGGGGCTTTTACTCGCTTTAAGCGCTTCTTAACTGAACCGCATTACCCTCAAGGCTGGGTCAATTGCCGATACAGCTGCGGCAAGCGCAGGGGCAGTTGTTGCGGTTGGTGGATCAGGGTGTAGCCATGGCCGCCGAACATGTACGGCAGGTACGCACCGGCTTCACGATCGATGGTGATGCAAAACGGCGTCAGCCCCTGTCGCCTGGCCTCCAGCACCGCCTGGCGGGTGTCTTCAACGCCGTAGCGCCCCTCGTACAGATCCAGGTCATTGGGCTTGCCGTCCGTGAGCAACAGCAACAGCTTGCGCCGCCGCTTGCAGCCGCCCAGCAGTTGGGTGGCCTGGCGGATGGCGGCCCCCATGCGCGTGTAGTAACCCGGCTTGAGCCCCTGAATGCGCCCCCGGGTAGTGTCGTCGTAACGCTGATCGAACGCCTTGAGTTCCTGCATTCGCACCTGCTGGCGGCGCAGCGAGGAAAACCCGTACAGGGCGAAGTCGTCGCCGAGCACCGACAGGGTTTCGCCAAACAGCAGCAGGCTGTCGCGGATCACATCGATCACCCGATGTTCAGTGTTCAGGTGGGCGTCGGTGGACATCGAGAGATCGGCCAGCAACAGGCACGCCAGATCGCGGCGAGTCTGGCGTTGCTCCATGAACAGGCCACGCTCGGCGCACTGCCCATGCGCACGCTCGACGTGAAAATCCAGCCAGGCCTGCATATCCAACTCGCTGCCCTGGGGCTGCTGCCGCAACCACTGCCGGTCGTTGCGCAGGTGTTCGAACTGTCGCCGCAAGCGCTGCGCCGAGGGCTTGAGCCGCGCAGGCAGCGGCTGCGCCTGAGAATCACGGGGCACGAGCACTTGCAGGTTGACGAAGTCGTCTCGCAAGCGCGCCTGGCGATAGTCCCATTCCGGCAACTTGATGCCCGCCCCCAGGGGGATGTCATCGACGTCCGCCGGTGGCAGATCCAGGTGCAGCTTGAGACCACCGCCCTTACGCAGGCGGGTGCGCGACAAGGTCAGTTGGTCCAGGTCATCGGCGACCCTTGCGGCGTCGGGGTCTTCGCGGTCATCCGACCAGCGATCCAGGTCCACGTGCTCGGTCCAGCTGAACAGGTTCTCCAGGCGCACCACCAGCAGCCCACCCTGGCGCGTGCTGTCGTCGATCCGCGTGGCGCGCTTGCGACCGCCTTGCTGTTCGCCGGGAGGTGTCGCCAGGCACTCATCCGACTCCTCGAGATCCGCCGCTTGCGGGCTGGCCAGATGCAGCGGCGGATACAGCCACAGCGGTACCGGCCAGGCCGCCCGCTCGCTGCGCACAAACTCGCTGACACTGCCCGGTTCGCGCAGGGCCTGACACACACTGCGCTCCAGCGCGGCTTCGGCAGGGCTCAGCGACGCCGGATCCGGGCGCAGTTGCAGATGGGCCTCGACCAGGCGCCGATAGCGTGCGCGCAACGGCGGATAGCGCTGCAACAGGGTCTGGGTCCAGCGTTGATTGTCCCGGCCCCAGTGCCGCATCGGCCCGGAATGCGCCGCCAACAGTGCCAGCCAGCGATAGAGTTCCTCATTCAGTCCGGCGTCGGGAAACACCGCCAGGCTCGCCGGCAGACGCAGATTCTGCGCGTCGCACCAGGCCAACGGCACTTGCCGGCAGGTGCCGGCGATCTGCTGCAACAGGGTGCGCCGCAGCAGCAGGTCACGCTCGCTGGCAGCTTCCACGCCCCGGTTGCCGACATCGCCCATGGCCCGCTGCAACAGCGCCAGCGAGCGTTGCCGCGGGGCCAGTTCGACCCGGGCCTCGGGGAAGTCCGGGCTCGCGCGGCGGGTGATGAAGCGATGCCAGACGCTACCGACCCATTCTTCCAATTCAAGGGTGAAGGCCATGGAGCCTCCTGGTTTCATGTGCCAAAAAACGGCCCGGCGTCGCCGCCGGACCGACCCTTTCCAGACCTAACGGCGACTCATGATGGAACCACCGCCGCCGGTGCGCGCAACGCGGCACGAGCGCGCTGGCGGAAGCTCGCCAGGTAGCAGAGCAGCCCCGCGAAGAACCCCAGCCCACTGACCAGGCGCGCCCAGAACAAGCCTTGCAGATGCTCGACCGTGGCCATGAACGGCAATGCACTGCCGTCCTCTGCCCAACGTTGCAGCAACACCTGCACCACGCCGGCGGCGGTGAGCATCAGGGTGATCAGCACCATCGACAGGGTCATCAACCAGAAGCCCCATATCTCCAGGGTCTGCGAGCGTTCGTCGGCGGCCTCACCGAGCCCGCGCAGGCGTGGCATGGCGTAGCTGATCAAGGTCATCACGATCATCGCGTAAGCGCCATAGAACGCCAGGTGCCCGTGGGCGGCGGTCAGTTGCGAGCCATGGGTGTAGAAGTTGACCGGTGCCAGGGTGTGCAGGAAACCCCAGACCCCGGCGCCGAAGAAGGCGGTCACGGTGGTGCCCTTGGCCCACAGCGTGGCGGCGCGGTTCGGGTGCTGCCGGCGGCGGTTCTTCACCATGCTGAAGGCAAAGATCACCATGGCCAGGAAGGGCAGCGGCTCCAGGGCCGAGAAGATCGAGCCCACCCACAGCCAGACCTCGGGTGCGCCGATCCAGAAGAAGTGGTGACCGGTGCCGATGATCCCGGTGATCAGCGCCATGGCGATGATCACGTAGAGCCATTTTTCCACCACTTCCCGGTCCACCCCGGTGATCTTGATCAGCACGAAGGCCAGCATCGAGCCCATGATCAGTTCCCACACACCCTCTACCCACAGGTGCACCACCCACCACCAGTAGAACTTGTCGCGGGCCAGGTTGCCGGGGTTGTAGAAGGAGAACAGGAAGAACACCGCCAGGCCGATCAACCCGGTCATCATGACCATGCTGACGGTGGTCTTGCGGCCTTTGAGCAGGGTCATGCCGATGTTGTAGAGGAAGCCCAGGCACACCACCACGATGCCCATCTTGGTGATGGTCGGCTGCTCCAGGAACTCCCGGCCCATGGTCGGCAACAGCTCGTTGTGGGTCAGCTTCGCCAGGCCCGCATAAGGCACCAGCAAGTAACCGAGAATGGTCAGTACACCGGCGGCGGCGAACACCCAGAACAGGATCAGCGCCAGCTTCGGGCTGTGCAGCTCACGGTCGGCCTCCTCCGGAATCAGGTAGTAGGCGGCCCCCATGAAACCGAACAGCAGCCAGACAATCAGCAGGTTGGTGTGCACCATCCGCGCGACGTTGAAGGGAATGACCGGGAACAGGAAGTCCCCTATCACGTACTGCAGGCCCATGATCAAACCGAACAACACTTGGCCCAGGAACAGGATCAGGGCAAATACGAAGTAAGGTTTGGCCACGGCTTGCGAGGCGAACTTCAGATGTGGATTGGCAATGCTCATCACTCAGCCCTCCTTGTTTGGCGGCCAGCCATTGGTATTGATTTTCGAGCTCCACTTGAGGAACTCGGCGATGTCGTCGACTTCCTGCTCACTCAGGTTGAATTGCGGCATCGCCCTACGCCCGGGTACGCCCAGGGGCTGCATCTTCATCCAGGCATGCAAGAAGGGTTTGAACGCCTCCTCGCCGCCTCGGCGCTGAAACACATTGCCCAGTTCAGGCGCGAAGTAAGCGCCCTCGCCCAACAACGTGTGGCAACCGATGCAGTTGTTTTGCTCCCAGACCGTCTTGCCGCGGATCACTGATTCGGTCAATTGCGCTGCATTGCTGCGGTCGGGAAAGGTCTGCTCGGTGTGATAGGTCAAGGCCAGGAATATCAGGAAGAAGAACACACTCCCCCCGAAATAGATGTTCCTGGCCATGCCTTTGGTGAAGGTCTCTGACATGGTCGCTTCCTCTTTGCTTGGCCCGTCCATGATAGGAAGCGAGGGTCTGGAATCTGCTTGATGACGATCAAGAAACGCCGATGGTTTCACTCGGGTATTGGCGCCAGGAAGCCAGGCACATACCTGCGGCGAGGGAGCTTGCTCCCGCTCGGCTGCGTAGCGGCCGCATTTGCACCTGCTTTCTATCCGAATATCGCGGTGACTGGTTTTAGGGCCGCTGCGCGCCCCAGCGGGAGCAAGCTCCCTCGCCACAGGTTGGTTAGCTGCCTGACACCAGCATCAATCCCACAACGGCTGCCAACACCAGCGCCCAGCTCACCATCAACCCTCGCCACAATCGTGGTGCGCGGCGCAGCTCCATGAAGCCATCGGTGATCAGCCAGGCCTTGCCGACCGCCACCAGCAAAATGGCCACGGACAGCGACCACGTCGCGCCGGACTGTGCCAGCACCACCGTGCACACGCTTAACGTCGCCAGTGCGGCCCAACAGACGAGCAAAAACCTGGAAACTGACATCAGCCCCCCCATCAATTCAGAACGTAGACCAGCGGAAAAAGCACGACCCAGATCAGATCGACCATGTGCCAATACAGCACGCCGGATTCAAATCCGCTGCGGTTGCCGGCGTCGTACAGGCCACGACAGCAACGCTCGGCCAGCCATCCGAGAATGACCATGCCAAGCAATACGTGAAGAAAATGAAACCCGGTGAGGATCCAGTAGAGGGTGAAAAAGGTGTTGTGCTCCATGCCCAGCCCCGAGGCCAGCAAGTGCCGGTATTCAGTGAGCTTCAACACCACGTAGACGCTGGCGGCGAACAGCGCTGCCAGCAGGTAGACAGCGCCGTGGCGAGGCAATGAGCGCCTGACTTGCTCCTGGGCCAGCGCGGCGAACAGCCCGGCGGTGAGAAGGCTCAGGGTCATCGCCAGGCCAGTGGACGTATTGAGCAACTGACGGCTTTCGACGAACAGTTGCGGCTTGATTGCCTGGGTCACGGCGAATGCCAGAATCAGGATGGCGAACACCGTCAGCTCGGCGAGGATGAAAAACCACATCGCCAGGTCCCCCGGCAAGTGGCGACGCGAGCGCCCGGCGGTGTCAGCCGAAGTAGACATCAACCACGTCCATCAGCGCGGCCACCGTCACCCCGTCATCGCTCAGCGGCTCGGCCAGGCAGGCCAGGCAGGCCTCGCGGGGATTCATGCCGGCACCGATCATGCGCGCGGTGAAGATCAGCAAGCGTGTGGACGCCACTTCTTCCAGGTCATGTTGATCCAGGCGACGCAATGCCTGCCCCAACCCGACCACCTGGTTTGCCAGCGCGGCGTCCACCCGGGCCTCGCGAGCGACGATGCGCGCTTCCTCGGCGGGCGCCGGGTAGTCGAAGCGCATCGCCACGAAACGTTGGCGGGTACTGGGCTTCATGCCCTTGAGCAAGTTCTGGTAACCGGGGTTATAGGACACCACCAACATGAAGGATGGCGGTGCCCGCAGCACTTCGCCGGTGCGCTCCAGGAACAACTCACGACGGTCGTCGGCCAATGGATGCAGGACCACCACGGTGTCCTGGCGGGCCTCGACCACTTCGTCGAGGTAACAGATGCCCCCTTCGCGCACCGCGCGGGTCAGCGGCCCGTCCTGCCACCAGGTGCCCTCGGCGCCAATCAGGTGCCGGCCGATCAGGTCGGCGGCGCTCAAGTCATCGTGGCACGCCACGGTATGCAACGGCAGGTTCAGGCGGTGGGCCATGTGCTGGACGAAGCGGGTCTTGCCACAGCCCGTGGGGCCCTTGATCAGGACTGGCATGCCATGCTGCCAGGCCTGTTCGAACAGCGCCTGCTCATTGTTCAGCGGTTGGTAGAAGGGTTCGCACGCATGCCTGGGGTCCATGGGATACCTGATTCGATAGCGGGTTCAAGGAACACGCTACGGGCCCCAGCGATCACTCGGCAAGCGCCACGGCCGGCAAACTTGATCGCCGTCAAGCGCACGGCCAGCGGCTCACACCGTGCGCGAAAACAGGCCTTTTTGCCCGTCCCCGAGGTAGGCGTCAAACGCCATGGCCGTACTGCGCATCATCAGGTACCCCTGCGGCAGCAGGTGCAAAGCGTCGGCATGAATCTGCACCAGACCGTCACGAACATGCTCCTGGAGTTGCCCCAGAGCGTCGGCAAAGTACTCTCGAAAATCGATGCCATGGCGCCTTTCGTACCGGGCGAATTCGACTCGGCCATGGCACATCAGGTCGCTGATCACCTCCCGGCGCAACAGGTCGTCGGCACTCAGGCGGTAACCGCGATGCACCGGCAACAGGCCTTGATCGATCCGCGCGTAGTACTGCGAAAGCTCCTTGACGCTCTGGCTGTAGCTGTCGCCGACCTTGCCGATCGACGACACGCCCAGGCCGATCAAGTCACAGTCGGCATGGGTCGAATACCCCTGGAAGTTACGCTGCAAGGTGCCATTGGCCCGGGCCCGTGTCAGCTCGTCCTCGGGCAAGGCGAAGTGATCCATGCCGATGTAGACGTAACCGGCCTCGGTCAGACGGCGGATGGTCAGTTCCAGCAACTCCAGCTTGCGCTCGGGCGGCGGCATGTCGGCCGGGCGAATCAGCCGTTGCGCGCGCACCAGTTCCGGCATGTGGGCGTAACTGTAGGCGGCGATCCGGTCGGGGTGCAGTGCAATGATCTTGTCCAGGGTGACACCGAAGCTGTCCACCGTTTGCAACGGCAGGCCATAGATCAGGTCGACGCTGACCGACTTGAAGTGCGCCTCGCGCGCGGCAGCGACCAACCCATAGATCTGCTCTTCGCTTTGCTGGCGATTGACCGCCGCCTGTACCGCCGGATCGAAATCCTGCACGCCGAAGCTCAGGCGATTGAAGCCCAGCCCACGCAGCGTGTGCACCTGCCCGGTGCTGATGGTGCGCGGGTCGACCTCAATGGAGAACTCGTGGTCATCGCTGTCATCCAGGTTGAAGGCCTGATGCAGGCACGCCATCAGCTCGGCCAATTGTTCGTCGCTCAGGTAAGTCGGTGTGCCGCCCCCCAGGTGCAGTTGCGTGAGTGTTCGAGTGCGGTCGAACAAGGCCGCCTGCATAGCGATCTCGCGCTTGAGGTAGCCCAGGTACTCCACGGCGCGCTGGGGCTTGCGGGTGATGATCTTGTTGCAGGCGCAGTAGTAACAAAGGCTCTGGCAGAACGGAATGTGGATGTAGGCGGACAGCGGCTTGGGCACGGCCAACTGGTTGCTGGCCTGCACCGCTTGCCGATAGTCGTCGACCGCAAAGGCCTGATGGAACTGCGGCGCGGTGGGATAGGAGGTGTAGCGCGGCCCTGGGCGGTCATATTTGCGGACCAGGGCACGATTGAAATCAAAGACAGGCATCATGATCGATCAACTCTTGAGAGGATGAGTGCCCAGGAGGGTTCACGTCCTGTTCGAACACCCGGCAGATAGCGTCCACCTCCAGCCGTCCGGCCGGAAGAATGCTGATAAAGCGCTCCGAGAGCTCGACCAGGCCGTCCTCGCTCATCTGCTGGAGGCACTGCCAGGCGGCGGCGAAGTACTGGCGGAAAATCAGTCCGTAACGGCTTTCGATGGCCCGGATATCCAGCTCCAGGTCACAGGCCAGGCGCTCCATCACCAACTGCCTGACCTGATCGCCCGCCTCGCAGCGCCAGCCACGGCAGATTGCCAACTGGCCGCTGTGCAACTGCTGCAGATAGTGCTCAGGGTCCTCGGTATTTTGCGCATACAACTCGTCAAACTGGCTGATGGCGCCCGGCCCGAAGCCGACATGATCGCAGTAGCCGTGGCGGGTGAAGCCGTGGCAGGTACGACGCAAGCGGCCGCGTTCCTGCGCGATCGCCAGGTCATCGTCGGGGCGGACAAACTGCCCCAGGCCAATGGGCTGATACCCGGCGGCCAGCAGCTGTTCAAAACTGATCCGGCGCATCGCGCCCTTGGCGTCCTCGCTGCAGGCATCGGCAGCGTGGTGCCCATGCCGGTAGCGCGGTGGCGGCTGGGCGTAGTCGAATACCTGCACGCGATCCGGCTCCAGCTCGATGATGGCCGCCAGTTTCAGGGCGAAGCTGTGCGGGGTCTGCCAGGCGTGGCCGTACCCCAGGTCGACGTTGACGGAGCGATAACCGAAGGTACGGGCGGCATCGATCAGCGAGTGAATGGGTGCGGGGTTCTGGTAGCAGGTCGCTGACCGCTCGCCGTCGGTGCCGATGTCCGGGACACCGATGCTCACATGATTGAACCCCTGGTCACGCAGCAAGCCCATCATCGCCCAATCGGTGTGATGCAGATCGACATCGACGCTGTAGTCGCCACACTCGTGGCCGAGAAAGTTGAACCGGTTGCGCAGGTGCGCCATCAGCCGCTGCAAAGGCTGCGCCTGCGGGGTTCCACCGCCCAGGTGGAATTGCTCGACACGTTGCCCCGCCCCCAGGTGACACCCCAGCAGGTCGATCTCGCGCAGCAGACACTGAAAATGGGGGTCAGACCTGAAGCCTGCGGGAAGCTGCACGTTCAACGACAGCGGACGACACTTCTGGCGACTGACGCGCAATGCCCGCAGCACATCCAGAGATCCGATCCCGCCATGAAACTTGCGGGTGTCGGCATGACAATTGGGGTCGAGCACGCCTTGGTCGTGGCGAACGAAAGGCTCGCGGCGGGCGTGGAGTAAATCGGCCATGACAGAGCTCCGAGACTGGCTGCAGGTCGCCAGTGTCCGGCGTTATCGCTCAAGGCTCCTTGATTTGCATCAAGCACCGGTGCCGCGCCGCACCACCGTCTGTCCCGTTCACCAGGTCAGATAGAACATGCCTTTGGCCAACAGTACGATGGCCACCATGTGCCCGAACAGGCTGTGGTGAATCACATTCAGGTAACGGGCCTTCATGCGCCCGCGCCTGAACAGGAACATCGCGGTGAAGAAATGCATGAGCACGCTGACGGCCAACAGGATTTTCAACAGCAGCAAGGTGCCGAACGACGATGCCAGCGGCGCGGCCAGGACCGGCAGGTAGCGCAACCAGACCATGCCCAGCCCGGCACCGAACAACGCCAGCAAGACCCAGGGCATCAGGGTCCTGGCGCGCCGACCGATGCCCTGCTCGAGCAACAGCATGACCTTGGCCGGTAGCTGCTTGCGGATGCTTTCCAGGAACAGGACTTCGAAGAACACCGTGCCGATAAACACCAGCGCAGCAAACAGATGCACGATCAGCAGCAGCGGATAGCTCATGTGCCCCCCGGAACAGCTTCGGCCCAGCGTTGTGCCGCCTGGTGATCGCTGTCGCGCCCCTCGACCCACTGCGCGCCTTGTGCCCCCTGCTCCTTCTTCCAGAACGGCGCACGGGTTTTCAGGTAATCCATGACAAAGGCACAGGCCTCGAAAGCCGCCTGACGGTGACTGCTGGTGACGCCGACGAAAACGATCGGGTCCCCCGGCTGCAAGGCGCCGACCCGATGGATGAGTTCCAGGCCTAGCAGCGACCAGCGCTGGTGGGCCTCGTCGGCGATCTTGCCCAGGGCCTTTTCGGTCATGCCCGGGTAGTGTTCAAGGAACATCCCGCACACGTCCTGGCCCGCGTTGAAATCCCGCACATATCCGACAAAGCTCACCACCGCGCCCACCCCTGCGCTGCCGGCCTGCAGGGCGTTGACTTCGGCGCCGGGATCAAAACAGGCGGCCTGCACTCGAATCATCGTCTCAGCCCCCTGTCACGGTGGGGAAGAACGCCACTTCATCGCCGTCCTTCAGGGGTTCGTCGAGCCCACACATGTCCTGGTTGCGGGCACACATGAGGTGCTGCTCGGCCAGTACCTGCCAGGCGCCGGAGCGGCCTGCCAGGTGCTGGCGCAATTGATCGAGCGAGGCGAACTGCCCCTCGATGACTTCGGCGTCGCGCCCCACGGTTTCGCGGTAGCGGGAGAAATAATGCACAGTGAGTTTCATGGGGTTGGCGCCTCATAGATGCCGCTCTTGCCGCCGCTCTTGTGCAGCAAACGCACCGACTCGATGCTCATGCCACGGTCCACCGCCTTGCACATGTCATACAACGTCAAGGCGGAGACACTGGCGGCGGTCAACGCTTCCATCTCGACCCCGGTCTGCCCGGCCAGCTTGCAGCCTGCGACGATGCGCACTCGATTGTCGCTCTCCAGGCTCAACGTCACGCTGACGCTGCTCAGGAGCAACGGATGACACAGCGGAATCAATTCGCTGGTGCGCTTGGCCGCCTGGATC
The DNA here is from genome assembly GCF_058789115.1 of Pseudomonas sp. FW300-N1A1. Classification (NCBI taxonomy): domain Bacteria; kingdom Pseudomonadati; phylum Pseudomonadota; class Gammaproteobacteria; order Pseudomonadales; family Pseudomonadaceae; genus Pseudomonas; species Pseudomonas sp. FW300-N1A1. The sequence goes on along the minus strand of NZ_JBYTBK010000005.1, from coordinate 95,140 downwards.
CCGGCAATCCGCGCCACCGCGAACACGTCTCCCTTGGGATGGCCACCGCTGACAATCAACTGCGCGGTGTCGGCACGCATCCGCACCCAGGCTTCGGCAATGGCTTCGCGGCAGGTCACGCTTTTTTCGGTGACATCGACCATCCGCGCGTGGCCATCGGAATCGAGGTGAGTCAGCACAACTTCGCTCATGGGCAACAGACCTTGTGGTTTCGACGACAGCAACGGGTTGTCGTGCAGGCTACAGCGTCGGCTGACTCGGGCGATTGACGGTGATCAAGAATCCCTCACGACCGGGAAAACCCGAAAGGTGCAGACGGGTGCTTTTCGAATGGGCAATCGCCAGTAAACTATGCGCTTACCACCTGACGCATGCTGCGCATGAGAACCGATATGAACACCCAGTTTGAGACAAGTGATGCCCCTGAGCACAGGATCCCGCGTGATGGAAACCTTCACCACGCCCCTCATCTGCCGACGGTGGTAACCCCATGATCGAGGTCACCGAGGTTTCCATTGCCCAACTGCGCGCAGCGCTCGAATCAGGCCAGACCACGGCGGTTGAGCTGGTCCAGGCCTATCTCGCCAGGATCGAGGCCTACGACGGCCCCGAGACGTCCACCGCCCTCAACGCGGTGGTGGTGCGCAACCCCGACGCACTCATTGAGGCGCAGGCCTCCGATGCCCGTCGGGCCAAGGGCCAGACACTGGGTCCGCTCGATGGCATCCCCTACACCGCCAAGGACAGTTACCTGGTCAAGGGGCTCACCGCAGCCTCTGGCAGCCCGGCCTTCGCCACCCTGATCGCCCATCGCGATGCGTTCACCATCGAACGGCTGCGCGGCGCGGGCGCGATCTGCCTGGGCAAGACCAATATGCCGCCCATGGCCAACGGCGGCATGCAGCGCGGGGTCTATGGTCGGGCGGAGAGTCCGTACAATGCGGACTACCTCACCGCCCCCTTCGCCTCGGGCTCGTCCAACGGCGCAGGCACCGCCACCGCGGCCAGTTTCGCCGCGTTCGGCCTGGCGGAAGAAACCTGGTCCAGCGGACGGGGTCCGGCCTCGAACAATGGCTTGTGTGCCTATACACCGTCACGCGGGGTGATCTCGGTACGCGGCAACTGGCCGCTGACACCCACCATGGACGTTGTGGTGCCGTTCGCCCGAACCATGGCGGACCTGCTCGAGGTGCTCGACGTGGTGGTCGCGGAGGACCCCGACACCCGGGGCGACCTGTGGCGCATGCAACCCTGGGTGCCCCTGCCGAGCGTCGCCTCGGTGCGTCCGGCCTCCTATCTGGAGCTCGCCGCGAATGCCTCGGCACTGGCGGGCAAGCGCCTGGGCGTGCCGCGCATGTACATCAACGCCGACCCCGAAGCGGGCACGGCGGATGCGCCAGGTATCGGTGGCCCGACAGGCCAGCGAATCAATACCCGGCCCTCGGTGATCGGGCTCTGGGAAGCGGCTCGCCAGGCACTTGAAGCCGCTGGCGCCGAAGTGATCGAGGTCGATTTCCCGCTGGTCTCCAATTGCGAGGGTGATCGTCCCGGTGCGCCGACCGTATACAACCGGGGCCTGGTGTCCAAGGAGTTCCTGCACCATGAGTTGTGGGACCTGACGGCCTGGGCGTTCGATGACTTTCTCCAGGCCAATGGCGACCCCAGGTTGAACCGCCTGGTCGACGTGGACGGACCGCTGATTTTCCCCCACGACCCGGGAACCCTCCCCAACCGGGAAGGCGACCTTGCCGCGGGCATGGATGAGTACGTTCGGATGGCCGAGCGAGGCATTACCCCCTGGGACCAGATCAGCACCGTGCCTGACGGTCTGCGGGGCCTGGAACAGACCCGGCGCATCGATCTCGAGGACTGGATGGACCGGCTGGGGCTCGATGCGGTGCTGTTCCCGACAGTGGCCGACGTGGCGCCGGCGAATGCCGATGTCGATCCGCAGTCGGCGGACATTGCCTGGAGCAACGGTGTCTGGGTCGCCAACGGCAACCTTGCCATCCGCCATCTGGGCGTGCCCACGGTCACCGTGCCAATGGGCGTCATGCCGGACATCGGCATGCCCGTCGGGCTGACCTTTGCCGGTCGGGCCTATGACGATTCGACGCTGCTGCGCTTGGCCTCGGCATTTGAGTCGACCGGGACCCAGCGCCTGATCCCGCCTCGAACCCCACCGCTGCTGGCGGACAAGCCATAGCCGTTGGCGGGATTGGGGCCGTGTACGCTCCAATCCCGCCCGGGGCCTCGGCCCGGAAGCCGTCGCTGCCAACCGATCGCATCCAGTACCACGAGGCCGTTGACGCCACCGAGTAACGGCAGCATCTGGCCGTTAACCGCTGCGCCTACAGATACCGCGCGATATTGCCCATCCCGCGCGCCACGTACGCTTCCTTTTCCCCCACCGGGGCCACGTAGTGCAATGCGCTTTCGGCCGCTTCGACACCTTCCAGGCGCGCAATGACCCAGGCCGCGAGATAGGGCGAGGCCAGGCATCCGCCAGCCGTGGCGACGTTGCCTTTGGCGAAGAACGCCTGGTTCAGCACATCAACGCCAGCCGCCTGGACCCAGGGCTTGGTGGTCAGGTCGGTACACGCCGGCACGCCATCGAGCAGACCCAGTTTTGCCAACACCAGGGTGCCCGAACATTGCGCCCCCAGCAGTTGCCGTGACGGATCAAGTTGCAGTTGCCCCATCAGGGCGCTGTCGGCGACGACTTCGCGTGTCAGCGAGCCACTGCCGATGATGACCGCCTCGGCTTCACTGGCCTCATGCAGCGTGGCAGTGGACTCGATCACCACCCCGTTCATCGAGCGGACGCGGGCGCTCGGGCTGGCAATCGATACGCGCCATCCCGGTTTCTTGACGCGGTTGAGAACGCCGAGCGCGATGAGGGAGTCGAGTTCGTTGTAACCTTCGAACGTGAGAATCGCGATATGCATGAGGGGGCCTTCGCACAGACGTGACTGGCAGCCGCCGCAGGTCGGCGGTTGTACAGGCGCAGGCTATGGCGAATAATCAGTACAATCAAATTATTGTACTGGATACAACGCCATGGCCCGCTCCCGCTACAAGTCCCTGGTGGACGCGTTCGCCGCCGACATTCGTGCCGGACGCCTGACACCGGGTACGCGCCTGCCCACCCACCGCGAACTGGCGACCCGCGAAGGCCTGGCACTGGCCACCGCGACCCGTGTCTATGGGGAGCTGGAGGCCATGGGGCTGGTCAGCGGCGAAGCCGGGCGCGGCACCTTTGTCCGGGAGACCTCGTTACCGCCAGGGTTGGGCATCGACCAGCACGCAGTCGCTTCGGGCGTACTGGATCTGAACTTCAACTACCCCGCCCTACCCGGTCAGGCCGAGTTGCTGCGGGGCGCCTTGCGCCAGTTGGCGACGTCGGGCGATCTGGAAGCCTTGCTGCGCTATCAGCCCCACGGCGGCCGTCCCCATGAGCGCGCCGCCGTGGCCCGGCATCTGCGTTGCAGGGGCCTGGACGTCGGTGAGGAACAGGTGCTGATGGTCAGTGGCGCTCAGCACGGCCTGGCGACGACCGTCATGGGGTTGCTGCGCCCGGGCGATGTGGTGGCGACGGATGCGCTGACCTACCCCGGTTTTAAAGTCCTCGCCGACACCCAGCGCCTGGAGTTGGCGCCCATCCCCTCTGCCGGCTGCGAACCGGACCTGGATGCCCTGGCGCACCTGTGCAAACGCAGAAAGGTACGGGCGGTGTACACCATGCCGACCCTGCACAACCCGTTAAGCTGGGTCGCCAGCGAGGACTGGCGGCAACGCCTGGTGCGCATCGCCCGCGAGCATGATCTGATCATCATCGAAGACGCCGCCTATGCCTTCCTCGCCGAAGATCCGCCGGCGCCCCTGGCGGCACGGGCGCCGGAAAGAACGGTGTACGTGTCCGGCCTGTCGAAAAGCGTCGCCACCGGCCTGCGCGTCGGCTTTGTCGCGGCGCCTGTCGGCTGGGTCCCAGCCCTGGAAAGAGCCATCCGCGCCACGGTCTGGAACACCCCGGGCGTGATGACCTCGATTGCCTGCCAGTGGCTCGACGACGGCACGGTCACGCGCCTGGAGGGAGAGAAACGTCGGGATGCCGCCCACCGGCAAACCCTGGCCAGGGCCGCGTTGTCCGGCTTGACCTGCATCAGCCATCCCAACTCCTACTGCCTCTGGCTGCCGCTGGGCGAAGAGGTTCGAGCCGACCGGATCGCGACGGCACTGATGGAGCAGCAGGTTTCAGTGTCCACCGCCGAGCCCTTCGCAACCTCCGCCCACCCGCCTCACGCGATCAGGCTCGCATTGGGTTCGCTGGCGCTGGACACGCTTGAGCAAGCGCTCGCCAGGGTCAAGCAGGTGGTAGAGGCTCATTCTTTCTGAGGGCCGCCGGGAGAGCCGGCAGGCGATAGCATTTTTCCAGCTTGCCGCCTTTTCCCTTGAGCGCAATCGGTCTAACAAGCCCGACTTGCTTCGAGCAAGCTTTGCTATCCTGAAGGTGTAGGTGAAGACGCAGACTGATGCGCAAGAGGATAGCAAGGAAACGTGGGGCGCGTTCCGAAGGGTACACGGTTAGAAAGATCTCCGCGCTGGGATCCAGCCCTTATGCCGTGTGAAGCAGAAAAGCCCAATTTGAATAATCTTTTCTGTGAGAGGCCTGATAAACCTTGTAAGCCGGAGACCAGCACCGGCCACCTACTCGATTTCCAAAGCCCGCCTTGTGCGGGCTTTTTCGTATTTGAGACCAAGCGCGGGCTCCCTCGAAAATCCGATACCGGATGTCTGGTATCGGACTTTTTACATCCTTTTCAACTGCACTTACTCGGTCCAGGTGATTTCTCCATAGCCCCACACCAAGCTGTAATCTACTTTTTTGACTCGTAAACAATCATGACTTACAGTGATAAAAATTAGTTTACACGATGACTTGAAATGACCAGGTTACGAGACGACATTAAGGTTTACATCGAATCGACACTGGGTGTGGAGGCGCACCTGAACCCGACCTCTGAACTGAGGGTTCCCTTTCATATCAAGGATGCCTACACCCTCCTCCACCTGAACATTCTGATCAGCAGCAAATCGACACTCTCGATGCTTCTGCTACTGCCTGTGGAAGATGAATACCCCGGCGCCGTGGCACTCGCAAAACACATCACGCTAGTACGAAAAGCAACGGACGAGGTGGTGGTGTACGTGTGCAAATCCCTATCGGCGCCTGAGCGCCGCAGCCTGATCGCACATCACATCAATTTCATCCAGCCCGGCTACCAGATGTTCATTCCTGAGCTTGCCATGGATCTGCGCGAGAGCGTTCGCACCCGTAGAAATGAAGAAGAGGTAACGGTCTTGCTACCCGCAGCACAGGCCATGTTACTGGGCTGTCTGACTCAAGACTGGGGAAGCGATACGCTCTATACGTCTAATGCCATCATGGGCGGGTTCAACTACAGCCGCGTTACCCTCTCCAAAGTGATTAACCAGCTTCTGAAACTACGCATTCTGGAAGCCGCGCCAAGCCAGGGGTTCATGAATTTGTATTCGTTCGGATCTTCTCGTACTCGGGTTTTCAGCCATGCACGCCGGTACATGCGCTCACCCGTCAAGCGAAAGGTCGCCATCGACAGAAAGCTACCCTTGGTGAACGGCGTTTTTCTCGCCGGCGAGACCGCGCTCGCGAAATACACAATGCTTGCCGAGCCCGTACAGCCGGTCTATGGCATGACCAAGAAACAGTTCGATGCCATGGTCGAACAGAACGCGCTCAAGGTGGCGGACTCAGTGGATGAAACCAGGGCATGGGTCGAAATCTGGGCCTACAGAAGCCTAAAGACTGAAAACCATATAGCAGATGAAGCATCGTTACTGCTGAGTCTGGAGGACAACCCGGATGAACGTATCCAGATAGCACTGGATGAAATCAAGGAGAAGGTCGAATGGCTGAAATCAGAGGACTAGATGTTTTCGCAAAGCACTTCATCGCCTATCGCGATCAGTACGTACTGATTGGTGGTGTTGCCTCCTGGCTGACGATGGATGAGGCCGGGGGAATCGTTCCGGACCACCAAGGATCTGGACATCGTTCTGGTCATTGAGGCACTGAATACTGAGTTTGTTGTCCACTTCTGGGACTTCATCAAGGCAGGTGGATACCAGATCAAGCAAGTTGGTGGCGAAAGACCCATTTTCTACCGTTTTCAGAATCCGGAAAATGATACTTTCCCCGTACAGATTGAACTGTTTTCTCGTGCTCCCGAAGGGCTTGAGCACCCCGAGAATGCCACCCTGAGACCCATTCCCACAGACGAATCGGTATCCAGTCTGTCCGCAATTCTGCTCGACGATACCTACTATGCATTTCTCATGGATGGCCTGCAGAACACTGCAGCAGTGACCTACATCAAGGCCGACCGGCTGATTCCATTCAAAGCGGTTGCTTGGCTCGACTTGTCAGCCCGTAAACGGGCCGGGGAGCAAGTAGACAGTAAGAACATTCGCAAGCATCGAAATGATGTATTGCAGCTGAGCGGTCAATTGACAGATGACCCCCATTCAATTGCCAGACAGCATCTGGAATGACATGAGAGCGTTTCTGGATCGCCTGGCGAAAGAAGAAATTGATCTGAAGGCCATTGGCCTGAAGGGAACGCTGGACAGGATCATTGAGCGCCTGACGGCGAGTTTCGGATTGCAGTAACAAGACACCTGACGTTTCGTATTGGGCGCCAGGCCAGCCCCCTCGGACCGAGGAACGCCCACCCGTCCGGGTGAGCGCTCGCTGGTCTATACACTCAAGCCTTGCTGCCTGGCTCGGGCAACGCGGCCATGGCGGACGAGCGGGCCAGCAGGTAATACAGCAGGCCTGGCACCACCAGCCCGACGATCCAGGAAATATCCACGCCACCCAACTGCGCGACCATCGGTCCCGAGTAGAAATGGGTGTCGACAAACGGCAACTGGATCAACACGCCGACGACGTACGTCCCGATCCCCAACAGGTTCCAGCGACCATACCGCCCCGCTGGATCGGACAATGCCGGGATGTCATAGCGCTCTTTGTTGATGAAGTAGTAATCCACCAGGTTGATCGCGCTCCAGGGGGTGAAGAAGGTCAGCAGGAACAGGATGAAATATTTGAACGAGGTGAGAAACGAGTACTGCCCCAGCAGCGCCAGCGTGGTGGATGCCGCGACAATCAGCAGCACGAACACCATGCGTTGCCCGGCGGTAATCTCCAGGCGACGGCGGAAGCCGCTGATGATGGTGGCCACGCACATGAAGCTGCCGTAGGCGTTGAGGGTGGACACCGTGACCTTGCCGAAGACCACGCTCAGGTACAGCAAGGAGGCCATCACCCCGGTGCTGCCCAGGCCGACGATGGTCGCGACTTCATGCCCACGAAAATTGGCCCCGGCCAACGCCGCGGCAAACACCCCCAGCACCATCGACGCCTGGGCGCCCAGCACCGTACCCAGGCCGACGGCGGCGAAGGTTTTCCACGACGACGTCTTGCTCGGCAGGTAGCGCGAGTAGTCGGCCACGTAGGGACCAAAGGCGATCTGCCAGGATGCCGACAGGGACACCGCCAGCAGGAAGGTGCTCCAGCTGAAGTGGCGATTGTCCAGCAACAGGCCGATGTCGTTGAGGGTCATCAGGCGGGTAAACAGGTAAGCAAAGGCAATGATGCCCAGCACACTGGCCACCCGGCCCACCAGGTGAATGACCCGATAGCCGAAGATCGTCAGGAACGCGATGCAGGCGGCAAAAATCAGGATGCCGGCGCTGTCGCTGACACTGATCAACTGGGCGATGGCCTGCCCTGACAGCACCGCGCCGGTGGCGCTGAAACCCAGGTACATCAGGCACACCAGCACAATCGGGATGGCCGCGCCATAGACGCCGAACTGCACGCGGCTGGAGATCATCTGCGGCAACCCGAGCTTGGGCCCCTGCGCTGCGTGCAGCGCTACCACCGCGCCGCCCAGCAGTTGACCGATCAGCAAGCCGATCAGCGACCAGAACACATCGCCACCCAGCACCACGGCCAGGGCCCCGGTGACGATGGCGGTGATCTGCAGGTTGGCGCCGAGCCACAAGGTGAACTGACTGTAGAGACTGCCGTGACGCTCGGCCTCGGGAATGAAATCGATCGAGCGTGTCTCGATCAGTGAACTGCGTTTGGGACTATCGATGACCTGGGTCATGGGGGTGTTTCCTTGGCGGAACCGAAAGCGGCTGTTGTTTTTGTTGTACGGCCGTGAACTTAGAATGTTTTGCTGGCGCTGGCTACCACCGTGGCCCCGCACAGGTCGTCATAGCCATACCAACTGGCGCATTCGCTTTTTGACAGGTCGGTGTCGACATAGCTCAGCCCCCAGGTCACGCCCACGAAGTCACGGGTCAGCTTGGCCTCCCACTCGTAGTAGGACTCGCGATTATCACCGCTGGCAGTCCAGAACGCCGGATCCTTCACGTCGTTGTGCCCCACGCGCAGGTCCAAGCCGAACTCGGCCGGTAAGGCGAGTGTGTAGCCCAGGTAGGCGTACAGGGTGTCCTGGTCTTCACCAAAGTAGTTGGGCGTATCGTTGGAGTAGTTGGCGCCAAGCTTGACCCCGTACAGGTCAAGGACGGCGTAGACCTCACTCATGTTGAATTGGCCTTCCTTGGGGTAGTCGTACTTGATGTAGCCAAGGTCGAGGCTGATGGCCTCGGTCGCCTGCCAGTAGTAGCCGGCGTAGTACTCGAGCTCCTGGCGCGTCTTGTAGCCACCGCCAAAGTCCACGTTCGAGGTCCAGGCGCCGATGTACAGGCCACTGCTGTGCAGCAATGTGGCGCCACCCTGAATCGCCGGGTCGCCCAGGGTCTGCGAAATACCACGGGTGCGATAGTCGCTGACGGCGCCCAGGGTGACGTCGAGGCTGAAGTCGTCATTGAGGGTCAGGGCCTGTGCGGTCAGGGGGGCCAGTATCAGGCCGGCCAGGGCGAAGATTGAGCGTGCGTTCATGTAAAACCCTTATTGTTGTTTTTGAGTGTGCGGGTAATTTCGGGCAAGGCGATGCCAGGCCCCTCGATGCGGGAGGAGCCAGGCAGTTGTTGCGTGCGACGGGTGAAGCGCTGGTCAGGACGCCGGGCCGTACACCTGTTTGCCGGCAAAGAAGGTGTTCAGGACCTTGGTTTCGGACAGGTCCTCGTTGCTGACCTTGAACACATCGCGGTCGAGGATGATCAGGTCAGCCTGCTTGCCGGGCGCCAGCGAGCCGATCTGTTTCTCCAGGCGCAGGGTCTTGGCGGCGTTGAGGGTGTAGGCCTGGAACATGGTCTGGCGGTCGACGCTTTCCTTGGCGTTCAACACTCCCAGCGGCCCCTTGCGCGTGATGGCCTGGGCAATGGCGTTCCATGGGTTGGGGCTGGACACCGGCCAGTCACTGGCACCGGCGATCATCGCCCCGGCGTGTTGCAGGGAATTGGCCGGGTACTGGTAACCGTAGGCAAAGGCGCTGATGTACGGCTTGACCAGTTCGACCGTGTAGCTCTCACCGGTGGCCCAGAGCAATTGCATGGAGGCGATCACCCCCAGTTGCTTGAAGCGCGGGAACTCCTTGGGGTTGACCAGTTGCAGGTGGCTGATGCTATGGGGCATCGGCTGCGGATTGAGCTTGCGCGCGTATTCGAAGCCATTGAGCGACTCACGCACGGCCCGGTCGCCGACCGCATGCATGTGCACGATCCAGTCACGCTTCTCCGCCGCCACCACCAGCTCACCGAAGTGCGCCGGGTCGATCAGCAGTTGCCCGTTCTTGTGGCTGTTCTTGAACGGTACGATGACCGCGGCCGTTTGCCCCGGGTACTCCAGGACACCGTCGGCAAACACCTTGATCCCGGGGAACGTCAGGTTGGGCACACCCTCGAACTTCTTCATCACCGTGGCCAGGACTTCCAGGTCTGCGGGCTTGCTCTTGGGGTTGGTCACCAGCAGCGCCGCGACGTGGGCAGTGAGTTCGCCCTTCTGCGCCAGCTCACGGTACAGCGGCAGTACGCCGACACTGTCCGGGGTGGCCTTGAAGTCGAACAGCGAATCTTCGCTGCCGCCGTTCGAGGCCGCGTCCATCCAGGCGGTGACGCCATATTCATTGTTGATCTTCACCGCCTCGCGGGCGGCCTTGACCATGGTCGCTTCATCCGGCGCGGGAATGCCGTTGCGCACCTTGTCCCAAAGCGACTCGGCAAAGTAGCCGTTAGGGGTGAAGTCCTTCTCGTGGCCCACATAGCTGCGCTCTTGTTCCGACAGGCCCTTGACCATGACCGCGTCGATCTTCAGGCGCTTGAGCATGGCGTTGTTGGCCCAGCCGGTATGCCCATCGATCCCGCTGAAAACGATCGGCTGGTCGGCCCAGCGGCCCTGGTTGAATACCTTCCCGAGCTCGCGGCTTTTTTCCCAGTAAGCCGAACTCGTCCCGGCAATGCTGATCACGTCACCGGCACGGGCTCGGCCTGCCTTATCCTGCTCGATCAACCACTGCTCAAGCTCCGGCATCGGCTTGACTTCGTCCAGCAGGTTGGCGCGCAGGCTGTCGAACGCGCCCACCACCGGGTGGCTATGGGTATCGATCATCCCGGGCATCAGCACCTTGCCCGCCAGATCGATACGCTGGGTACTGGCGTCGGCCAAGGCGTTGATTTCGGCATCGCTGCCGACCTTGAGAATCTTGCCATCCTGCACCGCCACCGCCTGGACCAGCCCCTGCCCGGGTTCGGCGGTAAACACCTTGCCGTTGAACAGTACGAGATCGGCGGCGGCCATCGCCTGCACCGAGGATAAGGCCAATGCGGCGGCCAACAGGTTTGGAATAAATCTTTGCATCGGAACGCTCTCTAGTTTTCTATTGGGCGGATCGGGAAATCGAAGCCTGGGTCGACGCCGTCGGCGCAAGGCCGGTGAACGGTGCCTTGGCCCACACCACCTTGCCGCCGACCAGGGTCAGCAGCACGCTGTTGCGAGCCAGTTCCTCTTCAGGTGCTTGCATGAAGTTCTTGTCCAGCACGATCAGGTCAGCGAACTTGCCGACCTCAAGCGAGCCGACGACGGCCTCCAGGCGCAGTTGCTCGGCGGCATTCAAGGTGATGGACCGCAGCACTTCGGCCCGCGTCAATGCAGGGTCGCCATTGAGCCTGCCGGCGTACTTGGGGCCATAGCTGTGGGGGTTCAGCGGATCGCCCGAGCGGGTTACGCCAATCTTCAGCGCGAGGAATTCATCCAGCGGGTCAACCGGCCAGTCACTGCCATAGGCCACCCGACCACCTGCGCGGCTGATGCTGCCCGAGGGCTCCATGCGGGCAAAACGCTCGGCGCCCAGGTGCTCGTTGGTGCCGTCGACCGTGGACGGCGCCTGCTGGGCCCACTGGAATGACATGTTGGCGGTCACATCCAGCGCCTTGAAGCGTCCGTAATCGGCGGGGTCCACCGTCTCGGCATGGGTGATCGCCGGGCGGAACCCATTGCCGGGCATTTGGCGGCGCACGTATTCGATGCTATTGAGCGCGTCGCGCACCGCCCGCTCCCCAGTGGCGTGCAGATGCGGGTCAAGGCCGGCCTGGACCGCCTGCAGCAGCAACGGATTGAGCACTTGCGCCGGGAAGTACAGTTCGCCGAGGTTTTTCCCGGGGGTCCACTGGGGCGCCTTGTCGGTTCCGGTGTTGTGCAGGTAGGGGGTCAACAGGGCTCCGGTATCGGCCGGGGCGTTGATGATGCCGTCCATGAACAGTTTGACGTGACGCATGTTCACCCCCGGCGCCACCTTGGCCTCGCCCTGGTCGAAGGTGCTGGCCAGCGCCTTGGCCTCGGCGATGGTCTTGGCCGGGTCCGCTGAGGCGGCGGCCGGGTCCAGTTTGATCGCCAGCAAGGCCCGGGCCGTCAACTCACCTGACTGTTGCAGGGCGCTGAAGGCCTTGGCGTTTTCCGGGCCCGACAGGGCGTCGAAGAAGCTGGTAATGCCCTGCTGACGCAGAGCATCCAGCGCGGCACGGGCCTGGTTCAGCTTCTCGGCGTCAGTGGCCGGCGGCACCACCGCGGCCATGGCCTCGGCCGCTCCGTCCTCGCAGATGCCAGTCGGATTGCCGGCACTGTCGCGGGCGTACTTGCCGTCGCCCGGGTTGACGGTGTCCTTGTTGATGCCGGCGAGCGCCAGGCCACGGGAGTTGGTCAACACGGTATGGAAGTCGGTGGAACGGACCTGAATCGGGCGATCCGTCTTCAGTGCGTCCAGGGTCGACTTGTCGGCGTCGCCGTCGAGCCCGGTCATGCCCATGCGGTCCCAGCTGCCCACTTCGAGCCAGACATCGGGCCCCTTGTCCTTGTCGGCATCCAGGCACGCCTGAATGCTCGCCTGGAACGCCGCCCGGGTCATCGTCTGGTACTTCAGGTCGCACAAGGTCATGGCGCGCCCGCCGTCACCCGGGTGCATGTGGGCGTCGATGAAGCCCGGCATCAGCATGCGCCCCGCCAGGTCCACCTGCCGTGTCTGCGCACCGATGTACGGGCCGAGCCCGGCATCGCTGCCCACATAGACGATCTTGCCGCCCGCGATGGCAATCGCCTGCTGCACGGAGTTGCGACCATCGACGGTGTAGACGTAACCGTTGCGCATGACCATGTCTGCCGGCGCTGCGGCCTGCACCTGCCCCATCAGGGCCGTGCAGGAAAGCGCCGTTGTCGTGGTAATGGCGATAAACAGCCTGGACAATCTCAAATGCCTCACCCCTGTTCTTATAATTGTGGAAGTGGCCCTGACACGCTGCCGTGCAACCTGTGAGGTATGCAGGGCACACCCTATAGAACGCAGGAGCGGAAAGGACCTCCACAAATGAGGAGGGGCAAGAGCAGGCTTACGCCCACAAAGACAGGTAAGCACCCACCAATCAAGCCGCGGAGCATGTGTACGACGCCTCTGTTCTTGACTGAACGTTGTCTTCGTGGCGAGGGAGCTTGCTCCCGCTGGGGCGTGAAACGCCCCCAACAAGATGGTTGCGGTCTTTCAGGTAAACCCCGGTGACGGGCCCT
>NZ_JBYTBK010000005.1:81807-81972 GCF_058789115.1 Pseudomonas sp. FW300-N1A1 | reverse complement strand
TGGGGCTGCCGGGCAGCCCAGCGCGAGCAAGCTCGCTCGCCACGGGGCATGTGTACGACGCCTCTGTTCTTGACTGAATGTTGTCTTCGTGGCGAGGGCGCTTGCTCCCGCTGGGGCGTGAAACGCCCCCAACAAGATGGTTGCGGTCTTTCAGGTAAACCCCGG
>NZ_JBYTBK010000005.1:0-81709 GCF_058789115.1 Pseudomonas sp. FW300-N1A1 | reverse complement strand
GGTGACGGGCCTTGGGGCTGCCGGGCAGCCCAGCGCGAGCAAGCTCGCTCGCCACGGGGCATGTGTACGACGCCTCTGCTCTTGATTGAACGCTGTCTTCGTGGCGAGGGAGCTTGCTCCCGCTGGGGCGTGAAACGCCCCCAACAAGACGGTTGCGGTCTTTCAGGTAAACCCCGGTGACGGGCCTTGGGGCTGCCGGGCAGCCCAGCGCGAGCAAGCTCGCTCGCCACGGGGCATGTGTACGACGCCTCTGTTCTTGACTGAACGTTGTCTTCGTGGCGAGGGCGCTTGCTCCCGCTGGGGCGTGAAACGCCCCCAACAAGATGGTTGCGGTCTTTCAGGTAAACCCCGGTGACGGGCCCTGGGGCTGCCGGGCAGCCCAGCGCGAGCAAGCTCGCTCGCCACGGGAACAGCGTTCACGCGTTACTGAGACCGGCACTTGGTGGGAACGGTCCGGGCAGTGCTCCGCCCGCCCGCAGTGGACGTCTATGATGATGAGGCTTGCCTGACGGGAATCAGGAGTGAGAACGCAGGGCCGAACCCAGCTCGACCTTGCTCTTGACCCCCAGTTGCAGGTAGCAGTTGCGCAGGTAGGTGCGCACGGTCGCGGGGCTCAACGCAAGGATCTTGGCGATTTCCTTGTAGGAGTGGCCGGCGGCGAACAGCATGGCGGCGGTCCGCTCACGGGGCGCCAGCACCACCCCGCGGGCCTGTGCCTCAAGGGACAGGATCACGTGGTCGGCATTCGGGCTCAGTGTCAGGGCACTGCGCCCCAGGCGCATCACACAAGGCACTTTCTGCAGTTGCGCGATCACTTCCGCCGGCAGCACCGAACCATTCCAGCCCGGTACCTCGCGCTGAATCGCCGCACACAACTGCGCGCCCACGTACAGCAGGCTGCCGTCCATGCGCGCCACGCCGAAGTCCGTCGCACCATCGCCCGTGTCGGAACGGATCATGTCCTGCACCTGGAATCGCCACAACTGCAGCAAGTGATCGCAAAACGCCGCGAACAAGCCGGCCTCGCGCTCGTTGAACCCGGTGTCATCCAGGCCACGGTACAGGCAAACGAAGAAATTCAGCCCGCTTTCGGGCAACTCGAACGTGATGCACATCAGGTAGAAGAGGTCGTATCGCCGGGCGAACTCATTGACCTCCTCATCGGGGTCGTTGAAGCCGCTGTCACACACCACCTGTCCCGGCAGGTTCAAGGTGGTCCGGGCAAAACCGTCCGCACCTGCGACCTTGCTCCACTCGCCGACAAACGACTCGGGCAGATTGATTCGCCCGTGCATCCAGCTTTGCGGGGAAACGCTGGCCTCAGCCCCGGACATCTCGCCCCACCAGGCCGATGCAAAAGGCACCAGTTGGCCAAACGCCTGCAGACCCTCGGCAATGAAATGAGACCCGCCACGCTCGCGTGCCAGGCTCGACAACTGAAGAACGCAACGATTGAACGCCTTGAGCGTTGCCATCGACATCTGTGTGCCGCCTACCTCACCCGCCACCATCGTTCCAACCCCGATTACTGCGTGACTTATCCTCCGGACGATGCCACAGGCAGTGCAATAGCGTCCAGCGCGGTCGGGACTGGATCGTGACCCAGGCCTGTCCCACCGGATCCAGGCAGCGTGTCCGGCAAGGCTATCCAGCCGGCACGACCACGCGGCGCTCCCCAATCCTTGTCGGGAGCGCTGCGTTCACAAGGTTGACCGGGTCATTGATCGTCGATTTTTTTCGACGACTGCGTGCGGTCTTCGGCGCTTTCTTCAGCGTTTGGCGGTTCAGAGATGCCGCCGGGGGTGAACACATGGGTCAGCAGTTCCTTGGCATCGACCTCTGCGACGCCAGGCACTGAGCGGGCGATCGCCACGGCCTGTTCACATTGCTTGTGGGTATTGACCCGACCGCTCAATGCCACGATACCCGCGTGGGTTTTGACATTGATGTGCAAGGCCAGGTTCGTGTCTGCAAAGGCCAGGGCTGATTTCACCCGGGTCGTTATCCACGCGTCGTGCACGGCCGCTCCCACGTCGTGGGAGTAATGCTGGAAAGAATGATTTTTCATGGCAGGTGCCTCTATCGTGTCATCAAGCGGACGGCTCATCCCACCGGCTGTGCCACCCGCTGCCGTTCAGGCGGGCACAAGGGATTCCCGATGCGTTGTGGCGCCACAGCCACACCGACACTGACTAATTATAGTGCGGCCTGCCCGCAATC
The DNA here is from genome assembly GCF_058789115.1 of Pseudomonas sp. FW300-N1A1. NCBI lineage: Bacteria > Pseudomonadati > Pseudomonadota > Gammaproteobacteria > Pseudomonadales > Pseudomonadaceae > Pseudomonas > Pseudomonas sp. FW300-N1A1. Next base: position 79,489 of record NZ_JBYTBK010000005.1, on the reverse strand, counting down.
GGTGGCCTCCAGCAAGACCGTGACCGGGCAGGTGTATTCACCATCAGGCCTGCCGCTCATCACCTTCCCTTATCGGCAATGACATCCCCTCATGCCCGGCGCATGGTGACCCCCTCAACCGGAGGGAATCGCCATGCTCGATACACTGAAACGGATCAACTCGACCTCGGCCTTCAACCGCTGGGGCGGCTTCGAAGTCACCCATGCCGCCAGCGGCGAGGTGGAACTGTCGATGGCCTTTCGCGAGTCCGACATGGCGCAATATGCCGGGTTCCTGCATGCGGGGCTGATCGGCGCGCTACTGGATACCGCCTGCGGATTTGCGGCGGGAACGGTGGCCGGCAATGTATTAGCCTCGCACTTTTCCGTGAACTGCCTGGCACCGGCCGTTGGTGAAGTGTTCATTGCCCGGGCAACCGTGATCAAGGCTGGTAAAAAGCAGGTGTTCGCCCGCGCCGAGTTGTTCGCCCAGAACGGCGATCAACTGAAACTGGTGGCCACCGGCGATGCGATTCTGGTGCCGACCGAGGATCGCTGAAGGACTAGGCTTGCATGGACAAACTCAAGATTGACGGGAGGTTTCCATGCAACTCGAAGGCTCCTGCCACTGCGGCGCGGTGTCGTTCAGTGTGACCAGCGCCCACCCCTACCCCTATCAACGGTGTTATTGCTCGATCTGCCGCAAGACCCAGGGCGCCGGCGGTTATGCGATCAACCTCGGGGGCGATGCCGCCAGCCTGAAAGTACGCGGGCGCAAGCACATCACGATTTACCATGCGCGGCTCAAGGAAGACGGCGACCAACGCGCCCGTCGCAGCACCGCCGAGCGGCATTTCTGCGCGCTGTGCGGCTCGGGATTATGGCTGTTCAGCCCTGAGTGGCCGGAATTGATCCATCCGTTTGCATCGGCCATCGACACCCCGCTGCCGATACCGCCGCAGCATACCCACTTGATGCTCGGGTCCAGGGCCCCCTGGGTGGAAGTCGAGGCGCATCCTGGCGACCGACAGTTCGACGTCTATCCAGAGGAGTCCATCGCCCAATGGCATCAGCGCCTGGGCCTGAGCCGAGCATGAGCACTACCCCGTGGCGAGCGAGCTTGCTCGCGCTGGGGTGCGAAGCGCCCCTAACAAGACTATTGCAGTCCTTCAGGTATAACCCAGTGCCCAGGTTTTTGGGGCCGCTTCGCTGCCCAGCGCGAGCAAGCTCGCTCGCCACGGGTCATGTGAGATGCCCCAAGGTGTTTGAGGCGGCCCGTCAGAGCGTTGGCACACCGCTATGGAAGCGAAACTCGACGTCCGGGGACTCGATCAGTTCCTGCTCGGCGGCGCGTACCCTGTCGATCACCTGCGCGATGTCCTTGGCGTCGCCGTACTGGTAGGCCAGTTTCAGGTAGCCCTGGAAATGCCGGGCCTCGCTTTTCAGCAGGCCGAAGTAGAACTTGCCCAGTTCTTCGTCCAGGTGCGGCACCAGCGCTTCAAAGCGCTCGCAGCTGCGGGCCTCGATAAAGGCTCCGACCACCAGGGTGTCCACCAGCTTTACCGGCTCATGACTGCGTACCACCTTGCGCAGGCCCGAGGCGTAGCGCCCTGCAGACAGCTGGCGCAGTTCGATCTTGCGCTTTTTCATCAGGCGCATGACTTGCTCGTGGTGCACCAGTTCTTCCCGGGCCAGGCGCGACATCAGGTTGATCAGGTCGACATGGGAGTGATACTTGGCGATCAGGCTCAAGGCGGTGCTGGCCGCCTTGAACTCGCAATTCTTGTGGTCGATCAGCAGGGTTTCCTGATCAGCCAGTGCTGCCTGAACCCAGCCGTCCGGCGTGCGGCAACCCAGGAACTGGTGAATTTCAGGAAGGATCATTGGCTCGCTTCCGACAGTTCAACAGGCGCATTGGGCAGGACGGCGACGATTTCAGGGGTCAGTAACATGGGACTCACGGGCAATAGGTTCACAGCGAAGGGCGCGATTATACCGGCCTGCCGGCAGACCACCAGTCGCTACACTTGATATGCATCAAGACCCCAGGCCGCGACCAGCAACTATAGTTGAGCAACGAGGCCATTTTCATTCAGCGGAGAGTCTGACCATGCAAGCCATTCGCAGTATCCTGGTGGTGATCGAGCCACTGCCCGACGAAAGCCTGGCCCTCAAGCGCGCCAAACTGATCGCCGGGGTGACCCAGGCCCATCTGCATCTGCTGATTTGCGATAAAAAGCAGGAGCACTCGGCGCTGTTGACCGTGCTCAAGGCCAGCCTGCTCGACGAAGGCTACAGCGTCACCACCGAGCAGGCCTGGCACGACAGCCTGCACCAGACCATCATCGACGTACAGCAAGCCGAAGGCTGCGGGCTGGTGGTCAAGCAGCACTTTGCCGACAACCCGCTGAAAAAATTCCTGCTGACCCCCGACGACTGGAAGCTGCTGCGCCAGTGCCCCAGCCCGGTGTTGCTGGTGAAAACCGCGAAACCCTGGACCGGCGGCACCATTCTGGCGGCCATCGACGTCGGCAACAGCGACCCCGAACACCGGGTGTTGCACGCCAGCATCGTCGACCATGGTTTCGACATCGCCCATCTGGCCAAGGCCCAGTTGCACGTGATCACCGCCCACCCGTCGCCCATGCTGTCGGCCGCCGACCCGGTGTTCCAGCTCAAGGAGACCATCGAGGCGCGCTACCGCGAACAGTGCAAGGCGTTCCAGGCCGAGTTCGACATCGACAACGACCACCTGCACATCGAAGAAGGCCCGGCTGACGTCTTGATCCCCCACGCCGCCCATAAACTGCAGGCCTCGGTCACGGTGATCGGCACCGTGGCGCGCAGCGGATTCTCCGGGGCCCTGATCGGCAATACCGCGGAAGTGGTGCTCGATGCCCTGGAAAGCGACGTGCTGGTGCTCAAGCCGCAGGAAATCATGGATCACCTGGAGGAATTGGTGAGCGCCGGCAAGTAAGGCGCCTGCAAGACCGTTATCGCCGGATCGTCCCCCGCAGCCTGCTCGCGATGACGATCCGGCGATGTCATGGGCGGCTCAACCGCCGAAATTGTCCTTGAGAAACCCCGGCGCTATGTAGCGCTGGTAGTGCGCCTCGGACAGCAGGAAGAATTCCCGATCAATGGCATCACGCAACTCCGGCAGGTTCCACTCGCGAAACTCCGGCAGCAACACCATCCCGTAGGCTTCCAGGTTATTGATCACCCGCGCGCCCCGGGCAATCAGCTGATAGGCCCAGCAATATTCCGATTGGTGGGGCACGAAGCGGATTTTTCGTGATTCCAGCTGCTGGCGCAGGCGCCAGGGGTCGAAAACTTCCAGTTTTGCGGCCATGACCTGCACCAGCAACTGCTCGAGACGCAGCCACACGGCACGTTTTTCTTCCTCGTTGTAACCGTTCCAGTGAATCACTTCATGGTGGAAACGCTTGCAGCCACGGCACACCAAGTCCCCGTAAACAGTGGAGCAGAGGCCGATGCAGGGGGTCTTGATAGTCTGATTGGGCATAGGTAGGCAAAACGCGAAAAAGCAGAACAGGCCGGCATGTTAGCCCTTTGTCTAGCATTGATCACCCCTCACTAACTTACCTTTAATTTTTTTTTGCCGTAGAATCAGCCAGCCTTTTTAGGCGCCAATGTCCGTTAGAAGCTGTTTTCAAAGCGTCACGAGCACAGTCGTTCCTTCAGAGCGGTGTTGGCGAAAGGTTTTTCAGCGGTGAAAAACCTGACGCCAACCCTCATCAGCTCCCCGTTCTGCAGGCGTAAAACTTTGAAAGCAGCTTCTGTAAGGAATTGTCGGTAATTCTGGCTAAGTGGCCCACAACGCCATGCAGCGCATGAGTACGGCAATTTCGGGATGAGCGTCCCGGACACCCAATTGGGACCACTGATGAGGGTAATAACTGTGCTTGAAGCCTACCGCAAACATATCGAAGAGCGCGCAGCACTGGGTATCGTTCCCCAGCCGCTAAACGCCGAACAAACTGCAGGCCTGGTCGAGCTGCTGAAAAATCCCCCGGCTGGCGAAGAAGCCGTTCTGCTGGACCTGATCACCAATCGCATTCCACCTGGCGTGGACGAAGCAGCCTATGTCAAGGCAGGCTTCCTGTCCGCATTGGCCAAAGGCGAAGCCACTTCCCCCCTGATCGACAAAAAGCGCGCGGTTGAACTGCTTGGCACCATGCAAGGCGGCTACAACATCGTGACCCTGGTTGACCTGCTCGACGACGCCGAACTGGCCCCGGTCGCAGCCGCCCAACTCAAGCACACCCTGCTGATGTTCGATGCGTTCCACGACGTCGCGGAAAAAGCCAAGAACGGCAACGTTCACGCCAAGGGCGTCATGCAATCCTGGGCTGACGGCGAGTGGTTCAAGAACCGCCCGACCCTGGCCGACAAGATCAGCCTGCGCGTGTTCAAGGTCACCGGCGAAACCAACACCGACGACCTGTCCCCTGCTCCTGATGCCTGGTCCCGTCCAGACATCCCGCTGCACGCCCTGGCCATGCTGAAAATGGCCCGTGAAGGCATCGAGCCTGACCAGCAAGGCGTCACCGGCCCGATGAAGCAGATCGAAGAAATGCGCAACGCCGGCTTCCCGATCGCCTACGTCGGTGACGTGGTCGGTACCGGTTCGTCGCGTAAATCGGCCACCAACTCGGTGCTGTGGTTCTTCGGCGACGACGTTCCCTACGTGCCGAACAAGCGCGCAGGCGGCTTCTGCTTCGGCAGCAAGATCGCTCCGATCTTCTACAACACCATGGAAGATGCTGGCGCACTGCCAATCGAATTCGACGTCACCAACATGCACATGGGCGACGTGATCGACCTGTACCCGCATGCTGGCAAAGTCTGCAAGCACGGCACCGACGAAGTCCTGACCACCTTCGAAATGAAGACCCCGGTCCTGTTGGACGAAGTACGCGCTGGCGGCCGTATTCCGCTGATCATCGGCCGTGGCCTGACCGAGAAGGCACGTGCCGAACTGGGCCTGCCACCGTCGGACCTGTTCAAAAAGCCGGAAGCACCTGCCGAAAGCACCAAGGGCTTCACCCTGGCGCAGAAGATGGTCGGCAAGGCATGCGGCGTGACTGGCGTTCGTCCAGGCACCTACTGCGAACCGAAGATGACCACCGTGGGTTCCCAGGACACCACCGGTCCAATGACCCGTGACGAACTGAAAGACCTGGCGTGCCTGGGCTTCTCGACCGACCTGGTGATGCAGTCCTTCTGCCACACCGCGGCTTACCCTAAGCCGATCGACGTGACCACCCACCACACCCTGCCTGACTTCATCATGACCCGTGGCGGCGTATCCCTGCGTCCGGGCGACGGCATCATCCACAGCTGGCTGAACCGCATGCTGCTGCCGGATACCGTCGGCACCGGTGGTGACTCCCACACCCGTTTCCCGATGGGCATTTCGTTCCCGGCCGGTTCCGGCCTGGTAGCGTTCGCCGCGGCCACTGGCGTCATGCCACTGGACATGCCGGAATCGATCCTGGTGCGCTTCAAAGGCGAAATGCAACCGGGCGTCACCCTGCGTGACCTGGTTCACGCCATTCCTTACTACGCGATCCAGGCTGGCCTGCTGACCGTAGAGAAGAAAGGCAAGAAGAACGCCTTCTCCGGCCGCATCCTGGAAATCGAAGGTCTGGACAACCTGAGCATCGAACAGGCTTTCGAGCTGTCCGACGCCTCGGCCGAACGTTCGGCTGCCGGTTGCACCATCAAGCTGTCGAAAGAGTCGATCACCGAGTACCTGAGCTCCAACATCACCCTGCTGCGCTGGATGATCAGCGAAGGCTACGGCGACGCTCGTACCCTGGAACGTCGTGCTCAAGCGATGGAAGCCTGGATTGCCAACCCTGAGCTGATGGTTGCCGATGCTGACGCCGAATACGCTGAAATCATCGAAATCGACCTGAACGAAATCAAGGAGCCAGTACTCTGCGCGCCGAACGATCCGGACGACGCCCGTCTACTGTCCAGCGTTGCTGGCGAGAAGATCGACGAAGTGTTCATCGGTTCGTGCATGACCAACATCGGTCACTTCCGCGCTGCCGGTAAGCTGCTGGAACAGGTCAAGGGTCAGCTGCCAACCCGTCTGTGGCTGTCGCCGCCGACCAAGATGGACGCTCACCAACTGACCGAAGAAGGCTACTACGGCATCTACGGCAAGGCTGGCGCGCGCATGGAAATGCCGGGCTGCTCGCTGTGCATGGGTAACCAGGCACGTGTAGAGCCGAACTCGACAGTCGTGTCGACGTCGACCCGTAACTTCCCGAACCGTCTGGGCGACGGCGCGAACGTCTACCTGGCTTCGGCCGAGCTGGCGTCCGTGGCTTCGATCCTGGGTCGCCTGCCGACCGTCGAGGAGTACATGGAATACGCTGGAAAGATCGACAGCATGGCAGCCGATGTCTACCGCTACCTGTCCTTCGACCAGATTGCCGAGTTCCGTGAAGCTGCTGCGAACGCCAACATCCCGGTCGTTCAAGCCTAAGCTGACAACGCAATAGAAAACGCCGCCCCTCTTGCGAGGGGCGGCGTTTTTTTTGTGCCCGACTTTCCTTTACTGCGTCAGTACCAGCCCGACCGCACCGTCGACACTCCGGCCACTGAGGACCACCCCCAAGTGCTCCACCTCGGGTAACGCCAGCAACGCCGCTTTCGCGCGGTGCTTGAGACGGGCCAGCACCAGTTGCTTGCCTTCGGCATGCACCCGCACAAAAAACTCCTGCAGGGCCTCGATGCTGGTGCCATCCAGATTGGGCGACTCCTCCAGACTGAGAATCACCGTATGAATCGGCATTTCCGAATGCCGGATCAAATGCAAGGCGCCACCGAGAATCCGCTCGACGTTGGCGAAAAACAGCGCCTCTCCCGGCCGCACAATCATCACCCCTGGCACCGCGTTGGCCGAGGGATGACGCTCCAGGTCGACGAAATCATGGCCGTCACCGGCACGCCCGAGCACCTGGATGTCCGCCACCGACAGTTGCTTGAGCATCAACAACACACTGATCGCCACCGAGACCAGCAAGCCATCCAGCACCCCCAGCGTCAGCACCGCCACCACCGCGCACACCACCAGCACGCGATCGCGTTGCCAGACGAAATAACGCCCCAGGGGTTTCAGGCTCAGGCCACGGCCCAGCGCATGCATGACGATGGCCGCCAGCACCGGCTCCGGGGTCAGGGCAATATAGGGCAGTACGGTCAGGACAATGACCAGCACCACCAACGCCGCCACACCGCCCGCCAGCCGCGAATTGGCGCCGGCGGCTTCGTTGGCGGAGGTCGCGGAATACCCCGCTCCCACGGGCATGCCGTGAAACAGCCCGGACATCAGGTTGGAGGCGCCCAGCGCCAACAGGTCCCGATTGGAAGACACCCGGTCACCGTGCTTGAGAGCAAATGAGCTGATCGAACCGTAGGACTCCGCATACAGAATCATCACCATGGCAAAGCCCAGCTCCCCAAGGCGCAACCAGTCGGCGAAGGGTAATACCGGCAGGCTCGGCAACTCCAGGCTCAGGTCGATGACGCCAATCAGCTTGATCCCATAGCTGGGCAAATTCAGCCACTGGCCGGCCGCGATGCCGATCATCACCACCAACAAGCCGCCCGGCACCTTGGGAAACCGCGCGAATACCGCCAACAGCAACAACGCCACACCGGCCACACCGGCCGCGGCCCAGTTCCACTGAGGCAACTGCCCCAACAACTGCGGCAGAAAACGCACCAGGTTGCCATCACTCAGGTGCACCCCCACCACACTGGCGAGCTGCTTGAGGATAATGGTCAGCGCCAGGCCAAAGGAAAACCCACGCAGCACCGGCTTGGCGATGAACGACGTCACGCGGCCCAGCTTGAACAGCCCGGCCAGCACAAACAGCACCCCGGTCACCAGGACCAGGGCGATTGCCAGGCTCGAACGCAGCTGCGGGTCACCGTTGGCCAGCGTAGAAGTGGCGGCCGCCAGCACCGCCGCTGACGAGGACGTTGCCGCGACAATGGCAAACCGGCTGGTGCCGAACACGCCATAGCACAGCAAGCCGGCAAACAAGGCGATCACCCCGGCCTGGGGCGCCAGCGCGGCGATGCTCGAATAGGCCACCGCCTCGGGCAGCAGCAGGCCGGCGATCGACAACCCGGCCAGTACATCCAGCCAGCGTTTTCGACCTTTGGCGGGGGGTTGTTTGGATGCAATCAGCGGATCAGTCGGCAATCAGGTCTCTCCAGAGCAGTGTTTCCAGGCCGACCCGATGATCGATGACGGCACAAAACCGACCTACGTCCACGGGGTTTTGCCAGCGCAAGCCTACCTGCCTGGAGCGCAACCGGTACTGAGCAACATCAGTTGGCCCTTGAACAACGCAGTGTAGCGGCTGCGTCATGCTGTCCCACCCAGAAATACCGCGCCGTACACCTTCGTAGCGAGGGAGCTTGGGATGCACAGCAGCCCCAAAGCCGCTCACCACCTGACGGTGCGGTTGAGATGCCGGACTTTTTGCCAGCCCACGGAAGCGGACTTTCACATAGCCAAACTGACGTTTCACCACGCGGATTGGGTGCTCGACCTTCGCCCGCGCGTGCGCTTTGCAGTATTCGATCTTGCGTTTGATCTTGTAGATCAAACTGCACTTGCCAAACTTGAGGTAGGTGCTGCGGCAGGCCGCAATCTGCCAGGTAACATCACGGTCTTCGCGCCGCTCTGCGCCCGTATAACCCCCATCAGCGTAGATCGCGTTCTCATCGCCGTGCAGCAACTCGGCCACTTGGGGCACGTCGGCCACATTCACGGCAGTGCCGTGGACATGATGAACCAGCCCGGACTCCACATCGGCACCGATGTGGGCCTTCATTCCGAAGAAAAATCGCTGACCTTTCTTCGTTTAATGCATTTCAGGATCGCGCTTACTGTCCTTGTTCTTCGTCGAGCTGGGGGGAATGAATATTGCTGTTAATGCCGTTATGGAGGCTGCCTTGCTCTTTGAAATGGTGATGCTATCGTGACATCGATACGGCAGTTTCGATCAGGAACGTCAACCCTCCAGGTCCCTGGCACGGGCAGTCGAGCGCGACGGCGAAAGGAATTGCAGCCAGGCAGGAGAAGACAGGATGACGCGTTACCTGAAGGAACTGCTGATCTTTCTATATATATTCAAAAGCTATGATTATTATCTCGAACGCCTATCGTTGCTAGGCATGAGCGCTCCGGCGCTAGTGTATATAGGGTTGTTCGGGGTTCTGCTGATTGCATTACTATTGACTGCATATATACGCCAGTCATTGATTCGCTACCTATTTGCGTTGTTGTTCTTTACGTCCGCCGTTTTTTTTGACGCCTATACTCGCGTGACTGCCGATTACTTGAGCTACAGCGCGTTTATATCGATGGTTTATTCGGGCGGCTTTATCCAGGAAGCCCTCTACCAGTACCAATCGACCATCCTGAGCGCACTTGCCAGCGGGCTGTTACTGCTGGTGGGGATCGCCCTCAAGCCGAAACGATCTTTACCGCTGCCCGGGGCCGCACTTGTCGCAGCGCCAGTGCTGGGTGTCGTGCTGCTGTCAGGCATTCTCTTCCTGCGTAGCGGTGAAGGTGCCCGGGGGTTGCCGATCATGTATACGCCGTTGGCCTATTTGAGTCTGTTCGCCTATGAGACTGCCCACAATACCGTGGGCCCTCGTCAGGCGGTCAGCCTGACGCGCAATACCGAGCCGGTCAGCCACGATATCGTTCTGATCATCGATGAAAGCATTACCGGTAACTATCTAGACCTCAATACCGAGCATGGAGTACGCAGCAACCTCATGCAGTCGCACCCAGGCGTGGATATCTATAACTACGGCTATGCCGCCTCCATCGCCAATTGCAGCGCCGACACCAACATCACCTTGCGTTACGGCGGCACGCGCAGCGATTACCTGCGCATCAACTTGACCCTGCCTTCAATCTGGCAGTACGCGAAAAAGGCCGGGCTGGAGACGATCTACATCGATGCCCAGCGTACCGGTGGCAAGTTGCAGAATCTGATGACCGAGACCGAGAAGCAGGACATCGACCGGTTCGTCCAGTTTGACACTGTCCGTGTGCGCGACCGAGACATGGCGGCGGCGCAGCAATTGATCGAGCATCTCAATGATGGCAAGCCACAATTGATCGTCATCAATAAAATCGGCGCGCACTTCCCTGTAAATGACAAATACCCTGACGACTTCATGGTCTACCGGCCGGCGCTGCCGCGTGGGAAGTACGACGATGTGGCCGATACCGGCAGCCGCGACGGCTTCAGCGGGCAGTTGGATGACTGGGCGCTGTACCGCAATGCCTACAAGAACACCTTGCGGTGGAATGTCGGTGAATTCTTTTCACGGGTCTTGGCCAAGGCAGACCTGAGCAATGCCGTGATGATCTACACCTCAGACCATGGCCAGGATCTGCATGAGCGAGGTAACCCGGGCTTGAACACTCACTGCGGGGGCGATCCGGTACCAGAGGAGGGGCTGGTGCCTCTGGTCGTCATCCAGGGGGCCGGCCTCAAGACCCTCGACTGGCCGGCAGCGCTTGAGGCCAACAAAGATCGATCCAGTCAGTACAACATCTTCCCGACCTTGCTGCAGTTGATGGGATATGACGTGGCGGGCATCAAACCGGTATATGGCATTCCCCTCAGCCAGCCGACCGAGGATGACTTCACCTTCAACACCCGTTTCAACGCGCGCTTGGGCGAGAAGCCGCATTTCAAGCATATCGACCTCAGCGACGTGGTGACACCGATCGATTCCATCGCTCAGCCGGTGGTGCAGCAGTCCAAATGAGGTGCGTCTGCCGGGCGAGTACTTGAGTCATGTTCGGCGGGTCGATGCACACGGGGCAGTTGGAAGGAATAAACAATCGAATCAAGGTCATCAAGCGGATGGCGTACGGTTACCGGGATAGCGAGTTCTTTTTCATGAAGATCAAGAGCGTCTTTCCCGGTAATCCGTGATGAACCAAAAAAAAGCCGCTGACGGTGTCGTCAGCGGCCATTCTTTCACTCAGGGTCGGGTTCGATACCGGCCTGGCCGGTCGAACCACCCGGCACTCAGGCCGCCAGCGAGTAAATCAACGCCGAAATGGCCACCAGGCCTACCGCCGTCACGAAGACGTTGGAGGCCTGGCCACGATAACGCGCCATGGCCGGAACCTTGCGGATCGCGTACATCGGCATCAGGAACAGAATCGCCGCGATGACCGGGCCACCCAGGGTTTCGATCATGCCCAGGATGCTCGGGTTCAGCGTGGCGACGATCCAGCACACCACCAGCATGAACGCAGCGGTCATGCGGTCCAGCGCCTTGGCACCCGGACGCTTGCCACTTTTCACGATCAAGCCTTTCAAGCCTTCGCTGGCGCCGATATAGTGGCCCAGGAACGACTTGGAAATGGCCACGAACGCAATTAACGGCGCGGCGAACGCGATGGTCGGGTTGCTGAAGTGGTTGGCCAGGTACGACAGGATCGACAGGTTCTGCGCCTTGGCCTCGGCCAACTGCGCCGGCGACAGGGTCAGCACGCAACTGAAGACGAAGAACAGCACCATCACCACCATCAGCAGGTGGGCACGGGACAGAATCTGCGAGCTGCGCTCTTCGGCGTGGGCACCGTAACGACGCTTCTGGTCTACCGCGAAGGCCGAGATGATCGGCGAGTGGTTGAACGAGAACACCATCACCGGAATCGCCAGCCACAGCGTGTGCAGCAGCGCCGACGGCTCGGGCAGCGTGGTCGCGGTGGCCAGGATGCCGCCGTTCCAGTGCGGAATCAGGAACACCGCCAGGAACAGCAAGGCCACGATGAACGGGTAGACCATCAGGCTCATGGCCTTGACGATCACCTGCTCGCCACAGCGCACCACCGCCAGCAGGCCGAGGATCAGCACGAACGACAGAATCGCCCGGGGTGGCGGCATGATGTGCAACTGGTGCTCAAGGAAGCTGCCCACGGTGTTGGTCAAGGCAACGCTGTAGATCAGCAGGATCGGAAAAATGGCGAAGAAATACAGCAGGGTGATCAGGGCGCCGGCCTTGATCCCGAAATGCTCCTCGACCACCTCGGTGATGTCCGCTCCTTCACGACCGGACAAGACGAAGCGGGTCAGGCCGCGGTGCGCGTAGTACGTCATCGGGAACGCCAGCAACGCCAGGATCAACAGCGGCCAGAAACCGCCAAGGCCTGCGTTGATCGGCAAAAACAAGGTTCCCGCACCAATCGCCGTGCCAAACAGGCCCAGCATCCAGGTGGTGTCATGGCGATTCCAGCTGGTGAGGCTTGCTGGTGCCGCCGCTTCATAGCGTTCATCAACGCTATTGGCCTGATCATTCATCCGGTCGGATCTCCGCATTCCGGTCACTTGCCACTCGGTCAGGACGAGTCAGAAAAAGCTGACAGGCAGCGCCCCGGCCGAAACAGGGGCGCGATTGTCCGGGATTAATGAGCAGAAGCAAAGACTTAGCTGAGGAGCGGTGATGCGTATCAGCGCTTTTTTTCGCTGACGCGTGCCCATCATTGGCCTGAAGGCGCTGTCAGTCGCCGCGCCCATTGCCAAACGCCGGCCAATCGGCAATCTTTGAGCATCTTGCGAATGCGTGACGTGCCCTTTTCGACACCCTCAGGAGCTGAGCATGCCTGCCACCGTTCTGGTACTGGTTGAAACCATCAACGACTATCTGCCGATTCTCGAACACCAGGGCTTTCATCTCATCCTCGCCCCCACCCCCGACGAACGTGCCCAGGCCATCAGCAGCCACGGCGGGCACATCGATGCGGTACTCACTCGCGGGCCACTGGGTCTGCACGCCGAAGAAATCGCCGTCCTGCCCAACCTGAAGATCATCTGTGTGATCGGTGCCGGCTACGAGCATGTCGACCTGCAGGCAGCCAGCAACCGGGGCATCACCGTCACCAATGGCGCCGGGGTGAACGCCTCCTCGGTCGCCGACCACGCCATGGCCCTGTTGCTGGCCCTGGTGCGCGACATCCCGCGGGCCGATGCCGCGGTGCGGCGCGGCGAATGGCCGAAAATCATGCGCCCGTCCCTGGCAGGCAAACGCCTGGGCATTCTGGGGTTGGGAGCCGTGGGCATGGCCATCGCCAAACGCGCGGCCAACGGCTTCGACATGAGTGTGAGCTACCACAATCGCCAAGAGCGCGGCGATGTGCCCTATGACTTCTGCACCACCCCCACCGAACTGGCGCGCGCCTCGGACTTTCTGCTCGTCTGCACCCCTGGCGGCCCGGGCACCGAGTACCTGATCAACAAACAGACGCTGGACGCACTGGGCCCCCATGGCTTTATCGTCAACATTGCCCGGGCCAGCGTGGTCGTCACCGCCGACCTGATCGGCGCGCTGGAACAACGCCGGATTGCCGGCGCCGCCCTCGACGTCTTCGACGCCGAACCCCAGGTACCGGATGCCCTGAAAAAACTCGCCAATGTCATCCTCACCCCCCATGTCGCAGGACTCTCGCCGGAAGCCACCCAGGCCACCGTGGAACTGGTAGGGCAGAACCTGCTGGCGTTTTTCTCCAGTCGCCCGGTGTTGACGCCGGTGGTGTTGCCGATGGCGGCGCAGCCTGCCGTTCGATGAGGAATGCACTTGGGGGGCGTGTTAGTGCGAATACCTGACTGCGCTCGCGGTTGGAGAGTTTGAGTCGACGCCAAGTTGCCGCAGGTACATCCCGTAGCGACAACGGTCAATCGTTGCCCCCGCCCTTTCACTCATGGCGCCGTTCGTGACTCCAGATCCATGTCCGCCGGCCACTGCACTTTGGGCGCGAATCGGCGCGCGAGATTGAAGCGAGCGTCCTCGTTGTTCCAGTCACGGGGTGAATGGAAGAAGGTTGGCAGGGCTTGCGGGCCTTGCTGCATGAAGAGTTGAGCCATGGCCCAGTATTCTTCGCCATGGTCGATGTCGTGGGCGAAGATAAAGCGGTCGAGCACTTCTCGGGTGCCGGGTTTGAGCACGGTCAGGGTAATGTTCTCGATCAGGCCGCCAGTGCCCAAAGGGCCATAGGCACTACAAGCCTCAGCGTGCAGGTCGTCCCAGCTGTATACCTCTGGCCGTACGCCCCAAGCGCTTCGACTGAAAGGGCGAAGTCCGTTGTGATGAAAACGGTAGACATAGACTTTACGGCGTAATCGGTTGAAGCGGATGGGCTCACTACGGGGCATCTCCAGATCCATTCGCAGATAGTAGATTCCTAAACAGATACCGACGATAGCTGTTGCGAGCCCTGCCAAGCCGGGACCGAACAGATAAAAATTCCCATCAAAAAAAATTACATGGATCAGAAACCAGGCTAAAGCTGTAGTCATAGAAAAAATAGTGATCCCGGCGCACGCAAGCACGCCTCTAACTCTTAGAGTTGAGCGTGCCAACTCTAGATAGACATGGTCAAAATGGTTGGGTGGCGTCATCAGCCAATTCGGATCGAGGCTCACAAGTGGCTGTTGGTTGGGGCCAGGAAGGTCACGCTTCCATCCAGGAGCAGGCTTGTCCAACAACGGAGTTGCATGCCCCATCAATTCATTCCCATTGCCGTAAGTTCTGCATAAGCATTGGGACTGTCATGATCTGGCCAGTAAGTCACAGACAGCGTTGCGGCCTCGATTGAGTGACGTCGAATGTCGGGTAACAACTCGATGGAACCGCTGATTTCTTGTACCAGAAGCGTGCCGCCATCAATCATGGAGACAGTGCGTGTACTTACCGTTGGTGCAGTACTTTCCGATTTGAAGTCGGGCTTTTTGGGTAGTTTTGGTGCGGCCATTTCGGCGTGTAGGGCACTGGCTGCCGTGTTGACAGAGGGAGGATTCAAGTTGCCTTGTGCTACCACTTCACCACCGTTGTAACGCCCTGATGGACCATCGCCGCGTCGATGGACGGTCAATGTCCATCGGTAGGCTGATCGACCCGGGTCGAAACGAGGCAGCGCCAAGCGAAAGACCAAGCGCTGCTCATAGGCAGGTGGTCCCATGCTACCGAATGAACGGTCAGCACCGGAGGATGCACGGTCGAGCATTTTCAACCGAAATTCGATATCAACCTCAACACCTATAGTCACAGCATTGAGTTCAGCAATGGCAATGTGGGCTTGATCGGGTGTATTCCAATGAACTTTTGGAGTTTCATTCCCATGGCCGAAATAGCAACGCCTAGCCCAGCGCTCAAACGGGGTAGATTCTTTGCCTTCGGCTAGTTTATAGGCAGCATACCCAGTTAGGCTGAGTAAAATAGCAATACCTAGAGGACCGAGCAGGGCAGAGGAACTCGTAGCAACTGCTGTAATGCCGACAATTGACCCTAATCCCGAAAGCACGGTGGAAGTCGTGTATACGATAGATGCACGAGTGTCTCCAGTCCTCTTTGATCGATTCGCTGCTAATCCGGCTTGAACGGCGTCGAATAAACTTGACGCCGCAGCAATAACAGCCCCCGCCCTCGCCATCGCCTTACCCGCATCAAGCGTAGCTTTTACCCTCGCAACTCCCTCACTGGACAGCGCATGGGTCCCTTGCACCTGTTTCGCACTTTCGCGTAACGCCAAGCCGACAATTTCCACCCCGCCTCCCACCATCGCAAGACTGCTCCCGTACAACGCCATCCGGGCTTGCGTGGATTTATCACCCAGCACCCGATCAACCTCTGCAAGGTTCTTCTTCATCGAATCACTGAGCAGATACAACCCGCCAAGCGCCAGCAGCAGTTCCCCACTGCCCGTGACGCCACGCAGGCCGGTAAAGCTGGTGCGAACCAGCGTGGCGACCTGTTGTGAAGTCACCTGCACTCCGTGCAGTAACCTGCGGGCCTGTGGGTCCAGTGTGCCGAGACCGACGGCGACATTGAGCAGGGCGGTGTGGGGGCTATTGCCGAGTTGATCTTTGCCGTGACTGATCTCGCGCAGCAGTCGTTGCTGCACCTCGGCCGCCTTGCCCTCTACCCAGACGCTGACAGTGATGACCCGGCTGGCCAACCTGGGGTCGAGCACGGCAAGGCTCAACAGGCCGCCCTGAATCATCGGTTGCACGTCGCGGTAGACGCGGCGAGCCTCGTGATCCACTCTACCGAGGCTATTGTTGATCGACTCCCAACTGAGCTCGGCGGCCTCGGCAGCCTTGCGCTGCAAGGTACGCAGGTGCGCGCTTTGCAGGGCGTAATACTCGCTGAGCACCATCTGCACCCTGAGTTCGACCACGTGCAGGCGATTGTGCAGCAGCTGACTGACGCTATTGATACGTGACACCACACGTTCGATACCGGGCCCAAGCAGCGGTTGCAGGCTGGCGCTAGCGGCATTCAGGGCGCCGAGCAGTTGGGCCATGGCCTCGCGCAAGGGCGCGCGGATCAGGTGTTCGGCCTCGTCACTGGCAATCGCTTTGTTCACCAGCGAATAGAGCTTTTCGCTGTCGTCCCAGTCGATGTCCCC
The DNA here is from genome assembly GCF_058789115.1 of Pseudomonas sp. FW300-N1A1. Taxonomy (NCBI): domain Bacteria; kingdom Pseudomonadati; phylum Pseudomonadota; class Gammaproteobacteria; order Pseudomonadales; family Pseudomonadaceae; genus Pseudomonas; species Pseudomonas sp. FW300-N1A1. The sequence continues at coordinate 63,012 of NZ_JBYTBK010000005.1, read as the reverse complement.
GGTGATATTAAAACTGGGCAGCAGTGCCTCCAGCAGGTGCCGGTCCCGCAACAGCAAGGCGCGATAGATCGGGCTCAGCAGGTTGTTCAACCAGTCTTGCCAAAGTCGCGCGCTGGGGCCTGAGGCGGGACTCTCGGGGTTCAGTACCTCACTGATACCCCCCCTCAGGCACAGGGCCATGGTCGCACTGTAGGTCCGTGCCGACTCGGGATCATCACCGTCATAGTCGTAGTGATCGATGTCATCGAACTGACGACTGCGACAAGCGGAGGCATAACCTTCGGCGGCCTGATCGATCTGCTCCTGATAGCCTGACAGTTGCCAGTCGTAGTCCGACTGAAAGGTGGCCCGGGCGCCTTCGTCGTAGCGCTCTTCGAGGGCATCATGACTCTCGCGAGTGTGTGCCTCGACCAGGCGTTGACGCTCTCTCTGCGGATCGACAAACACCGGCGGCCCGTCGCCCGTAAGGGGCTCGATCATCGCGCCAGTGCGTTGTTCGGCCCAAGTGCCGTGCAGGGCTCGGATCGCCAACAGGCACTGCGAAGTCTGGTGCTGGTAGGCGCGCAAAGGGTCTTCTTGCCATTGCTGGCGCTTGTGAACCCAGCGGGTGCGCAAACCGTTGTATTCCTGCACTAGGCCGAGGGTGTCATCGAGGGCAAGGGCCAACACCCCTTGTGGCAATGCGTGTTGCGGTATGGCATTGCGCAGGAACCCACGTACGGCGTGTTGACGATGGAGGCGGCTGTGGAAGCCATGCACGCTGTGGAAACCACTCGGCTGGGACTGCTGGTACTCATAGACCTGTTGATCCACCTGCAACTTGCCGTCGCTCATGGCGATTCCGACACTGGCAGGGTTGTCACGCGCAGTGGCGAGGTTCAGTTGCTGGAAACGCCGTGAAGCCTTGCCGGCCTTGTAGCCGTTGAGCACGCTGCTCGGCCAGGGATCACTGGCGAAGGCCAGCCAAGCCACGCTGTAGCGGGAGGTGTCGATGTTGAGGAAGGATGCCGGCACATCGTGATCGGCGTAGATGCAGTGCTCGGCCAGCGGCCTGGCAGGGGCCGGGGGCGGCGCATAGGGGTTGAACTGGCGCAAGTAGCCCTCGGGGGTCACCTCATAGGCCTGCCAGATCTTGCGATCGAGCAAGACATACAAATAGCCTTGGCGCAGTGTACGCAGCCCCAGTCTCGGCTCGACAGGCTCGGTCCCGAATCCCGGTACCAGCGCGTGGCGCAGGGGCAGGATCGGCAGGCCTTGGCGTTCACAGACCCTGCACTGGTCCGTTGCAAGAAAAGCCGTTTCGGCAACGACGATATCGAGCTGCTCGCTGAGGTTCATTGGGTAGCTCCTGAGTCGGCTGGTCCGGCGGCGACTCTGGCTCATCCGCTTTATCCCCTCAAGAGGGTGACAAAAATCAGGAAATGTCCTACTGCGCACACGACTGTATCTGGCGGGCTAGACTGTCGCGGGCAGGTCGATTCAGGGACAGGGAGCCTTGCACCCCTCCTCCCCTCATTGATCGACACGCCGCTCAACGAGCGGTATTTTCAAACGTCTGTATCAAACACACTGATTGACCGGCAACACGCTCACCTATAAAGGACCGCCGAGGTTGTGGGTGCCGGGTGGGCGCATTAGATTAGCCAATAGTCTCTGGCCTCCAGAATAAGCAGAAGGGATAAGCATGGCGCTGAATGACCAGTCCACCCGTATTCGCTCCGGCGAAGAACTCGATGCCAGTCTGATCGACCCGTACCTCAAGGCGCATATTCCGGGCCTGAGCGGGTTGCCACGGATCAGCCAGTTCCCCGGTGGCGCTTCGAACCTGACGTACTTGCTCGAGTACCCCGGCCAGGAGTTCGTGCTGCGTCGGCCGCCGTTTGGCCACAAGGCCAAGTCCGCCCACGACATGGGCCGCGAGTTCCGCATTCTCAACCAGCTCAAGGACGGTTTCCCCTACTGCCCCAAGGCCTACGTGCACTGCACCGACGAGTCGGTGATCGGCGCCGAGTTCTATGTGATGGAGCGGGTCAAGGGGATCATCCTGCGCTCCGAGCTGCCGGCGGAACTGGGCCTGGACGCGACCAACACCCAGGCACTGTGCAAGAGTTTCATCGACAAGCTGGTTGAACTGCACCGTGTCGACTACACGGCCTGCGGCCTGGCCGACCTGGGCAAGCCTGAAGGTTATGTCGCCCGGCAGATCAAGGGCTGGAGCGACCGTTACGAAAAAGCCCTGACCCCGGACGCGCCACAATGGCAGGCGGTCAAGGCCTGGCTCAACGACAAGATGCCCGCCGACCACCCGACGTCGAGCATCGTCCACAACGACTATCGCTTCGACAATGTGATCCTGGACCCGGACAACCCGATGCAGATCATCGGCGTGCTGGACTGGGAGCTGACCACCCTGGGCGATCCGTTGATGGACCTGGGCAACACCCTCGCCTACTGGATCGAGGCCGCGGACCCGGCACCGATGCAACTGATGCGCCGCCAGCCCAGCCACGCGCCGGGCATGCTGACCCGTCGCGAGTTCGTCGACTACTACGCCGAACGTTCGGGCATCCGGATCGACAACTTCGACTTCTATTACACCTACGGGCTGTTCCGCCTGGCCGGTATCGTGCAGCAGATCTACTACCGTTTCTTCCATGGCCAGACCCAGGACAAACGCTTCGCACAGTTCATTCACATGAACAAACTGCTAGAGCAGATGAGCCTGCAGGTCATTTCGAAATCCAGCCTCTGATCACGGCTCTTATTGCACCCCGGGCCCCATAACAAGGAAAAACCATGTCCAAGACTCAGTTGTTCGACCTCGACGGCAAAATCGCTTTCGTCTCCGGCGCCAGCCGTGGCATCGGTGAGGCCATCGCCAAACTGCTGGCCCAGCAAGGTGCCCACGTGATCGTCTCGAGCCGCAAGCTCGACGGCTGCCAGCACGTGGCCGACGCGATCATCAAGGACGGCGGCAAAGCCACCGCCGTTGCATGCCACATCGGTGAGATGGAGCAGATCAGCCAGGTCTTCGCCGGTATTCGCGAACAGTTCGGGCGCCTGGACATCCTGGTCAACAACGCCGCGACCAACCCACAGTTCTGCAATGTGCTGGACACGGACCTCGGCGCCTTCCAGAAAACCGTGGACGTGAACATTCGCGGCTACTTCTTCATGTCGGTGGAAGCCGGCAAGCTGATGCGCGAGAACGGTGGCGGCAGCATCATCAACGTGGCGTCGATCAACGGCGTCTCGCCGGGAATCTTCCAGGGCATCTACTCGGTGACCAAGGCCGCCGTGATCAACATGACCAAGGTCTTCGCCAAGGAATGCGCGCAGTTCGGCATCCGCTGCAACGCCCTGCTGCCCGGCCTGACCGACACCAAGTTCGCCTCGGCCCTGGTCAAGAACGACGCGATCCTCAACACCGCGCTGCAGCAGATCCCCCTCAAGCGCGTGGCTGCGCCCAGCGAAATGGCCGGCGCCGTGCTGTACCTGGCCAGCGATGCGTCCAGCTACACCACCGGGATCTCGCTGAATGTGGACGGTGGCTTCCTGTCCTGATCCAAACCGTTTTTTGTGGGCTCTGCCTACATTGCCCTGTAGGAGCGAGCGTCGCTCGCGATGGACGTCAACGATAACGCGTGCTGTCTGACACCCCACGTCGCGCTTGTCCGGTGAAGGTTGAGACGGTATCTACAAGGATTGCGGTCCACTGACCAACCGCAGTGCCAGCGCCTTGGCCTGGCTCGCCACGTCGGTGACGGCGGTACTTTCCCACCACATGCCCCGCAAGGGCGGGCCCATGGCGAACAACCGCCGGGCGGCCTGCCCTTGGGCGTCGAGCACGGCGCCGTCCGCCTGCGCGGCAATCCCCAGGGCCAATGGCCCGGGCTGAACCAGGCCACGGGCCAGCAGCTGCTGCGGCAAGGCGCGGGCGACCCGGCGCCAGTCGTACTCGATACCGCTGGAGTTGATCAGGGCATCGCCACCGACCAGGGTCGTCCCCGCCTCCCCGCGACGGCGAATGCAGAGGGTGACCCGGCCATCGGTCGAGGGCGCCAGGCCCTTGAATGAGGCCGCCTGGATCCGCAACCGCCCCTCGGCATGCAATCGTGCCACCAACTCGGCACTCAAGGGCGGCGAGCGGTGATGGTGACTTTCCCACCAGGGGCGCACATGGCGCACGAACTGACGGCGCTGCACATCCGTGGCCTGGCTCCAGAGCCGCCCGATATGAGCCCGCACGGTGTCCAGCGGTGCTTGCCAGTCGATCCCTTCGACCGCCGCCGCACGGCATTGGCGACGCAGTTCATGCATCAGTTGCCGTGGGCTGCCAATGCCGGGGTCCAGCGCCAGAAAATCCACCCACGCCGGTGGCTGACGGCGCACATGGGGCAGCAGGCCATGGCGGGAGAACACGTCGATCGGCCCGCGATGCCCGGCCTGCTCCAGCGACACCACGGCATCGACCATGGTCAGGCCGGAGCCAATGATCATCACCCTGGCGTGCGGATCGAGTTGCGCCATCGCCGCCACGTCCCAAGGATCCAGCGCCGCCGCATTCAGGCCGCTGGATTCGGTCTGCGGGGTCCTGGCCGCCGGGAACATGCCGGTGGCCAGGACCGCCACCGCGCCACGCAACCGGGTGCCGTCATTCAATGTCAGCAGCGCCCCCTGCTCGTCGATCTGCAGGTCGACTCCTTCGGCGCGCACATGCTCGACACTCGAACCCTGGCCCGCCCCCTGCACTCGCGCCTCAGCCAGGCGTTGCTGCGCATACAGGCCGAACAGGCCCCGGGGCGGGAACAGTTCGGCAACCGGCACCGTCTGCTCGCTCGATTGCGGCCAGCCGCCGTCGGCAATGAAGGCCGTCAACCATTGCGTCAAGTCGTCGGCATTGTCCGGATCGACGCTCATGCGCGCGGCATTGCCATTGAGCGTGTGCCCCAGTTCGACCGCGCTATAGGCCTCACCGCGCCCCAGTTCGGCGCGCGGTTCGACCACCAGTACCTGGCGCTGGCCGGGCAACCGCATCAACTGGGCGGCGAGCAACGCCCCGCTCAAGCCACCGCCGACGATCAGGATGTCGGCGCTGCGAATCGCCTGCTGTGCTTGCCCGAGGGAAACTTCACTCATGGGACCTTGGCGCCTTTTAGAGATTAAATTATTTTAAAATCATGGCCTTATTAAAACTTTGTAGAAAATGGATTAACCAGGATTCGTTCAGATCACCACGTTACGCACGAACCTCACGGCCACAGCACCGTCATTGCGATAGGCGTGGGTGCGGTTACTGGCGAAACTGACGAAATCGCCGGTTGCCAGCCTGCGCTCTTCATCGCCCAACACCAGGGTCAGGCTACCTTCGAACACATACACCTGCTCGCTCCAGCCGTCGGCATCGGCGTCCGACAGGTACAGCTCGCCCGGTTCCAGGCGCCACTCCCAGAGCTCCACTTCACGGCACGCAGCGGCCTTGGCCAGCAACACGGCCTTGCTGCCGGGGATGACGCCCGCCCATGCCACTTCATTGATGCGGCTCGGATCCCGGGCATCGGGGGCGGAAATCAAGTCACTGAAGGCCACGTCCAGCGCTTCGGCCACCCGGTCAAGGGTGGTCAGGCTGACGTTTTTCTCACCCGCTTCAATGGCCACCAGCATCCGCCGGCTAACCCCGGACTTTTCCGCCAGTGCGGTCTGGCTCAGTTCGGCGGCATGGCGCAGACGCCGGACATTCTGGCTGACGTGTTGCAGGACGGAAGCCCGCTGGCCGTTTTCTTTGTGCACTATATTGCTCACTTGATGGTGTTGCGCAGTATACTGCCCAACTTCTGGCGCATTGTGCGTCCCACTCAGGTAGCGCGCAAGGCCATGACGTCAGCGAACTCTTCCACACCCACTTCCAGCTTGTTTCGGCTGAGCAAGGCCGAATGTGTACTGGTGCTGATCACCATGATCTGGGGGGGCACCTTCCTGCTGGTGCAGCACGCCATGACCGTCAGTGGCCCGATGTTCTTCGTCGGCCTGCGCTTTGCCGCCGCCGCCTGCATCGTCGCCCTGTTCTCCTGGCGTAGCCTGGGCCAGTTGACCTGGTTCGAGCTCAAGGCCGGCGCCTTCATCGGCGTGGCGATCATGCTGGGCTATGGCCTGCAGACCTACGGTTTGCAAACCATCCTGAGCAGCCAGTCGGCGTTTATCACCGCGCTGTACGTACCGTTCGTGCCGTTGTTGCAATGGCTGGTACTCGGCCGTCGCCCGGGCTTGATGCCGAGCCTTGGCATCATGCTGGCCTTCGCCGGGCTGATGCTGCTTTCGGGTCCCGCCGGGGCCACGTTGAACTTCAGCGCCGGTGAGATCGCCACCCTGATCAGTGCGGTAGCGATTGCCGCGGAGATCATCCTGATCAGCAGCTACGCCGGCAGGGTCGATGTACGACGGGTCACGGTGGTGCAACTGGCCGTCACCTCGGTGCTGGCGTTCCTGATGATTGCACCGACCCGGGAAGCGCTTCCGTCGTTTTCCTGGCTCCTGCTGGCCAGCGCCCTGGGCCTGGGTGCCGCCAGTGCCGCGATTCAGGTGGCGATGAACTGGGCACAGAAAAGCGTGTCCCCCACCCGCGCGACGCTGATCTATGCCGGCGAGCCGGTCTGGGCCGGGATTGCCGGGCGCCTGGCGGGTGAACGGTTGCCGGGGCTGGCGCTGTTCGGCGCGGCATTGATTGTCGCGGCGGTGATCGTCAGCGAGCTGAAAACCAAAGGTAAGGCTGTCGTGCCTGAAGCAGAACCTGAACAGGAAACACAAGGTCAAGACGTGAACGCTGCGGCGCCTGAACAATAGCCATCGCGAGCAAGCTCGCTCCCACAGGGTCCGGATGCAGGCCCGCGATCACGACACAACAGATGCCCAGTGTGGGAAAGAACCGGGCGGCGCTACGCTTGCTCGCGATAGCGCCCGGCCGGTCGATCAAGCACTTCATAACAATGTGAATCAGGCTTTTTCTGCCTACCTTGTAGGATCCTGCCACAGCTTGGCAGTTGGTGATCCGGGGCGCGGCACGTATGATCCTTCACAAACTTCCGCAGATTAGAAGCCTATGTCCCTGATAGTTCTACTGCTTCTGCCATTTATTGGCAGCTGTCTGGCGGCATTGCTGCCACACAACGCACGTAATGCTGAATCGATTCTCTCCGGATTGATCGCCTTGGTCGGCACCCTCCAGGTGGCCTTGTTGTACCCGCAGATCGCCGACGGCGGTGTGATACGCGAAGAGTACTTCTGGCTGCCCAGCCTGGGCTTGAACTTCGTCCTGCGCCTGGACGGTTTCGCCTGGCTGTTCTCCCTGCTGGTGTTGGGCATCGGTACCCTGGTATCGCTCTATGCGCGTTACTACATGTCGCCGGAAGACCCGGTGCCGCGCTTTTTTGCCTTCTTCCTGGCATTCATGGGCGCCATGCTCGGATTAGTGATCTCCGGCAACCTGATTCAAATGGTGTTTTTCTGGGAGCTGACCAGCCTCTTTTCGTTCCTGCTGATCGGCTACTGGCACCACCGCGCCGATGCCCGTCGGGGCGCCTACATGGCCCTGATGGTGACCGGTGCCGGCGGTTTGTGCCTGCTGGCGGGGGTCATGCTCCTCGGCCATGTCGTCGGCAGCTATGACCTGGACAAGGTCCTGGCCGCCGGCGATCTGATTCGTGCCCATGCGCTGTACCCCATCCTGCTTCCCTTGATCCTGATCGGCGCCTTGAGCAAAAGCGCCCAGTTCCCCTTCCACTTCTGGCTCCCCCACGCCATGGCCGCACCGACACCGGTCTCGGCCTATCTGCACTCGGCCACCATGGTCAAGGCCGGGGTGTTTCTCCTGGCCCGCCTGTGGCCGTCCCTGTCGGGCAGCGAAGAGTGGTTCTACATCGTCAGCGGGGCCGGCGCCTGTACGTTGCTGCTGGGCGCCTACTGCGCGATGTTCCAGAACGACCTCAAGGGCCTGCTGGCCTATTCGACCATCAGCCACCTGGGCCTGATCACCCTGCTGCTGGGCCTGAACAGCCCCCTGGCAGCGGTCGCGGCGGTGTTCCACATCCTCAACCACGCGACCTTCAAGGCGTCGTTGTTCATGGCCGCCGGGATCATCGACCACGAAAGTGGCACCCGCGACATCCGCAAGCTCAATGGCCTGATCCGCCTGATCCCGTTCACCGCCACCCTGGCGATGGTGGCCAGTGCCTCGATGGCCGGCGTGCCGCTGCTCAACGGCTTCCTGTCCAAGGAGATGTTCTTCGCCGAAACCGTGTTCATCAATGCGACCGCCTGGATCGAGACCAGCCTGCCGATCATCGCCACCATCGCTGGCACCTTCAGCGTCGCCTACTCCCTGCGCTTTACCGTGGACGTGTTCTTCGGCCCGACGGCCACCGACCTGCCCCACACGCCTCACGAGCCGCCGCGCTGGATGCGTGCGCCGGTCGAGTTGCTGGTCTTTACCTGCCTGGTGGTGGGGATCTTCCCGGCCCAAGTGGTCGGCCCGCTGCTCGCCGCCGCCGCCCTGCCGGTGGTCGGCGGGACGCTGCCCGAGTACAGCCTGGCGATCTGGCACGGCTTGAACGCGCCAATGATCATGAGCCTGATCGCCATGTCCTGCGGCATCGTGTTGTACTTGCTGCTGCGCAATCAATTCAAGCACGGGCGCTTCAAGTACCCGCCGCTGATTGGCCGGCTCAATGGCAAGCGCCTGTTCGAACGCAGCCTGGTGATCATGATGCGCCTAGCGCGCCGACTGGAGCGGCAGATCAGCACCAAGCGCCTGCAGACCCAGCTGTTCCTGCTGGTACTGGCAGCCGTGCTGGCCGGCCTGATTCCCATGCTGTACAGCGGCATCAGCTGGGGCGATCGGCCGAAAATCCCGGGCTCGATCGTCTTCGTCACCCTGTGGCTACTGGCAATCGCCTGCGCCCTGGGTGCCGCCTGGCAAGCCAAGTATCACCGACTCGCCGCCCTGACCATGGTCAGCGTTTGCGGCCTGATGACCTGCGTCACCTTCGTCTGGTTCTCGGCGCCGGACCTGGCCTTGACCCAACTGGTGGTCGAGGTGGTGACCACGGTACTTATCCTGTTGGGTCTGCGCTGGTTGCCGCGACGGATCGAAGACGTCTCGCCGCTGCCCGGTAGCGTGTCGAAGGCCCGGGTTCGTCGCCTGCGCGACCTGCTGCTGTCGATTGCGGTGGGCGTGGGCATGGCCCTGCTCTCCTATGCCATGCTGACCCGCCAGACGCCCAACGACATCTCCTCGTTCTACCTCAGCCGCGCCCTGCCCGAAGGCGGTGGCAGCAACGTGGTGAACGTGATGCTGGTGGACTTCAGGGGCTTTGACACCCTCGGCGAAATCACTGTACTGGCGGCGGTGGCACTGGCGGTCTTTGCCCTGCTGCGACGCTTCCGCCCGCCCAAGGAAAGTATGCAACTGCCGGCGCAACAGCGCCTGCTGGCACCGGACGTGGTCACCGACCTGGTCAACCCGCGCCATGCCAGCGACACCGCCCTGGGCTTCATGATGGTGCCGGCGGTGCTGGTACGCCTGTTGCTGCCGATTGCCCTGGTGGTGTCGTTCTACCTGTTCATGCGCGGGCACAACCTGCCCGGTGGCGGCTTCGTCGCGGGGCTGGTGATGTCGGTGGCGTTCATCCTGCAATACATGGTGGCCGGCACCCAGTGGGTCGAGGCGCAGATGAGCCTGCGACCGGTGCGCTGGATGGGCACCGGGCTGCTGTTTGCCACCGTCACCGGCCTGGGGGCAATGGCGGCGGGCTATCCGTTCCTGACCACCCACACCTGGCATTTCTCGCTGCCGCTGCTGGGCGACATTCACATCGCCAGCGCGCTGTTCTTCGACATCGGCGTGTACGCCGTCGTCGTCGGTTCGACCTTGCTGATCCTGACCGCCCTGGCGCACCAGTCGGTGCGGGGACACAAGCCCGGCGCCCAAGCCAAACCCATTGCCAAGCCAGGAGCGGCCTGATGGAAGAAGTCATCGCAATTGCCATCGGCGTACTGGCGGCCTCCGGCGTCTGGCTGGTCCTGCGCCCTCGAACCTTCCAGGTGGTGATGGGCCTGTGCCTGCTGTCCTACGGGGTCAACCTGTTCATCTTCAGCATGGGCAGCCTGTTCATCGGCAAGGAGCCGATCATCAAGGACGGCGTGCCCCAGGATTTGTTGAACTACACCGACCCGCTGCCCCAGGCGCTGGTGCTCACGGCGATCGTCATCAGCTTCGCCATGACCGCGCTGTTCCTGGTGGTGTTGCTGGCGTCACGGGGCCTGACAGGCACCGACCATGTCGATGGCCGGGAGCCTAAAGAATGAACTGGATGCAACATCTGATCGCCGCGCCCATCCTGCTGCCGCTGCTGACCGCCGCGCTGATGCTGCTGCTGGGCGAAAAACATCGCCCGCTCAAGGCTCGGCTCAACCTGTTCTCCAGCCTGATCGGCCTGGGCATTTCGGTGATGTTGTTGCTGTGGACCCAGCAACAGGGCGAACCCGGCTCCATCGGCGTGTACCTGCCGGCCAACTGGCAAGTGCCGTTCGGCATCGTGCTGGTGGTCGATCGCCTGTCTGCATTGATGCTGGTCCTGACCGGGATCATCGGCGTCAGCGCCCTGCTGTTCGCCATGGCCCGCTGGGACGGTGCCGGCGCCAGCTTCCACGCCCTGTTCCAGATCCAACTGATGGGCCTCTACGGGGCCTTCCTGACGGCCGACCTGTTCAACCTGTTCGTGTTCTTCGAAGTGCTGCTGGCCGCCTCCTATGGCTTGATGCTCCACGGTTCCGGCCGGGCGCGGGTGTCATCGGGGCTGCACTACATCTCGATCAACCTGCTGGCCTCGTCGCTGTTCCTGATTGGTGCGGCATTGATCTACGGCGTCACCGGCACCCTGAACATGGCCGACCTGGCACAGAAGATCCCGCTGATCCCGGAAGCCGACCGAGGCTTGCTGCACGCCGGCGCGGGCATTCTGGCAGTGGCGTTCCTGGCCAAGGCCGGGATGTGGCCGCTGAACTTCTGGCTGGTACCGGCCTATTCCGCGGCCAGCGCCCCGGTGGCGGCCATGTTCGCGATCATGACCAAGGTCGGCGTCTATACCCTGCTACGCCTGTGGACGCTGCTGTTCTCGGGGCAGGCCGGCGCATCGGCGTATTTTGGCGGCGACTGGCTGGTGTACGGCGGCATGGCGACCATCGTCTGCGCCGCGCTGGCGATCCTTTCCGCGCAGCGCCTGGAACGCATGGCCAGCCTCAGCATCCTGGTGTCGGCGGGGATCCTGCTGTCAGCCATCGGTTTCGGCCAGCCCAACCTGGTGGCGGCGGCGCTGTTCTATCTGGTCAGCTCCACACTGGCCCTGAGCGCCCTGTTCCTGCTGGCCGAACTGATCGAACGCTCACGCACCGCCGTCGAAGTCCCGCTGGACGATGAAATCGAAGCCTTGCCGCGCCCACTGGAGTCCAGCCAGCCGACCAAGGGCATCAACCTCGACGACGACCAGCAAGCCGTGGTCGGCCAGGTGATTCCCTGGACCATGGCCTTCCTTGGCTTGAGCTTCATCGCTTGCGCCCTGCTGATCATCGGCATGCCGCCGCTCTCCGGGTTCATTGGCAAGCTCAGCCTGCTCAGCGCCCTGCTCAACCCGCTGGGTCTCGGCGCGTCTGCCGGACACCCGGTATCGACCGCGGCCTGGAGCCTGCTGGCCCTGCTGATTCTGTCCGGGCTGGCCTCGCTGATCGCCTTTGCGCGCCTGGGCATCCAGCGCTTCTGGACCCCGGAAGAACGCCCGTCACCGGTCCTGCGCCGGCTGGAATGCGTGCCGATCTTCGCCCTGCTGGCGTTGAGCATTGCGCTGACCTTCAAGGCCGAACCGCTGATGCGTTTCACCCAGGCGGCAGCCGACACGTTGAATGACCCGCAGCAATACGTGATGGCGGTCCTCGGCACCCGCGCTCTTCCAGGCCCCGCAACCCCTGCGACGCTCCAGGAGGTACAACCATGAAGCGCCTGTTTCCTGCCCCCTGGTTGTCGCTGGCACTGTGGGTGCTGTGGCTGGTGCTGAACCTGTCCGTCAGCCCCGGCAACCTGTTGCTCGGCGCGTTGATGGGGTTCTGCGCGCCGCTGATGATGCGCAAGCTGCGTCCGCTGCCGATCCGTATCCGCCGCCCCGGGGTGATCCTGCGCCTGTTCCTGTTGGTGGGCCGTGACGTGCTGGCGTCCAACCTGGCCGTGGCCTGGGGCGTCCTGAACGCCGGCCGGCGGGCGCCGCGCTCGGCGTTCATCAAGGTACCGCTGGACTTGCGCGATGCCAACGGCCTGGCGGCGCTGTCGATGATCACCACGGTGGTGCCGGGCACGGTCTGGTCGGAACTGGCGCTGGATCGCAGCATCCTGCTGCTGCATGTGTTCGATCTGGATGACGAAGCGCACTTTATCCAGCACTTCAAGGCGACTTACGAGCGCCCCTTGATGGAGATTTTCGAATGAGTGCCCTGCTCTCGAACGCGATTGTGTTCAGCCTGTTCCTGTTCTCGCTGGCGATGGTGCTGACCCTGGTCCGCCTGTTCAAGGGCCCATCGGCCCAGGACCGGGTACTGGCCCTGGACTACCTGTACGTCATTGCCATGCTGATGATGCTGGTGCTGGGCATCCGCTACGCCAGCGATACTTATTTCGAAGCAGCGCTGCTGATCGCGCTGTTCGGCTTCGTCGGCTCGTTTGCCCTGGCGAAATTCCTGCTGCGTGGCGAGGTGATCGAATGAACGGGATGGACCAACTGCCGCTGTGGGTCGAGATTCTGGTGGCGGTTCTGCTGCTGGCCAGCAGCCTGTGCACCTTGATCGGCGCCATCGGCCTGGTGCGACTCAAGGACTACTTCCAGCGCATGCACCCGCCGGCGCTGGCCTCGACACTGGGTGCCTGGTGCGTGGCGCTGGCGTCGATCCTGTACTTCTCGGTGCTCACATCCCGCCCGGTGCTGCACGCCTGGCTGATTCCGGTGCTGCTGGCGATCACCATGCCGGTGACCACCTTGCTACTGGCCCGGGCGGCCTTGTTCCGCAAGCGGATGGCCGGGGACGATGTACCTGCCGAGGTCAGCAGCCGACGCAATGAAAGCGGGAGCTGAGGCGCTCTGGCCGAGGTCCGGCGCCTGAGTTCGGCGTTCGCCGATTCAGGCCCAGGCGACGGCCAACAGCCCTGCCCCCAGCACCACGCACAAGGGTGAAAAGGCCCAGGTGTCGAGACGCGCAAACTTCGACTCGGCGTGCTCCTTGAAAAACCCCATCGACTCCGAATCGCCGATAGCCCGGGCGAACATCATCAAGGCAATCGCGCTGATCAGCCACTGCAGCGACCAATGATCGATTGCCGGGACAATCAGGCCAACCCGCAAGCTCACCATCAAGGCAATCATCAATAGTCCGGCCGCCACCACCAGGGTGACCAGGGCAGAAGGCTTGAACGCTGGCCGTGGCCCCTGATCCCCTTGCACCAGCGGCACGACGGCATCGCTGGCCCATTGGCCGCCGAGCGCCCAATACACATGGATCAGGCTGATCAACACCAAGGCGGCGGCGATCCACTGGGCTAGCACAAACGTCATGATCGAGATTCCTGAATTCAGTGACAGGGAAACAGATTAGACCAGTGCTTTTGTCAGCGTATTGCGTTTTATCAATGCAAGGCAGGATCAATGGGCTGTACGCCCTATTCAGCGATAAACGGCCATCCCCGCGCGCGGAAATGGCTGGCGACCGTCTTCGCTACAGGCCGGCGGCAACCTTGTCGGCCACGTCGCTGGGCAACCAGGCCTTCCAGACCTGCGGATGGTCCTTCATGAAGGCTTCGGCGGCCTGGCGCGGGGTGCTGTGCTGCTCGCTCATCCGCGCCAGGGCCTGGTTCAACGGCTCGATGGGAAAATCGACTTTGCTGAAGAACGCCACCAACTGGGGGTACTGCTTCTGGAATGGCGCGGACACGCCGATCGACAGTTTCGACGGCAACGAGCGCGTCGGCTGTGGATCGGGATGAGTGGCATCGGTCAGGGTTTTCCAGGCCTGCGCATCAAACGGCGGCTCTTCCAGTTGAACCAGCTTGAAGCGTCCAAGCAGCGGCGTCGGCGACCAGTAGTAAAACAGCACAGGTTTACCGCGACGAATCGATGAGCTGATTTCCGCGTCCAGCGCAGCGCCCGAGCCGCTGCGGAAATTTACATAGCTGTCGGTCAGGCCGTAGGCCTTGAGCTTCTGCTGGTTGACCACTTCCGAAGTCCAGCCAATCGGGCTATTGAGAAAGCGCCCCTTGCCCGGGGTTTCCGGATCGCGGAAGACGTCCTTGTAACGGGGCAGGTCCGAGACACTGCGCAGGCCCGGCGCCATGGGCTTGATACCCCGGGCAGGATCGCCCTTGATCACGTACTCAGGCACCCACCAGCCTTCGGTGGCGCCCTTGACCGTATCCCCCAGGCTCACCACCTTGCCTTCGGCCTCGGCCTTGACCCACACCGGACTGCGCCCGGCCCACTCCTCACCGATGACCTGAATGTCATTGTTGGCCAGCGCGGTTTCCAGGGTGATGGTGGTGCCCGGCAAGGTATCCGTCGGCAGGCCGTAGCCCTTCTCGACGATGATGCGCAAGATGTCGGTGATCAGGCTGCCGCTTTCCCAGTTCAGGTCAGCAAAGTGGATGGGCGTCTCGGCCGCTGTTGCGGATGGGGGGGAAGCCAGCAAACCGATGCTGGTCAATGCACTCGCCAGCAACAAGCGAAATCCTTTCATGCCTTGCACCTCGTACTGTTCAGCAATAGCGGGACGGGACGGCCATGCGCGCGCAAGCGGCAAGCCTCTGGTCACTCGGTTCATAGACTGTAGTAGAGGTTCCTGCCTTTGAAGGGACGAGGTTCAGTGTTCGACAGCCTCCTGCAAGCGCTGCAACTCTCTGCGCACCATGCTGGCGTACTCCGCCGGGCGCATCTGGTAAATCTGCGAAGCCACCCAACTCAGCCAGGCGCCCTGCCGGACGGTCTTCTGGGCAAACAAACGCTGTGCCTCGGCTTGCACGCTGAACAGGTGCTGCTCATGGAAATCGGCGCGGGACAGGCTCATTACTCACTGGCCTTGAACGTCACGAGTTCGCCTTTACGCCATTTGGCCACTTTGCCGGTCACCGCCTTCAGGGTTTTGGTCAGGCCTTCCTGCAGCGGCTCATGAGCGGCGAATACCGTCAGCACGTTGTGACCTTCCTTGAACACAACAGCGTGACCTTCTGTCGTGGTCACGAACGCGTAATCGCCCAGGCCGTAGACCGTCAGTTTGATCTCGCGAAACCTGATTTCGAACTTGCCGCCTTCACGACTGGGTAATACGGATGCGCGAAAATGATCGCCGACCTTGAGTTCAAGACGCGGTTTGTCGTCCACGACCATGGTCGACTCGGTGTCGATCTCGGCGACGTATATACCTTCAGGCGTCTGTTCGGTGATGTAGACGAAACGTGATTGAAACTGTTTGACCAGCTTTGCACGCAGATCACCCAATACAAACAACGCATGCATATCGAGATTACTTACTGCCAAGGAAACATCCCCACATCTGTAAATGACACTGCCCGAAAAAAAGGACAGCAAAAAAATGGCCCTACCGAAAATGTTGCAACAAGGGTCCTGGCTGAAGCCGTGAAGTCAGCAGAAAAGCGCTTCATCGCATGGCGGGAGCAGACTACTGGATCGCCGCGCCCACCGTCTTGCCTGTCGGTCGTCAGAGGCTGAGGGAAAAATCCCTTCTAACAACCAGAGGCTACTGGACTATCAACTTTAGGGAGAAAACTCTTTGAAAAAAGCATTTTTCCGACATATTGCCCGAAGAAAATTGCTTTAGATGAGCACCTGCCTTCCGCCAGTGAAGGCAATTCTAGAGCAGCGATGCGCTGCTAGACTAGCCAAAGCGACGTACAACCGCCTGCAAACCCGAGAAAAGGAATTCTTATGAGCACGCATTCTCCTTCATCCATGAACACCAAAAACCGCGTTTACAACCTGCACGCCGCACATTCCGGGACCTGCGCAGAGATGAGTGCGGATTTTGAACAGCACATACACCTTCGTTATCAGGTGGTTCTCGCTGGGAATAGTTTCTTCCATATTACGGAAACTGCAACTGGTCGTGTAAGAGGTTTCCGTATCAATCACAACGATGCCTGCGCCCTTGCACGCAACCTCGAGGTCAGTCACTGAGAAATGCACCCTGCGTGACAGGCGCAGTCATTTCGTCACACCGATGACATAACTGCGCCCCCTCCCCGCAACAACTGCCATACTGCCCGCCCATTGAAACCCAGGCCCTCCAGCGGACTGGGTTGGACACGACACAATAATGAACAAGGGAAGGCGCACGTGACGGAATTTGATATCGGCGAATTTTTTATCCGGGGCGAAGCCAGAGAAGTCGACGGCGAATTCCAGGCGGTCATTGTGATGCGCGCCAAACCGCCGCTGACCACCGTGACCTGCCACCAGGTCGAAAAGGACCGCTGGTTCAAAACCTCCGACAGTGCGGCAGTGGCGGCCATGGAGTCGGCCAGGGCATTGAAGCTTGCCGTCGATCAAGGCGCCTTGAAGGCCTGATCAACCTGTCGTGACATCCAGCACTGCGACCCAACCCGTTCAATGCACGTGATCGACGTTACTCACGCCCAACTGTGCCAGCCAGGCGGCTTGGCACTCCTGCGCTTCGCTTCGGCTGGAAAATGCGGTGCCCCGTTGCTCACCATTGAGCAGGACCACCCAGCAAACGCGCTGCCCCATCGCCCGTAATCCGGCAGGGACACCACTGCCGATCATTACCGCGACATCGACCTTGCATTGCATGAGAGCACCTCGAGCACTTCATTAGCTACCTAACAATGTAGGTAGATTAATGAATTCCCGGCGCGGGAAATAGCCAAGTGCCTGCACTATTGACTTGCGCAAACGGTAACAATCACCGGTTGCGTTGAAGAACCGCTGACCGTTCGGGCACACAAATGCAAAGATCACAGCCTGCGACAACGTCAAGGGGTGTCCCCATAAGCGTTGTGCAGGCTGCGATCTTTCAAGGACCGCCCGTGGTCCGGGCGGTCACACCGAATCAGGCCTGACGCTGGTGCTTGTCGATCTGCTCGTGACGCTCTTGAGCTTCGATGCAGTACTTGGTGGTCGGGCTGATCAGCAGGCGCTTGAGGCCAATCGGCTCGCCGCTGTCATCGCACCAGCCGAAGGTGTCGTCGCCGATGCGCTCCAGCGCGCGTTCCAGCTGAGGCAGCATGCGCTGGTCACGATCAATGGCGTTCACCAGCCAGGTACGCTCTTCTTCGACCGACGCCGCATCAGCCGGGTCCGCCGGGGTGTCCAGGCTTTCAATGGCGATTCGGTTCTGTTCGATGCGCTCGTGGGTTTCCACTTTCATGGCTTGCAGCAGCTCAGTGAAATAAGCCTGTTGCTCGGCATTCATGTAGTCATCCGCCGGCATGGCCAGCAACTTTTCCTTTGTCATTGATTTCTCTATAAAAAATACGTGCATTAAGGCGAATCAGGGAGCGTTCCGGTCGACCTGCAAGGTCTCGGAAAGGCGCCATACATTCCAAGCGCCACCCGGCACTCAATTTACGAGGGGCGGCAGTCTAAGGCCGACTTGAAGCCTCAGCAACTGAAAAGACAGGGAATTTGTCTGACAAAGCCCATAAATTGCTCTCTGGCAAGCTTTGGGCCGTTATCGGAGTGCGTTTATAGCAAGAAATTCAATCCAGCGGATGTATATAGAAGACAAACGGCTACCGGCCACCGCCGATGTCGTCCGGCAAGTCCATCCAGGCCGTATTCAAGACCCCCGGGTTTACCGCTAGATTCAAGATGCAGGTCCCGCACCTGTTCCCCTCCCATCACTCAAGGAGCTGTACATGAAAGTGATCGGAATGCTTGATTCACCTTACGTAAGACGTGTTGCCATCAGCCCGCAAATACTGGACATCCCATTCGAGCATGCCTCGATTTCGGTGTTCCGGGGCTTTGAGGTGTTTTGCGCATCACCGACCGCCTCAAGGACATGTTCATCACTGGCGGCTTCAACGTGTGCCCGGCGGAAATCGAACAGCACCTGTTGACCTATCCCGGTGTCGCCCAGGCGGCCGTCATCGGCATCCCCGACGAGCGCATGGGGGAACTGGCCATGGCGTTCCTGTTGCCGGCACCGGGCCACACCCCAAACCTCACACTGAGCCCAGCGCCACCCGCTGCACCAGGCCGTCGGCATGGCAGATCACCCGGTTGCGGCCGGTGGTCTTGGCGGCGTACAGCGCCAGGTCCGCATCGTTGAGCCATTGTGTGGCATCGGCGTGCATCGGGTTGAACGCCGCCAGGCCGATGCTCAGGCTGACTTCAAGGGCCGGGTTCTGCTCGTAGCCCAGCCCGGAAAAGCGATCACGCAAGGCGTCCATCGCCTGCACGGCACGTGCCAGCGGGACATCGGGCAGGATCACGCAGAACTCGTCACCGCCATAACGTCCGGCCACGTCACTGGCACGCAGGTTCTGCTTGAGGATCTTGCTCAATTGCCGCAGGACGATATCGCCGGCCACATGGCCGTAGGTGTCATTGATGGCCTTGAAGTGGTCGATGTCGATCAGGGCGATGGCTCCGCCGCGTTGCTGGCGCTGGCATCGCTGGAATTCGACTTCCAGGGCGTCCTTCCAGGCACCGTGGTTCAGCAGCCCGGTGAGGCTGTCGGTGCGGCTCAGGGCCAACAGTTCGCGCTTGCTCTTGCCCAGGGCGAAGGTCTGCCGAAAGCAGATCCAGCCCAGCGCCAACGGGTACAAGGTCAGCAACGGCAAGCAGGCGTACATCTGCAACTGGCTGGTCTGGGGAATCAGCACGGGAACAAACAGCAGCCAGCCAACCCCCATGCCCAACACCTGGGCCGCGATGCCCGTCAGCAGAAAGCGCACGCCACCGATGGCCACATTGTTCATGGCCATCATCGACAGCGTCACCGCAGTGGGTAACGGATTGAAGTGCATGGCCACGACCCAGAAACCACCGGTCAACGAGTCGATCAGCAAGTTGCGGTGTTCGGCACGATAGGGCAAGGGCGAACGACGCGCCCACTGGTACGCCAGGTGCGGCCACAGCACGCCATTGAACAGCATCAGCAACAACAACCACGCAGGCGGCTCCAGTGGCAGGACCGCCGGTGCCACGCACAACAGCCCCAACGCCAGGCCCAGGGTGCGTGATGTGTAGAGCCTCCTGGCCAGTGAAAGTCCCTTTCCTCCAATTGGTTGCATAGGGGCCAAAGCTCCTCTTTGCGGCTGATCGCCACTGCAGACGGCAAATAAATCCAGACCGGAATGCCTGGAGTCTAACAGGGCGACAGCAAATCGCCATCACCACCCGGCGACCAGAAAAAACCGCTCTGGAGCGCTCGGTGTCGAAAGATTGACTATAAATGAGAGGGACTTCAGTCGACGTCTGAACGTGCATCCCACACCCAACAAGAGAGGAGGCCCATGCAGACCTATCAAGTGCTGATCATCGGTAGCGGTTTCGGCGGCCAGTGCGCGGCCATCAACTTGCTCAAGGCGGGCATCACGGATTTTCGCCTGCTGGAACGCCGTGATTTTTTCGGCGGCACCTGGTGTCAGAATACCTACCCCGGTGCTGCCGTCGACGTACCCTCCCCACTGTATTCGTTGTCGTTCGCTTCCTGGCGCTGGACGCAAATGTTCGCCGAACAGCCAGAGTTGCATCGTTACACCCAGTACGTTGTCGACTATTACCAGTTACGCGACAGGGTCGAACTGCAGGCCGATGTCGAACGGGTCCAATGGGACGAAACGGCCCGTCAGTGGCAGGTGCATACCCGAGAAAAAGGCACGTTCGGCGCACAGTTCCTGATCAACGCATCCGGGCCATTGAGCCAGCCAGTGATTCCGCCGTTCGAGGGTCTGCAGCGCTTTGCGGGCAAGAGCTTTCACAGCAATGCCTGGGATCATGCCTACGACTATCGCCACAAACGGGTCGCCATCGTCGGCAGCGGCGCCAGCGCGGCGCAGATCATTCCCACCCTCGCGCCGGACGTCGAACACTTGCACGTGTTCCAGCGCACGCCCCATTGGGTACTGCCCCGCGCCGACCGCAGCTTCGGTCGTTTCCAGCGCTGGCTGCTGGGCTTCAAGCCGGCCTACAAACTGCTGCGCTGGATGATTTACTGGCAATTCGAAACCCGGGTGATTGCCTTCAAGTACTCAAGGACCGCGCTGCGTCTGGTGCAGCAGCAGGCACTCAAGCACCTCGAGCGACAGGTGCCAGACGCCGAACTGCGACGCCAACTCACCCCGGACTACACCATTGGCTGCAAGCGGGTGATTCTGTCCAGCACCCTGTACCCGGCGTTGTGCCGCCCCAACGTGACCCTGCACGGGCGTGAACAAGGCATCGGCGCACTGGATGAACGCGGCATTCTTACCCAGGATGGCCAGCACATCGACCTGGACCTGATCGTCTGGGCCACCGGCTACGACGCCACCGACGGAGTGATTTCCTACCCCGTGCAAGGCAGGCACGGCACGTCATTGAGTGCGTTCTGGGCCCAGTACCCGCGAGCCTACCTGGGAACCAGCCTGCCGGACTTCCCCAACCTGTTCATCGTCACCGGCCCCAACACCGGCATCGGCCATACCTCGGCGCTGTTCATCATCGAATCGCAGATGAACTACATCCTCGACTGCATTCGTACCCTCAAGGACCAGGGGCTGCGCAGCATTGAAGTGCGCAAGGAAGCCGAAAACGCCTATACCCAAATGATTCACCGTGAAATGCAACGCACTGTGTGGCAGTCCGGTGGTTGCCACAGTTGGTATCAAAGCAAGAGCGGTCATGTGATCGCCATGTTTCCCGGCTTCAGCTTCAGCTATCACCAACTGACGCGACGACTGAAAACCGCGGACCACATTCTGTCCTGACCTGTTTTGGGGAGTGCGCGATGTTTGTTGTATGGATTGTTCTCGGGCTGTTGATCATCTGGACCTGGCGCACCTGGCCGCGCATCGGCCACGTGTTGTATGACGCCAGCATGGCGCTGGAGGCGCGATTGTATGGCCTGCAGAAAGTCGCGGTACCGATTGCCGAGATGGAGATGGTCACCTACCAGGGCGGACCGGAGACGCCGGAACGCACCATTCTGATGCTGCACGGCTACAGCGCCGACAAAACCATCTGGCTGCGCTTCGCCCGGCATTTTACCGACGATTGCCGAGTGATCATTCCCGACCAGGCCGGCCACGGCGAAACCGGGTTCAAGGCCGGCGGTGGCTATGACATCCCGACCCAGGCCGAACGGATGATCCAGTTGATCGATGCCTGCGGGATCGGCAAGGTCCACGTGATCGGCAACTCCATGGGGGGCTACGTCGCCGCCTGGCTGGCCGCCGCCCACCCGGGGCGAGTCGCGTCGCTGATGCTGATCGACCCGGCCGGCCTCAGCTCGCCCGAGCCCAGCGACATGGAGCGATTGCTGGCCCAGGGCAGCAACCCGTTCCTGATTCACTCGCGGGCCGACTTCAATCAGTTCTACGCCATGACCATGGCCTCCCCGCCCTGGATACCTGGGGTGGTGCGGGCGGCGCTGGCCGAGCGTTATCAAGCCCGGCGCGACGAACTGGCGGAGATTTTCGAGGACTTTCACACCAGCCAGCCCGTCGGCGCCAGGCTGCACGATATCCAGGCCCCTGCCCTGTTGCTGTGGGGTCGCGAAGACCGCCTGATTCACGTCAGCAGCGCGCAAATCTGGGCCAAGGGCATTCCCGGAATGCGCGTGGAAATCTGGGACGGCGTCGGCCATATGCCAATGGTGGAACAGCCAACGAAAACCGCGACGTTGTACCGCCAGTTCCTGGAGAGGCCGCAATGAAGGGCGTCAGTCCTTATGGCAAAACACACGGGCATGACGCGCCATAGCAGTCGAAGAACGACTGACCCGCCCTGGCTTCCACCTCCTCCTGTAGCGGACAGCGCCTTGTGTAGCGGTTCTGGCGGGTGAGCCAGGCGCAGCACTGAACGCAGCAGTCGTTTGCAGAATGAAGTTCGGAAGAAACTTCGTTTGTCAGTCATGCCGGCGCCGAACAGAATCGGCCTACTCCACTGTCACTGCGCCGGGATTCGAGTTTATGAGCAACCAGAACGTCGTCAGCCCTGACCTGATCCGCCAACGCTTCTCGCGGGCGATGTCGGACATGTACCGCGAAGAAGTGCCGCTGTACGGCGCCTTGATGGAACTGGTGGCGAGCACCAATGCCCGTGTGTTGGCCAGCGACCCGGCGATGGCCTCGCAGTTGCGCGCTACCGGCGAAATCCAGCGCCTGGACCTGGAGCGCCACGGCGCGATCCGCGTCGGCACCGCCGAGGAACTGGCGACGCTGTGCCGCCTGTTCGCGGTGATGGGCATGGAACCGGTCGGCTACTACGACCTGACACCCGCCGGCGTGCCGGTGCACTCCACGGCCTTTCGCGCCGTGCATGAGGCGTCCCTGCAGGTCAGCCCGTTCCGCGTGTTCACTTCGCTGCTGCGCCTGGAGCTGATCGACAACCCCGAGCTGCGCGCCTTTGCCGAATCGGTGCTGGCCAAACGCTCAATTTTCACCGCCAAGGCCCTGGAACTGATCGCCCACGCCGAACACAACGGCGGTCTAGACGAACAGCAGGCCGAGATATTTGTCGAGCAGGCGCTGGAGACATTTCGCTGGCACCACAGCGCTACTGTCACCGCCGCGCAGTACCGACAGTTGAGCGCCCAGCACCGGCTGATCGCCGACGTGGTGGCCTTCAAGGGCCCGCACATCAATCACCTGACCCCGCGCACCCTGGACATCGACATCGTGCAGGCCAGCATGCCCGGCCACGGCATCACCCCCAAGGCAGTGATCGAGGGACCGCCGCGCCGCCAGTGCCCGATCCTCCTGCGCCAGACCAGCTTCAAGGCGCTGGACGAAGCCATTGCGTTCACTGACCAACAGCAGGCCACCGGCAGCCACAGCGCCCGCTTTGGTGAAATCGAGCAGCGTGGCGCAGCGTTGACGCCTCAAGGGCGGGCGCTCTACGACCGCTTGCTCAACGCCGCCCGCGATGAACTCGAGGACTTCCCCAGCGAAGCCAACGCAGCGCGCTACGACAGCCTGATGACGCAACACTTCCAGGAATTTCCCGACGCCTACGCCGACATGCGCGAGCAAGGCCTGGCCTACTTCCGCTATTTCGTCAGCGACAAGGGCCTGGCCGCCGAGCGCGACGCACTCACGGGCATGACCTTGGCCGGGTTGCTCAACGCAGGTTATGTGCGCGCAGAACCGCTGGTGTACGAGGACTTCCTGCCGGTCAGCGCCGCGGGGATTTTCCAGTCGAACCTGGGCGATGCCGCACAGACCCGCTACGACGCGCATTCGAACCGGCAAGCGTTTGAAGCCGCGCTGGGACGTTCGACCATTGATGAGCTGGCGTTGTACGCGCAAACGCAGCAGCGTTCGATTGACGAATGTGGCCGTGTGCTGAATCTGCAAGGGTTGGTGTGCTGAGCAAGAAGGAGGCAATGCGGGACCGTGCGTACTCAGAGGCGATGTACCGCTGAATGTTGTTTGTCGAACGGTCTGGAAGACGTTCGCCCAGTGCTATGGCCTGGCAATCCTTGCACTGGTAAAGAGCCCTGACACTGGGCGAACCGGGGCGATTTTAATACATTGGATCCGATCTGTCCGGTGGGAAATTCTGAATAAATCTGGACACAATATTTCAATGGCACAAACGAAAAAAAGCGAAACCCGGCGTTTCAGGTTGCGCCCCGTATCAGGGCGCACCAGCGTCGAGTATCGCTTTTCAGGTGTCGCGTTGAAGCTTAGCGCTGGGTCGTGACTTTCAGCACGTCGGTGTAGACCACCACCACACTCTGGCCGACCTTGAGGTCTTTGAGCTTGGCCTGGACTTCCGGTTTTTCGACCTTGATGGTCTTGGTCAGGCCTGCTGGATTCTGCAGCGTCACTTCGTTTTTCTTGACGTCGATCGCGGTAATCTTCAGCTCGACCTTGACTTGGCGATAGGCTTCGCCGCCCGGGTTCGGGTTGTTCTCGCTGGCGCGCATTTCCCCAACGCGTTCAACGGTGCCCGGCAGGCCCTTGTCGATATCAGTGTCGAGCGAGGCGGCGACCGAACGGATGACATCGATCTGCACCTTGTCGCCGGCCTTGAGGTTGCCCAGGTCCTTGGCCTTTTCGGTCATCTGGATCTGGACCGGCTGGCCGTCGGCGCCCTTGAGCACAACCAGGCGCTTGGCCGCATCGACGGAAATAACCTCGGTCACCACCTGGTTCGCTTCAACCACGGCCGACAACGGGATATCGGCGGCGTAGGCACTGAGGCTACCGGCAGACAGCAGCGTTGCAAGTGTAATGGCTTTGGTCAGTGTGTGAAGCTTCATAGCGGTACGTTCCCTGAGAGAGTAAAGAGTGCAAGCAAAGGCTTTCAACAGCAGTCTGAAGCCTGCGCGCCGAGTGAGCATAGACATAGATCAGCGGTTTTACTAAAACTTTGCCGCGCAACGCTCAGGGCTGCGATCCGCCTCTCAATAGCCGGTCATTTCCAGGTACCCCACCCCCGTATCACTGCCACTGACCTGCACCGGCCCTTCCCAATAGGCAATGCGCAAGTCCATCCAGGCCTTGGGATTGAGCGCCGCGACCGTGATGTCCAGCCCCTGGCCCGGCACCTTGACCGACCAGCGTGTCGGCAGGCTGCGCCCTGCCACCTCGGAACTCGTCAACGGCGTGAGGCTGAACTCATCCCGGGACAATGTGCGGGTGCTGCCGTCCGGGTTGATCCAGGTGCCGGTGACGTAGGGAGCGCCGACCTGCTGGCGAATCCGGAACAGCATCAACTGCGCACCACTATCCAGATGCAGGGAAAACCAGTCCCAGCCGCTCTGCCCGGCCATCAATGGCTGGCTGCTCCACTCCCGGTCCAGCCAGGCCGGGCCGCTGACCTGATAGGTCGTGCCGTCGATCTCCAGGCTGCCGCTGGCCGCAAAGAACGGCTGGCTGTAGTAATACGACGCCTGGCCCTGCTCGGACTTGCGACTGAAACCCTGCTCCCCATGCAGCACCACTGGCCGGCTGGAGGTCAGGCGCAATTGGTAGCTGAAGCCTTTGCCGCTGGCCTGCAAGCGCATGTCGGCCAACGGGTTTTCGCGGTCGGCCTGCGAATCCAGGCGCCAGTCATCGATCCAGGCGGCAAACGGTGGCTGGTGCACACCGGCCTGCCCCACGCCACCCCGGGCATAACGTTCGGCGGCGTGGTGCACGGTCGCCGACGTCACCGCCGCATGGCCCAGCCAGATCACCTGGCTGGCCCATCCGGGCTGCTCCGGGCCGGCTTGCAGGGCATTGCGAAACAGCGTCCATTGCACACCGAACGCCCGGCCCTGCGGGTCCTTGAGGTTGGCGGTGAGGTACCACCACTCCACACGATATCCATCGTGGGCCGCGTGATCGGCCGGGAACCCGAAGACCCGGCCCGGCGTCACCTGCTGGAACGCGTTGGCGTCAACGCCCAGCCCGGCGAACCCCTCCTGGCGCTCGGAGGTATCGTCGCAACCGGCCAAGACCAGCAACACCACCGCGCACGCCCGGTCAATCCTCATGGGCAAAGCACCTGAGCAAGTCCACCGGTTGCGTGCGGTAGAGCGTGAAGAGCGGCCAGGCCGAGGCCAGCAAGGTGGCCAACAGCGCCAGCCCCATCAACTGCGCCAATTGCCATGGGAAGACCCGCAGTGGCAGGCGCCAGCCGAACGCCTGCACGTTGATCACAGTGTCCAGGCACCAGGCCAGGGCAATGCCCAACGGCAGCGCCAGCACCAGGGTGAGCAACGCCAACAGCCAGGTCTGCCCGAGGTTGAGCAGCATCAATTGCCGGCGGGTCACCCCCAGCGCCCACAACGGCGCCAATTGGCCGAGACGGCTCTGGCTTTGCGTCAGCAAGCTGATGAACAACGCCACCCCGGCCACCCCCAGGGTCAGGCTGTTGAGGGCGGCCGTCGCCGCGAAGGTGCGCTCGAACACCTGCTCCGACCAGCCCTTGAGCCGGGCCTGGTCGACGATGCGAGTGTCGTCCAGGGCAAAGCGCGCTTGCAGCGCCGTGAGCAAGGCCGGAATCCGCGCAGGCTCGATGCGCAGGTTGAAACGACTCGGCGTCAGCTGTGGCCAGAAGTGCAACAGGTGTCGGTCGTTGACCAGCAGATGCCCTTTGGGATTGCCATAGTCGGCATAGATACCGATCAGCTGTGGCGCCCAGTCGCCTTGGGGGGTGGGGATGCTCAATCGGTCGCCCAACTGAAGCTTGAGTCGGCGCGCCAGTTGCTCGCTGAGCATCACCGTGTCGTGGCTCGCCAACTGTTCCCAGACTGTATCGCCCTGAGCCGCGAGCAACGGCCAGTGCTGGCGATAGGTCGCGTGATCGATCACCCCATAGAGGTCTGCCGGCCAGCCCTGCAAGGTCACCGCGACCTGCCAGCTGGGCAGCACCGCAGCGAGATTCTGCTGCATCAGCCACGGCTGCAGTTCGCGGGCCTGCGCTGGATTGCGAGGGGTGATGTACAGTTCGGCGATCAACCGTTGCTCCAGCCAGTCGCTGAAGGTCTGGCGAAAGCCGGCGGTCATGCTGCCCGCCCCGATATTGGCGGCCAGCGCCAGCAGCAGAGCCATCAAGGCCAGGCTCAGGGCCGGCAACTGCTGACGGCAATCGGCAACAAACCATTGGCCGAGCACCGAATGGCTACGGCCCAGGGCCAGATTCAGCGCCCCATCGAGCAGTGCCGGCAAACTCAACGCGGCCCCCAGCATCAAGGCCGCCATCAGCACAAAACCACTGGTCAAGCTGTCCCCCCACGCCCACGCGAGTACGCCGATCAGCGCCATGACAACGGCCACCCATCCTTGGCGTCGCAGCCAGCGCCCATAGGCCTGATGCCAGGCTTGCGGGGTCGCCAGCGCCAGCAACGGCAGGCGTGCGGCACGCAACAAGCTGTTGACGCCGGCCAACCCGGCGCCCAACAGGCTCAGGCCGATGCCACTCAACCACCACCCGGGGCTGAGGCTCAACTGCCCCGCCACTTCGGCGCCGTACAATCCCCGCAGGCTGGCGGCGACGTCCGGCAGCAGGACACTGGCCAGCAGGTAGCCGCTGACCACTCCGACCAGCCCGCCGAGCAGGGCCAACCCACCCAGTTCAAGGCTCAGGCCCAAGATCAGCATCCGGGCGCTGACCCCACAGGCGCGCAGGGTCCTGAACAGGCCGCGGCGCTGCTCCAGTGCCAGGCCAATCGCCGCATGGACAATGAACAAACCGACAACGAATGACAGGAATCCCAGGGCGTCGAGGTTCAGGTGAAAGCTCTCGGTGAGCCGCGCGAGGGTGTTCTCTTCACCGCCGGGTTGCAGTTGCAACTGACCGGCCAGGTCGGCGGGCAGCCGTGGGTGGGTGGCGACGAACGCCTTCGGCACCAGCAAGCGTGACAGCTGCTGCGCCAGACCCAGTACCTGCTGGGCGACGCCGATGTCCATCAACAGCACACCGGGCGCCATGTCGGCTTGGGCATGCATCGGCGGCAAACTGGCCCCCGTCGTGGTCTGCGCTCGATCACCCTCACGCAATCCCAGCGCCTGCAGGGTTTGCGGGGCAATCCAGGTGCGGCCCGGCGGGCTGACGAACTCGGCCATCCGTGCCAGGTCCAGGGTTTGTCCGGCCAGGGCCGTGCCCGTCGGCAGTGACAGGGGCTCGATGCCCATCAGCTGCAGGCGCTGCGTTTCCTGCCCCTTGAGCATCACCCGCCCCTGCACTACCGGCGACACCGGCCAGCCCGCCAGGCGCAGCTCGAGAAACAGGGCTTGGGCGAAGGGCGCGCCATTGGGGGCGCTGAAGCTGGGCTGGGGTTCGCCGCCGATCAATTGACTGGCACGGGCGTAGCTGTCCCGTGCCTGACTGTTCAGAGCCTGGACCCCGGTCAGCAAACCGGTGGCCAGCCATAGCCCGGTCAGCACACTGAAGAACTGCACCGGATGCTGGCGCCAATGGCTGAGCAGCGCGCGCAGGGTCTGGGTCAGAACGCTCATTGCGGCGCGCCGGCGTCGACCAGGCGCCCATGCTGCAACAGCACCTTGCGCGCCAGACGCGCGGCGACCCTGGGGCTATGGGTGACCATCAACAAACTGGTAGGACTGTCCTCGAGCAGTTCCAGCAACAAGTCCAGCACCTGCTCACTGGCGTGCTCATCGAGACTGCCGGTCGGTTCATCGGCCAACAGCAACCGTGGCCGCGACGCCAGCGCCCGCCCCAGCGCCACCCGTTGCTGCTGGCCGCCGGACAACTGCTCCGGATAGCGCCCCAGCACATCCCCAAGCCCCAGGCGTTCCACCAGTTGCCCGTGCCAGGCCGGGTCATGGCGACCGGCCAGTCGCGCCTGAAACGCCAGGTTGTCCTCGACCCGCAAACTGCCGATCAGGTTGAACTGCTGGAACACCAGGCCGATCTCCGTGCGCCGCCAGCGCGCCCGTTGGCCTTCACTCATGTGTTCCAGGCGCTGCTCGCCGAGGCGAATGCTGCCCTGGTCGACCTTGTCCAGCCCGGCAATCAGGTGCAGCAAGGTGCTTTTGCCACTGCCCGACTCGCCCATCAGCGCCAGGCTGCTGCCGGGTGCCAACTGCAAGTCGACACCCTGCAACACCGCCAGCGGACCTTGCGCGGTGGCGTAGCGTTTGAAGACGCCTTGAACCTCGAGCATGGGCAGCGCTCGCTACACAGACAGTGAATCCAAGCATAGCGGACAGCCTTGCACGCCCTGCATGGTTTTTGTCGTTTGACGATTGTCGAGGTCTCTGGCCTGGCGTTTAGGCTCCAGGCTGGTCTAGCCATAATGATAAAAACGGAGACTTTATGCCTCGATTCACCCTGTCCCATCGTGGCCTGCTGGCCGGTCTGATCGCTGCCTGCCTGGCGCAATCGGTCGCCGCCGCCCAAGCCCCCGTCGCCGCCAGCCCCATGACCGCCGCCAGCAATGCGGCGGTGCTCAAGCAACTGCCCTTCAGTGACCGCACCGACTACGAGTCGGTCAACCGTGGCCTGATCGCCCCTTTCACGGATCCGATCAAGACCGCCGACGGCAAGGTGATCTGGAACATGCAGAGCTACGCCTTCCTCGACAAGGACCAGGCCCCCGACACTGTCAACCCGAGCCTGTGGCGCCTGGCCCAGCTCAGCGCCCACGCCGGTTTGTTCGAAGTCAGCCCCCGGCTCTATCAGGTGCGCGGCCTGGACCTGGCCAACATGACCATCATCGAGGGTGACGACGGGCTGATCATCATCGATCCGCTGACCATGGCTGAAACCGCCAAGGCGGCGCTGGACCTGTACTACCGCAACCGTCCGCGCAAACCGGTGGTGGCGGTGATCTACAGCCACACCCACGTCGACCACTTCGGCGGCGTGCGCGGGGTGATCGACGAGGCCGACGTCAAGGCCGGCAAGGTCAAGGTGTTCGCGCCGGCAGGCTTCATGGAACACGTCATGAGCGAGAACGTTTACGCCGGCAACGCCATGAGCCGCCGCGCCCAGTTCCAGTTCGGCAGCCTGTTGCCACGGGGCGACAAGGGTCAGGTGGACGCCGGCATGGGCAAGAACACACCATCGGGCGGCACCATCACCCTGATCCCGCCGACCGACCTGATCAGCCAGGAACTGGACACCCGCACCATCGCCGGCATCGAGGTGCAGTTCCAGCTGACCCCGGGCACCGAAGCACCGTCGGAGATGAACCTGTACCTGCCGCAGTTGCGGGCCTTGTGCATGGCGGAAAACGCCACGCAGATGATGCACAACATCCTCACTCCGCGCGGCGCCCCGGTGCGCGATGCCAAGGCCTGGTCGCAATACCTGGACAGCAGCCTGACGCGTTACGGCGACAAGTCCGACGTACTCTTTGCCCAGCACAACTGGCCGACCTGGGGTGGCGAGCGCATCCGTACCTTCCTCGCCGATCAGCGTGACATGTATGCCTTCCTCAACGACCGTACCCTGCACCTGTTGAACCAGGGCCTGACGCCGATGGAGATCGCGCAGAACATGCAGAAACTCCCGGGGGAGCTGGAGAACAAGTGGTACACCCGCAGCTACTACGGCTCGCTGAGCCACAACTCGCGAGCGGTGTACCAGCGCTACATGGGTTTCTATGACGGTAACCCGTCGAACCTCAACCCGCTGCCGCCGGTGGAAACCGCCAAGCATTATGTCGAGGCCATCGGCGGTGGCGCGGCCGTGATCGGCAAGATGCGCGAGGCCATGACCAAGGGCGATTACCGCTGGGCCACGCAACTGGGCAACCAGTTGATGTTCGCCGAGCCGGACAACAGTGAAGGCCGCGAAACCCAGGCCCAGGCGCTGGAGCAACTGGGTTACCAGAGCGAGAACGCCACCTGGCGCAACATGTACCTGACCGCCGCCATGGAACTGCGCAACGGTGTGCCACCGACTGCCGGCAGTTCGGTGTCGGCGGACATGGTGCGGGCGCTGACCCCGGACATGTTCTTCGACTTCCTGGCCATTCGCTTGAACAGCGAAAAAGCCGTCGGCCATGACCTGACGTTGAACTGGACCTTCGACGACCCGAACCAGGCCTACAACCTGACCTTGCGCAACGGTGTGCTGACCCATCGCGGCGGTAGCAATCCCCAGGCCGACGCGAGCATCAGCATGAACAAGGCGACGCTGGAGCAGATCGCCCTCAAGCAACTGGACTTCCCGACGGCCATCCAGAAAGGCCTGGTCAAGTTGCAGGGCGACGGCAAGAAACTGGGCCAACTGCTGGGCAGCCTGGACACCTTCAGCCCGCAGTTCAATGTCGTCACCCCCTGATTATCGAGGGTGAAAAAGCCGCCAGGCCGGGTTCGGTCTGGCGGCTTTTCAGTGACCTTCACAAGCGCTCAAGCACCCACTTTTGCACGGCCGACGTATCAGCAATGTCCCCTTCAAAGATAAAGGGCGGATCGTAACTTTGATTATTCCCGCGCGCGCGGTCTCGCCATACTTTTAATGGCAACCAGAACTGGCCGCCACTGGGCAGTGTTTGAGCACCAATATCAATGTAAAGCGTATCCGCGCTCGTAGGTAACCCCAGATGGACAACCCCCGGGATCGCGAGAACAACGTCCGCGAAATCCAGGCAGGCACTCGCGCAAAAAGAGTCGGTCACCAGCGCCAACTGGCCTTTGAAGCCATGAGCCTTTGATCCGTCAAAACGCTCTTGATTGATCGAAGAACTGCTCGGTTGTCGCAGCCAGTCTTGCCTCTCGCGAAGCGCCAGTACCATCGAATGGGTTAAACCGGAAACAAAAGTGTAAGCCTCGTTGTTTTTCCCGTAGTCATTTTCCATAGAGTCCAGAACATGCCTGAGCGTTGAGACGGCAAAGGGAGAAACACGCCACATCGCATAGGCGCGAGACTGTTTGTCCACGCTATTGACCACTTGCGAACCTAACAGTGCAGAGAGTATTTCAACACCCACCAGACTGTTACCCCCGCGATTACCACGCGTATCGAGCACCACCAACCTGGCGTCATCGAGGTGACTGATGGCATCGAGCATTTTTTGAGGGCCGCATTATCCGCAGCAGATGGCGTGAAGTTCGATACGTGTATCCAATAGCGCCCACCTCCCAGATCTTGCAGGGCCTGAGGTGGTCGAGACTGGAGCAGGAAGGACTCCAGTTCCCCGCGATCCTCCTGCCACAGCAACCTGAAGTCCTGTCGCCCCCCATCCGGGAGCATCACTGAGCAGCTTTTTGGCAAGACTCTGCCCAGTACGGGATAGCGGGCATCATCCACCGTCAACTGCGTAGCCAGGTGCAACCGTGTCGACGCCAGACCCAGCCTGCGATCGATGTAGGGTGACAGGTCATTTTCCAGTGTCTCGCGGACCGGTTTGTCATCACAGGCCACCACTTCGGAGCCAACGGGTGGTAAAGGCACTGGCCAGTTTCTGGAAGTAGCCTTTACAACAAAGCGCTGTCCTTGCATGCCCAAAACGAAACCTGCCCAGGAGGACTTACCCTGATCAGACGGGCTCAACCCTACGTGGCCATCCTGAAAACCGGCAATATAAAAGTTGAGGACCGCCAGTGAGTCCTTCTTTGACTTGACCTGTTTTGACAGCTGACCGGCTTTTAAATAGCCCTGCTCCACCCAGCCCGTAAAAACTTTATTGTCACCGTCTAAAACACCTGGGTGAGCGGTGACTATCAGCTGATGAATTGCAGAAAGATCATTGCTCGTCAGATCCTGCCAATGTTCTGCGTGGGTTTCTTTAGCCAGAGCGAAAGACGGCACAAAAAACACCGAGCACAGGATTAACCTTGCGCTTGTGAAAAGACACGAGCCGGAGGTAAACGTCATTGCGGGAAAATCATAAGCCAATCCTTAGCTAATTGATGGCCTGTCCAACAGGCGAGTGACGGCGGCGCATCATAGTTTTGCCCCAGGACGAAGACAACCCGGATACCGCGGTCAAGTCCCCCTCCTACAGACCACCCTGTACGTGTAAGAGGGAACCACCCAGCACTTGCCTGCCGTCAACGATAACGCAGCCTGATGATGAAACCGGATTTAAACCGCCTCCACCGGCGGCATCTGCCAACGCTGCTCGATCACCTGCCGCTCGGGCCCGTACAGGCGCAGGATCAGGGTGAACGCACCGTATTGCGGTGCGGGCAGCCAGTTGCTGCTGCCGTCGGTGGGCGCTGAACTCTGCACAAGCAAGGTCAACCCACCGTCGGCATCCGCCTGCAGCTGATCGCGGCTGCTCAGGCAGTAACGGTCGATGGGGTTGTCGACCAGTTGGCGGTCCGGCAAGTCGTACAGCGTCAGCGACCAGAACTCGCTGGCCGGTGGCAATTGCCCGGGTGCGAAGCGCAGGCGGTAGCCGCGTCCCCCCAGCAAAGGCTGACCCTGGCTGTCCTGTCTGGCGCCGGTGTAGAACGCCTCCTCGACGCTGTTGCCATAGATGCCCATGGCCGCGCCCAGCGCACGGTTGAGGTAGTTGCCCTGTAACACCTCCCGCGTCCCGAACAGGCCCAGGGTGGTGCGCACCTTGGCCCCGGCGGCCTGCATCTGCGCCTGAGCCTCCTGGATACCGGCGATCAACGCCTGGCGCTGTTCGGCGGACATGGCCGCCAGGTCGAATGCCTGCCCAGGCACGATGCCGATCCGCGCAAACCGCTCACGCAACGCTTGCTCGCTCGGTTGGACCGGGCACAGCGTGAGGATCTGGTTCAACTGATTGATGAACCCCGGCCCCAACCCGGTCTTGCTGTCCCACGGTTGCCACGCGATGGCGGGGGCCGCTGCGGGTGCCGGGGTGCCGGCATACTCGTGCAGCGAGCGCAGGCGATACTGCTGCTGCAAGGCACGCACCGCTGGCATGTCCTCGGCGTTCTTCAGCGCGGTGCGGCCCAGCACCATGACGATCTCGGTCTCACTGCGCAGCACGGCCTTGATCCCGGCCGGGGTTGCGCCCGTCCAGCCAGGCCCGGCGATCAGGTAGTCCCCCGCCTCGCGCCCGGTGCTCAGCACCCCGACATAGGCAAAGTTGTGGGTGTATTGGTCCACCAACTGGTGCACGTAGTAACGGTCCTCGGCCACCGCCGGCACGCTCAAGACCTGGGGCTCACTGCGCAGGTCCAGCCAGGCCCAGGAGTACGGTGTGTCATTGTTCGGCGTGACAATTTCGCGGTTCTTCGGTGTGTACAGGTTGCTGTAGTGGCGAAAGCGGTTGAAGCCGCCGACGTACTCGGCAGCACCGGGGTCAAGCACCTGCTTTTCCAGGGTCTGGTAATGCATCAGCATCGGGTAGGCGTAGATCCACGCGTCCCGGGTGATGGCCTGGATATCCTCGGGAGAGGTTGGGTTGACCTGGCTGGCGGCCAGCAACCAACCCGGACACGCCAGTGCGGCACCGGCCACACTCATGCCGGCGAGCAGACGACGACGGCTGAAAGGAGCATTCATGGTTCAGCCCTCGCCCTTGATGGCTTCGATGGTCGGTAACGGGTAGCGGCCATCCAGTGCCTGCTGTTTCGGTAGGTACAAACGCAGCATCAGGTTGAACGGCCCTTGCGGCGTCGGCAGCCAGTTGCTCTGGGCGTCCTGCGCCGGAGTCGCGTGCGCCAGGGTCAGGGTCAGGCCACCATCGGTGTCGTATCGCAGGTCGGGGCTGCGATCACCCAGGGAGTAACGCGCCAGCGGGTTGGCCACCAGCAATTGGCGCTTGCCGTCGTACAGGGTCAGGGACCAGAAGGCGTCCACCGGTGGCAACTGCCCGGCGGCGAAATGCAGGCGATAGGTTTTATTGCCATCGAGCAACTGGCCCTGGGCGTCATGCAGTGCCAAGGGGTACAGCGCCTCGGCAGGATCGTTGGCGTAGATGTAGCGCCAGGCCACGGCAGCGCGGGTCAGGTCATCGTCACCGAACTTGCCGACGTTGGACGGCGAGCGAAACCAGCCTTGCTGCTCCACGGACAGCTTGCTGGAGGCGACTCGCACCTGTTCGCGGCCGGCTTCGGCGCCTTCGGCCACCGCGTCCCTGAGGTCTTGCGGCGGCGCGAATCCGACGCCTGGCTGGAGGCCGATTTCGGCATAGCGCGCCAGTTTCTGCTGCTCGGCCGGGGTCCACTGGTGCAGCGCGGCGAGGCGGTTGAAGCGCTCGAACAACGCCACCGCCGGCCCCTGCTTGCTGTCCTGATAGGCCGGCAACTGCAGGGTGGGCAGCGCCGCGAGTGCCGGGGTCCCCAGCACCCTGGACAGGGGCTGCAAGGCGTAGCCCTTGAGCACGTGCGCTGCCTGCTCAAGGTCGTCGGCACCCTTGACCTCGGTGCGCCCGATCAGGAACACCACGCGGCTCGGCGAGCGAATGACCCCGTTGAAACCGGCCGGTACCTCACCCTGCCAGTCCGGACCGGCGATCAGGTAGCGCCCGGCCTTGCTGCCGGTCGCGCGGGTGCCGATGTAGTCGAGGTTGTCGGTGCGCAGGTCCACCAGTTGGAAGTTGTAGTAACGCCCCTCGACCTCAGGGACTTGCAGCACCTGCGGCTCGCCGCGCAGGTCGAGCAAGGCGCGGGAGTAGAAGGTGTCGTTGTTCGGCGACACCACTTTGTCGTCCTGCGGCCCCAGCAACCGTGGCTCGCTGTACAGCACATTGAACGGCAGTCTGGCGGCGATGGCGCTGAGTACTTTGTTGTGCTCGCCGGTGGCGAAGGCAAATACATAGGCTTCCTGGGCCAGGGCCCGGGCCTGCTGTTGATCGAGGCTGGCAGCCTGTACGGCGCTCGCGCCGAGCCCCAAGGCTAATGCGGAAATCCAGTGGCGCATGGCAATGTCTCCTGACAGCAATGAATGCGGCGCCCAGTGCCCGCTTTGTAGGAGCGAGCGAGCTCGCGATGGGCGTTAACGATGACGCGTGTTTTCTGATTAAACGCGTCGCTCTTGAGTTCATCGCGAGCAAGCTCGCTCCTACAAGGGGGCGGCAGTGGGCGCCATGCAAGGGACGACTTACTTGGCCCAGCGCCGCAGGTCCGACGGGGTGTAGTCGTCGGTCTTGGCGGCGAAGCCGACACGCATCGGCTCGACCTCTTCGTTGGCCAGGCCACCGGCGTAGTAACGCCCAGCGATCAGGTCATAGGAGGTTTCCAGCACGTTGTAGGTGAAGCCGTGGTCGTAATGCTGGATCGCATGCAGTTCACCGCTGCGCCACAGTTCGCCGCGGCTGTCGTACTGGTCTGCTTGCGCGATCTGCCAGCTGTCCTCGTCCACATAGAAACGGCGCTTGGCATAGATGTGCCGGGCGTTGGGCTTGAGCGTCGCCTCCACCACCCAGACCCGGTGTTTCTCGTAACGGGCCAGGTCCTGGTTGACGTGATTGGGCTTGATCACCGCGTCGTACTTGAGTTCGTGGCTGCCGATCTTGTAGCTGTTGTAGGGGATGTACAGCTCTTGCTTGCCCACCAGCTTCCAGTCGAAGCGGTCCGGCGCACCGTTGTAGCCGTCGATGTTGTCGGCGGTGATCAGGCCGTTGCTGTAACGGGCGCTGTTGTCGTAGGCGATCATCGGCGCACGACGCACCCGACGCTGCCCCGGCAGGTATTGCCAGGCCGAACGCGGCTCGGCCACCTGGTCGATCGGCTCGTGCACCAGCACCGCTTCACCGGACAGGCGCGCCGGCTCCAGCACACGGCTCTTGAACATGAACAGGGTGTTGGACGCCGGTTCAAGGCCGCTGATGGTGTCGGCGAAGTTGATCAGCGACTGGTTGCGCACGTAGCTGGTGGCACCGTTTTCACGGACCAGCGCCGAGCTGCTGATGCGCTCGTAGCTGCCGCCACGATAGCGGGTCATGTGGTTCCACATCACCTCGAGACCTTCAGTGGGCAGCGGGAACGGAATACCGTGAACATAGTCATGCAGCCCGTTGCCGCCGTCGGCCATGCTGGTCTTGGCGACGTTTTCGCGACTCTGATCGAGCACCGTTTTAGGCAAGTTGGCGCTGCGATGGGTCGGGTAGATGTTCATCTTGTAGGTGTCGGGAAAACGCTTGAACAGCGCCACTTGCCCGGGGCTGAGGAACTTCTGGTACTGCGCCACGTTCTGCGCGGTGATGGTGAACAGCGGCTTTTCATTGGCATAGGGGTCGCTGTAGCCGCCCTTGCTGTCGACCTTGCCGGCGGAACTGGTCAGGCCGCCGGTCCAGGCCGGGATGCTGCCGTCGGCATTGGCCGCGATTTCCGAGCCCATGGGCGTCAGGGTCTTGCCCAGGGCGGCTGAATCGGTACCTTTGGCGTGCGCCAGGCTCGCCGCGCAGGCCAGGGCCAGCACACAAATTTGCATACGCATCACTGATACTCCTTAGAAGTCGACCTTGAAGCTGACCGAGGCAAAATCGCGATCGTCCAGGGTGCTGTAGTCGTTGGAACCGAAGAAGGCGTTGTAGGCCAGTTCCACGCTGTAATCGTTGAGGTAGTTGGTGGTCAGGCTCAGGCCCAGTGCCTGCTGGCCTTCCTGGAACGGCCCTTGCGGGTCATAGGAGTAACCCGACACGTCATGGCGCCAGTTGACCGCCGGGATCAGGTTGACCCCCGGCAAGACGTCGCTGTACTCGAGGCTGACGCGCAGGCGATACCCCCAGGACCAGTCGGTGGCAAAACCATCGTCCGTGCAGTACTGGTTGGTAACGCCCGAGGCCACGGTGTTGCACGGCATGCCGTTTTTCGGACTGCTGCGACCGAAGGCGGCATTACGCCCCAGGCGTTCGTCGCCCAGGTCCTCGATGTGCACCACGCCGAGCTCACCGAACAGGCTCAAGCGCGTGGCGCCGAGGATGTTGTCGTAGGCCTGGGTCGCCGACCCGGTCATCTGCCAGACGCCCTTGCGCACCCAGCCGTCATAACGGTCGCCCTGAGTGGTGCTGAAGCCGGCCGGCAGGTCGACCCAGGAACTGCCGCCCGGCCCGGAAATCACCGCCACGTTGATGTCCGGTGCGTTGATCGCCAGCGGCATGTTCGGCCGGTAGCTGATTTCACCCGCCAGGGAAATTCCCGAGTTGGGCTCGACGCCGTTGAGACTGAAGCCGTACAGGCGAATGTCCTCCGGGAACGCGGCGGCGTAGCTCGGATTCTGCACACCGCCAGGGAAGGTCCCGGGCTGGGTGACATCCCGCGCGTTCAGGGTGAAATACGGCAGGCGCGAGTGATAGTTGATGAAGTAAATCGCCGCTTCCGCGTCGTTCAGCGCCGGGATCATGTTGCGCAGGGCAAAGCCGAACTGACCATTGTCGGAAGGCGATTCATTGCCCCGGGAGGTGGCGTACAAACCGGCATTCTGCATTTGCTGGTCGGTCTGCACCTGGCTCAGGTACAACGGTCCACAGCCCTTCTGGATCGCATCACTGCTGGCGAAGAAGGTGCCGCAGCCGTCAAGCACGCTTTCGCGCCAGTTGTATTGATAGAAGCCCTCCAGGTTCAGGCTGTCGGTCAGGCCGAGGCTGAAGGACAGCATCTCCACCGGCAACTGGCCTTCCTTGATTTCCACGCCGGGGCGGTTGAATGCCGAGATATCCAGTGGGTTGATCACGTTGATGCCGTTCTGGATCAGCAGTGCCTCACCCCAGGACAACACCTGGTTGCCGACCTTGACGTTCAGCGGCCGGTCGGCGACCAAGAAGTCTTTCCAGACATAGGTGTCCAGTGCCTTGAAGCCCTTGAATTTGGACAGGTCGTCCCAGCCCGAGTCATCGAAGTCCTTGAACCGGCCGTCACGGGTTTCGTAGGCATGGTCGTACCAGTACTTGAAGCGGACGAAGGCCCCCTGCCCCTGACCGTCGAGGCTGAAGTCCGTCAGACCCTTGAAGTTCTGCGAGATCGGGTCGCCGCGCTCGAAGTTCAGCCGGTTGTCGTCGGCGCTGACGCTGCTGCCGTTGGCCTGCTTGCCTTGCGCCTGCAGGGCGTTGGCGCGGGTCATCATGCTCTTTTCCGGGTTCTGGGTGGACCAACTGCTGCCCAGGGTCAGGGTGGTCTTGGTCGACAGGCTCCAGTCTTCATTGAGGTCCAGCGTGGTCGCTTGGGAGGGCGCGACCATGATGGCCAGTATCGCCAGTGCGAGAGGATGCGGTCGGGTGTGGCCAAGCCGTTTACGTCGCGCAAGGACGCAGGCGTTGGCCGAGCATGTTCTTATCATTATTAGGCTCCGGTCAGATTTACTCAGCCCGGTCAAAATGCCCAACAATCAAACAATAGGCGCAAGCGCGGCGCGACAAAAAATGATCATCCGGGTTTCACGCCAGATCGCCGCACGCCTGGAAATGGCCCAGACGAAACTGCTTGGGGGTGATTCCGAACTGCTTGCGGAAGGCGCGGATAAAGTTGCTGGGCTGGCGATACCCCAGGCGTTCGGCAATCCGCTCGATCGGCTGGTCGCCCGCCGTCAGCCAGTGCCGTGCCAGCTCCAGGCTGTCGCTGCGGGTTTCGCTGGGGGCCGCCACCTGCCAATGGCGCAGCATGCTCTGGTGCAGGAACGGATTGGCGCTGAGCAGCGGCAAATCCAGGGCGTGCAGCGGCAGGACCAGGCACGGGTGCTCGCCTGCTTCGACACGCACCCCCTGCCCGCCGAGCCAGTCTCCAGCGGCTTGTCCGGGCGCCAGCCGAACATGACAGAACAGCTCGCCCGGCGCGGTGCCGACCCGCCGGGAGATATTGCGCACCAGGCTGAGCGTGGCCGCGTCCAGGCCAAAGAAATGTGGCAGCGCCTGGGCCGGGCGCAGGTGCAGGCGAGCCTCGTCGTCCACCTCTTCGAGTTCGGCCAGCACGTGGTTGGTGACCCGTGGCAGGTAGTCGGTAAAGCAGCCCAGGCTGACCCGCAGGGTCGCGGCCGAATCCAGCAGGATGTTCATGCCTTGCAGGCAACTGGTGGCCATGCCGTTGACCAGCTCGCAACCGAAGTGGCGCCCGACACCGGCGATTTCACATTCACGCCACAGCTGTTCCACCAAGCGTGCCGGGATGTGCTGCTGTTGATCATCGAGCCACGACAGACTGATGCCCGCACGCTGCAACAGCTCCTCCTCACACAGGCCGATCTGCCGGGCATGACTGAGAATGGTGCGGGTGAAGGCACTGGAGGCGAAGGTTTGATCGGACATGAGCGACCGCTGAATGTAGACGAGGGTTGTACTTATGCCAGCCCCTGTGCTATCGATCAAATGCATTAAAGGTATCTAATGAATGCAGGAGACGCATAGTGGACCTTCGTCAGCTTCGCCACCTGGTTGCCCTGGCCGACTACCGCAGTTTTGTGCGGGCCGCCGAGGCGATCAATCTCAGCCAGCCGGCCTTCAGCCGCAGTATCCAGACCCTGGAGCGCGACCTCGATTGCGCGCTGGTGGAACGCAGCAGTCGCGAGTTCCGCCTGACGGGCCAGGGACAACTGGTGCTGCAGCATGCAAGGCGGTTGTTGGCCGGTAGCCAGGCCCTGCACAACGAACTGATGCAATTCAACGGCCTGACCGGCGGTGAGCTGCATTTCGGCTGCGGCCCCTACCCGGCGCAATTGCTGGTACCGGAAGCGCTGGCCGAATTCATCAGCGCCCACCCGGCGATCCGCACCCGCTTCGATCAGGGCGACTGGGAGCAACTGGCGGTCTGGCTCAAGGAACAACAGATCGAGTTCCTGGTGGCCGACGCACGCTACTTCACGGGCGACCCGCAGTACCAGGTGCAACTGTTGAGCCCCCGGCGCGGGCGGTTCTTCTGCCGGGCCGGGCACCCGCTGGCCCGCGCCGGGGACCTGCCATTGCGCGCCTTGCTCGACTACCCGGTGGTGGGCACGCGGATTCCGCCGATGATCCGCAAGATCCTTGCCGACGTGATGGGCGAAGCCGACTTCGAGACTCGCGTGGAATGCGCCCAGTTCGATGCGATCCGCCGCGTGGTGATGCGCTCCGATGCTGTCGGCATCGCGACCATGGAGGCCTTGAGCGAATTGGCCAGGAAGGGCGAGATCAGTTTGCTGACCTTCACCGACATCCCCAGGGACGACCCGGGCCTGCAGTTGCACTACGGCGTGGTCAGCCGCGCCGGCCATACTCTGACGCCGGCGGCACAGGCGATGGTGCAGGCCATTGTCACGGTGGATCGACGGTTGCTGGCGATGGAAGTCCTGTCGCGGGCACCGGTGTGTTGGCCCACTCCCCCGCAGATTTGACTATGCTTGCCTCACACCCACCGGTGACGAGGGATTTATGGACGATCCAGTCGACAACAAGCCACCCAGCTTCTGGCAGATGCTGCACAGCGTCCTGGCGGCGGCCTTCGGCGTGCAGAGCGGGAAAAATCGCGCCCGCGACTTCACCCACGGCAAGCCGAGTCATTTCGTGGTGTTGGGAATTGTGTTCACCGCCGTGTTTGCGTTGACGTTGTTCGGCATCGTGAAACTGGTGGTGCATCTGGCCGGAATTTGATCGGCGTCTCAGTGCATCAGGGTTTGCAAGCTGAACGGGTAGCGATAGCTCAACGGACGATGCCTGGCCGACAGGCTGCGAAAGTTCACCCCGTAGTCCTGGGTGTCTTGCTGCACCAGCATGCGCCTGGCTTGCGCCCGGTCAATCAGTTGCAACAGCGGAATCTGTCGGTCACGACCGCCATATTGGTCGACCGGGACGCCCTGTTCATAGTCATGCAGTTGCACCAGCGCCCAGCCACCCAGGCTGAAGTGTCCACCCAGCAACACGCTCAGGCGTCGGTCCAGCAGGGCCTGCAAGGCGACCGGTGACGTATTGACCGCACTGAACAGCGCGCCCTCGCCCGGTATGCCACCGGATTCTTCGTAAGCCTGCATCGCGCCGAACGCCATCTCGTCGTTGGCGGACCAGATCAGCGACACATTGGGGTAGCGTTTGAAGAGCAACGTCGCCTGTTCATAGGCCCGTTCACGACTCCAGGCACCGGACACCAACTGGTGCAGCACGACCTCGGGATGCTCGCGCAACGCACGCCTCATGCCTTTCTCGCGCAACTGTGCGGCGGGGGTGATTTTCAACCCGGAAAATGCCAGCAGCTCAAGCTTCTGGCCGGGGGCGGCAGCAGGATGCAAGCGGATCAACTCCTTGAGCATCAGGTAGCCACCCTCCTCGTCATTGGTGACCAGGCTACCGAGCCACTCGGGGTACTTTTCCCGAGGATCGCCCAGCAGCGCCAGTTGGTCGTCGGTCAGGCTGTTATTGACGATAAACAGCTTCACCCCGCTGCCCCGGGACAGGCGCAGGATCTCCGGTGCCACGTACTGCTCGTTGACGAACACCAGATAGTCCGGACGCCGCGGCCCCAACAAGGCGTCGCGTGCCTGCTTGATCGTGGTTTCGGCCACGCGCTCGGAATATTGCACCTCAAGGTCAATGCCCAGGTCCCGGGCGGCGGCCTCCATGAACCGGGTATAGCTGACCCAGAACACTTCGCTGGAGTTACCGGGATTGAGGAATAGCACCGACTCGGCTTGCGCACCGGGTCCGTAGACCGCGCAAACCGTCAGCACCACTCCATAAAGAAACTTGAACATTGAACATCCGGGCCCCGGTCACCAGCCGCGCATTATAGCCAGCGAAATACTGGCAAATCGCGATTAATTAGCGTTTTGTCCGACAATCGTCGGATCGGGGCCCGGTTTGACGGACTTATTGATGGCTGACCCAGTACACCGCAGTGCCCACTACCAGGAGGATCAGGAACAGGATTGCCCACGCATCGACGCTGCTGTCGCTCTTCTGTGCTTTGGTCGGGTTGCTCATTGCATCGCCTCTTGTCGGTTTTATCGGTGATTGCATAAAGACTCGATCACAGTTAAGTCGATGATTGCCCGCACGACAACTTGAGGGTCGTATAGCAATCAGTCTCATTAGTCGATTTGGTTCTTTATATATACTAAAACATCACTTTTGCGCATAAACGCAAACTGATATCTTGCCCCGGCTCCGTGGGGAGTGCGCGGCCGTGCGCGCAGAACTGCCAAGGCGTTTTCACAATCAAGCGAGCGAGAAACGCAGCGGATTGCGAGTAGCCCAAGCCTGAGAACAGGACTTATATGTACGTATACGACGAGTACGATCAGCGGATCATCGAGGACCGCGTCAAGCAGTTCCGTGATCAGACCCGACGCTATCTGGCAGGCGAGCTGAGCGAAGAAGAATTCCGCCCCCTGCGCCTGCAAAATG
This sequence comes from Pseudomonas sp. FW300-N1A1, assembly GCF_058789115.1. Lineage (NCBI taxonomy): Bacteria > Pseudomonadati > Pseudomonadota > Gammaproteobacteria > Pseudomonadales > Pseudomonadaceae > Pseudomonas > Pseudomonas sp. FW300-N1A1. The sequence goes on along the minus strand of NZ_JBYTBK010000005.1, from coordinate 20,115 downwards.
GCCTTTATATCCAGCGCTTCGCCCCGATGCTGCGGGTTGCCGTGCCTTACGGCCAACTGACTTCGCGCCAGACGCGAATGATGGCCAGGATCGCTCGCGACTACGACAAGGGCTACGCCCACATCAGTACCCGGCAGAACGTGCAGTTCAACTGGCCGGCACTGGAAGACATCCCGGACATCCTGGCTGAGCTGGCCACCGTGCAGATGCACGCCATCCAGACCAGCGGCAACTGCCTGCGCAACGTCACCACCGACCAGTTCGCCGGTGTCGCCGCCGACGAGTTGATCGACCCGCGCCCCTGGTGCGAGATCGTGCGCCAGTGGACCACGTTCCACCCGGAATTCGCCTACCTGCCGCGCAAGTTCAAGATCGCAATCAACGGTTCGACCTCCGACCGCGCCGCGATTGAAGTCCATGACATCGGCCTTGAGCCGGTGCACAACGCCGCTGGCGAACTGGGCTTTCGCGTGTTGGTCGGTGGCGGTCTGGGCCGTACCCCCGTGGTCGGCGCGTTCATCAATGAATTCCTGCCGTGGCAAGACCTGTTGAGCTACCTCGATGCCATCCTGCGGGTGTACAACCGCTATGGCCGTCGCGACAACAAGTACAAGGCGCGGATCAAGATCCTGGTCAAGGCCCTGACGCCCGAGGTCTTCGCCCAGAAAGTCGACGCGGAAATGGAACACCTGCGCGGTGGCCAGACCACCTTGACCGAAGCCGAAGTGCATCGCGTCGCCAAACACTTTGTCGACCCGGACTACAAGGCCCTGAGCAATCAGACCGCCGAGCTTGCCGAGCTCGACAAGCAGCATCCGGGCTTCGCTCGCTGGCGCACCCGCAACACCCTGGCCCACAAGAAGCCGGGCTATGTGGCCGTGACCCTGTCGCTCAAGCCGACCGGCGTTGCTCCGGGCGACCTGACCGACAAGCAGCTCGACGGCGTTGCCGACCTGGCCGACCGCTACAGCTTCGGCCAACTGCGCACCTCCCACGAGCAGAACATCATTCTGGCTGACGTTGAGCAGGGCCAGCTGTTCACCCTGTGGGGCGAGTTGCGCGAGCAAGGCTTTGCCACCCCGAACATCGGCCTGTTGACCGACATCATCTGCTGCCCCGGTGGTGACTTCTGCTCCCTGGCCAACGCCAAGTCGATTCCGATCGCCGAAGCCATCCAGCGCCGTTTCGACGACCTGGACTACCTGTTCGACATCGGTGAACTGGACCTGAACATTTCCGGTTGCATGAACGCCTGCGGTCACCACCACGTCGGCCACATCGGCATCCTGGGCGTGGACAAGAAAGGTGAAGAGTTCTACCAGGTGTCCCTGGGTGGCAGCGCCAGCCGCGACGCCAGCCTGGGCAAGATCCTCGGCCCTTCGTTCGCACAGGACGACATGCCGGACGTGATCTCGAAGCTCATCGACGTGTACGTGGAACAACGTACCGAAGACGAACGCTTCATCGACACCTATCAACGTATCGGCATCGACCTCTTCAAGGAACGCGTCTATGCAGCGAATCATTAAGAACAACGAGGTCGTCGACGAAACCTGGCACTTGCTGCCCAAGGACGCGACTCTCGACGGCATCTCCAACTGCGACGACCTGATCGTGCCGCTGGCCCTGTGGCGTGAACATGCTCACGCCCTCAAGGCCCGCGATGGCGGTCTGGGTGTGTGGCTGGATGCCGAAGAAGAAGCCGAGGAGATCGGTGACGACGTCGATCAGTTCCAGGTGATCGCCTTGAACTTCCCGGCGTTCACCGACGGGCGCAACTACTCCAACGCGCGCCTGTTGCGTGACCGTTATGGCTTCAAGGGTGAGCTGCGGGCGATCGGCGATGTGCTGCGCGACCAGCTGTTCTACCTGCGTCGCTGCGGTTTCGACGCTTACGCGTTGCGCGCCGACAAGGACCCGTATGAAGCCCTGGAAAGCCTCAAGGACTTCTCGGTGACCTACCAGGCCGCCACCGACGAGCCGCTGCCGCTGTTCCGTCGCCGTTAACGGGCCAAGGCCTTGAACCCCGCCCGGGGTTCAAGGCTTGCTGCCCTCATCAGTCCCCCAGCAGATCCTCGATCGGAATCGGCCGGCCAGTGTGGACCCAGTCCCTGTACAACCTGACCCAGTTCTCCAGACGCGTGAAACCTGCGAAGGGGTTCTCGGCATCCAGCGCCGACAGCGCAACGTCCCTGCTCAACACCCCCCACAACTCATCCGAGGCATCGGCCTCACTCAACACATGCCAGACCCTCGCCTGAATCACTGAATAGCTCACCCGAAAATCAGCGGTGCGGCTCAGGCTCTCTATCGTTCGCAAAAAACGCGCTCCCCGGGGCTTGGCGACCAACCGTTGCCATAGCAAACGCTTGAGCTCGACATCAGCCTCAGGCAGGCGCTGCAACCACACCGCCGGTTGAGTGACACTCGGGTCGAGGGTGCTCAACCAAAGATTCAGGCCGGTGTGTTCTCGATGGGTAATGATGCGCCGCAGGCTGTCCTCGTCCGTCAGTGGATTGCCCCACAGCTGGACACGGTCCCTGGCCACGGCCTGGACCAGGACGGCAGGGGGAAACCGGGAAATCCGGTTGTTGCTGAGGTCCAGCAGTTCCATGGAGGGTTGATCAGGAATACCAACGGGACAATGGGTAATGCCGGTATTACTGACATCCAACCTGCGCAAGTCCGTCATGCCAAACACCAGCGGCGGAACGCCCAGCGGGTTATCGCTCAAGTCCAACGCATGCAGATGCACCAGCTGAGACAACTGTCCCGCCGATTGCTCGGTCAGCTCCAGCCAAGTCGACTTGAGGTTCAGTGTGGTGAGGTGGGGCATGCGAGTAATCGCGGGCGGCAAGCGCCCCTCAAGTACACCTTGGGGATTGACCTTTCGCAGGTCGACGCTCTCCATGTTCAAGGTGCGCAGATTGGGAAAGCACTCCAGGAAACCTTCCAGCCCCTCTGGTCGCGCCAGCTGGAAACCTTTCATGGACAACTCGACGACGTCATTGAACTTTGCCGTCAGAAAGGGCAGTGAATGGAAGTACTCGAAGTCCAGGTCCAGTTTGTAGCCCAGCAGTTGCTCCCCCAAATAGACATGAGTGTCGACATGCCCGCGTTTTTGCCAGAAGCTCATCAAGTCGGACACCAGCTCAATCCGCGCCTCTCGCTCAAGGTCAAACGCCTCTTCGACACGCTCCACGTTTTCCTGCTCAATCTGGGCCGCATCCAACCCCTGCGCCGCCTCTTCGCCCTCGATCAGAAAGTCTATATCCATGTCCTCGACTTCCTGCAGGACCTGGCCGACCCATTGGCGTAAATCGAGATCGAGTTGGCTCAGCTGTATTTCCAGTCGCGCCAGTTGCTCCATCACCCCGGCGCCCAGACTCTGTAGAAATTCAGCAGCCTGCGCAGTGGTAAAACCGGTGTAGATCGACCTGATGTGAAGAATCTCGATGTCCCGAGTCAACGCCGCCCCCTGCGAGGTCGCCGGGTACCCCCCACCTCGCAGCCCTGGCGCCTCAAAAGGCAGCCCGGAGTCCATTCGCGAAAGCCCGGTGATGAGTTCGGAACGCGGCAGTGTTCGCTCGCCGATTTTCTGCCTCAGGCCGCGCGCGGCATCCAGCGGTTGCAACTGCAACACATCACGTTCGGACTCTGACAGCAGGTCGAGAACAGCCTGATAGACATCGTGGGCGTCCGGCCGATAGACACCCTGCGCATCGTGCCCGCTATATCGGCGACCCACTTTTATCAGGTGCCTGCAGTCATGGGACGCGAACGGCCCGACCTGATCCAGCAGGCGTCCCGCCGCTGACTCCTCATGCACCTCGATACGAAGCGCCTTCGGCCATCCGGGCAACGCTTGCAGAGAGTGCAGCGCCAGTGCGTCAGTCTCCGGGTTTTGTATGGATTGAAGGTAAAGCCCTTCATAGGCACGATTGAGCCGAACGTGTTGCTGATACTGGCTGGCCTTGCCATCCAGCCGCCGGAGCAGGCGCCGGCTTTCGGCCACCGTCGGCGGCGCCTGAATATCCACGCCAGACCGGTCGAGCAGTTGTTCTATGGTGCCTTTGGGCAAGCCCGGGTACTGACGTTGAAACAGCCTGACCCATTGATTGTCAGAGTGCTGGAGGCTGTCATATCGCGCCTGAAAGCGCATCGCCAGGGCAGTGGCGTCCGGTTCCCCGGGGGTCGCCTGCAGGGTTTCGCGCTGAAGATCCTGATCGATCCTGAAACGGCTGATGGTATCAGCCAACAGCGGCGTCGGCGGACGGCGCCCCGCCTGCATCAACCGCAGCATATCGTCGTCGACCGCACTGACATTACCGATCTGGCGCAGTACCTCATCGTTGAATGACGCCACCGGCGCGCCGATACCGCGCATCAACTCCAGGCGCGTGGTGGTGCCTGACGGTGCGGTTGTCACAGGCCCCACCTCGGGTATTTCGGGCCTGATGACGGGTTCTCCTGGGGGTTCCACAGGCCGCTCCACCTGCCCTGGCAGCGGCTCTAGGGCCCCCTCGCCCTTGAGTGCCGCACCCGCGCCCAACAGCGGCAGTGCATTGAGCAAACCAAACACCACGCGCGTCACGCCCGCGGATGTGTCATCTGGCTGCTTGCCATTTATTGCCTGGTCCAGCCCATACCCGGCATCGATGATTCCGGCCAACACCAACAAGCCCTCACCCCCCGGCACGAACAGGGCCAAAGGTCCGAACCTGTTGACCCATTGCACAATGGGTTCGACCACCGCACTCAGGTTATCCCGATTGACTTGCGCATCATCGCGAATGGTTTCAATGCTGGCATTGGCCGCCTGCTTCATGCTCAGGACTAACTGGGCGAAAGGATCGGTGCCTGGAGACGCCACTTCAAGATGAACATAATCGGCTGGGGCCCAGTACCCGTCGTCGTTGAAGAGTCCGTGCCCCTTTTTCAGATGGTGTTGGCGCGGGTATATCGCCATGCCATCCAGTGCGGTCAACACACCGGCATGAAAGGTACCGTCATGGCGGTCGTCTTCGGCAAAGTGGGCCGCCAGCGCCAGCTTTCGCTCCCCATCCTTGCCCTGCTCCACTATCCAGCGGTGCAAGGCCCCGGCGTCGACGAAGTCATGGATCGGTGAGGAGTTACCCGGGATGTACAGAATGATTCTTGGGCTGGAACGGTGGCGGAAACTCCAGATATCGCTGGCGGTATAACGATAAAGTACCAATCGTGCGACTTCGACCGGGCTGGGAACGCGCATGGGCGCCTGCAACGGCTCGATCGACAGTTGGTTCCACGGCTGATCCGGCGCCAAACCCGCGGCTCGCAAAGCCAGTTCGAGCCCCTGCTGTGTGAGGGTGTTTTCCTGCCTTTGCAGGTACGCGGCCATGACAAAGGCCGCTTTCACCGAAGTCCTCGGTGCGCAGGCTCCAGGCGCAACGATCACCTCATCCGAAGGCCAGGCCCGATCCACATAGTCACGGTATTGCTCCTTGAGCTCCAGTTCCCATACCCATGTCTTGAAGTCGGCGGGTCGCAGGCTTAGCTGCGTCAAAGGACCATAGGTTTGCGGGTCTGTGTGGCGATAGATGCCTTCATAGGTGTCATGGTTACCATTGCCTACGTAGGCAAACTCATCGACGTTGTCGACTAACCGTACCTGCGGGCCGATATCGGAAGGCGTGTACAAACCGAACGCGGTTTCCCCGAAACGCCCGTCACCCACCGTTTGATAGTTGCAGAGCGCCACCTGTGTGAGACTTTGGGCATTCGCCACTCGTCCTTGCTCAACGCCCTGTTGTGCGGGATGTCCGTGATAGTTGTAGTTGAGCGTGACCAGCCGGGTAGTCAGGGGATCAATATCCTGACCCCATTTCGCTTGAATGAGGTGAGCAACAAACTGCGCGGGTGACATGGGCAAAGCAGTATCAACCACCGCCTTGAGGTCTTCGCGCATCGGTATCGCGGGGAATGTGTGCAGGGGTGAAACTTCGTGTTCTTGAGACGTGGTCATTGTGCAATTCCTTTGCAGTGGGATCTGAACGTGTCCAGCCTAAGCTATTCACCTCTCCACTTACCGCCGGAAAACTCGCCAACAACTATTGAAAAAACTACATGAAGGGTCGGAATCCAGACATTACGAAAAAGCCCCGGGACAAGAGCTGACTCTTGAACCCGGGGCTCGAACAAGCGGAATCTTAGCCGTTAGGCCAGACCCTCCCACTAGGAAAAATCAAACTCAACATACTGCAAGCCCCTTTTACGCAGCGCCGCGACCAAGTCAGGCAGTTCATCAAATAGGCGCCCATTCAAATCCCCCCAGCGCGCCCCTTCTATAAAAATCTTGAAATCCGGTTTCCACTGACTCTTTCTATGCATTCGGATCAGGGTGAGTTCGATGTCGTCATCCCGCGAACGAGAGACCACTTTAAGATCCCTGTTCGGAACATCATCGATTAGAAACAGTCCCTGTTTGGGTAACGCCTTTTCGAAGGCCGCCAGAAGATAGGGATCGATTTGATACGTGTTTGGTTGAGTCATGGTGCAACGTCCTTGCTGCTGTTTTGTGAAAGTCCAGCATAACTAAAACAACAAACAATAAACCCAAACAACAGCGACACACTCTGTAGGAAACACCGACATGCACAGATCAAAAAAAATGAATACCCAGCGTTCACTCACTCCAGAGGTCGACAAGTGCCTGTCCCTGCACTCACCACGTATCGCTACGCAACAGATTCAACATCCATTGGCAGGCTGAACTTCATCAAGGGACTTATCAGCCTGCCAACATCCTTACCAGAATCGCTGCTGGGTCAAACGGCTCCACCAGGTCAGCAGCAACCGATCAACCGAACCGCTGGCCGCCAGGCCGACACGCTCCTGCAGAGTCTTGCGCTCGGCATAGTGCAGGTGGAACAGCTCTGCGCCCTTGGCCCGCTCGGCGAGGTATTCGTCGCTGGTTTTCAGTTCATCGACCAGTTGTTTATCCAGTGCTGCAATCCCCAGCCAGACTTCACCGGTCGCCACTTCGTCGATAGCCAGTTGCGGGCGATAGCGGGCAACGAAGTTCTTGAACAGCGCGTGGGTGACGTCCAGGTCTTCCTGGAACTTCTCCCGGCCCTTTTCGGTGTTTTCGCCAAACACGGTCAGGGTGCGCTTGTACTCGCCAGCGGTCAGCACTTCAAAGTCGATGTCGTGTTTTTTCAGCAGGCGGTTGACGTTGGGCAACTGCGCCACCACCCCGATCGAGCCCAGGATGGCAAAGGGTGCGCTGATGATCTTCTCGCCGATGCAGGCCATCATGTAGCCGCCACTGGCCGCGACCTTGTCGATGCAGACCGTCAACGGCACGCCGGCCTGGCGAATACGCGCCAACTGCGAGGAGGCCAGGCCGTAGCTGTGCACCATGCCGCCGCCACTCTCAAGGCGCAGCACCACTTCATCCTTGGGCGTGGCCAAGGACAGCAGCGCGGTGATTTCGTGGCGCAGGCTCTCGGTGGCCGAGGCCTTGATGTCGCCGTCGAAATCCAGCACGAACACCCGGGGTTTGGCTTCGGGCTTTTTCTTGTGTTTTTTCTCAGCCTTGGCCTCGGACTTGCGCAAGGCCTTGAGCTGGTCCTTGTCGAGCAGTGTCTGTTCCAGACGCTCGCGCAGGCCCTTGTAGAAATCGTTGAGCTTGCTGACTTGCAACTGGCCCGCGGACTTGCGCCGACCTTTGCTACGCAGCGAAGCAAAGCTGACCAGCACCACCAGGATGGCGACGACCAGGGTTACGGTTTTAGCCAGAAAACTTGCGTACTCGGACAAAAACTCCACATTGACTCCTTAACGACTGTGCCCCGCTCAACACGCGGGCGCGGATGCTTGCAGCATACCCATGCGACTGCGTTGCGGCCAGTCGTGAAACCTTCTGTTACCGGCCCCCAACGAGCATTTCAAACAAGCGTATGTTTTTTCATTGACAGCTCACCGGCATCCTCATAACCTCGCAAAACCTTCAACGTACCGGGATGACGCGGACGTGGGCAGCATCTATCTGATTCGACATGGCCAAGCCTCCTTCGGTGCAGACGACTACGACGTGCTGTCGTCGACCGGTGTGCGCCAGGCGGAAATCCTCGGCAGCCACCTGGCCGAACTGGGCTTGAGTTTCGACCGCTGCCTGTCGGGTGACCTGCGCCGCCAGCAACACACCGCCAACAGCGCCCTGGCACAATTTAGCGCGGTCGGGCTGCCGGTACCGCCTCTGGAAATCGACTCGGCCTTCAATGAATTCGATGCCGATGCCGTCATCCGCGCCCTGTTGCCAGACCTGCTACCCGAAGAACCCGAAGCGCTGCACATTTTGCGTAACGCGGCGCAGAATCGGGGTGAATTCCAGCGAATCTTCGCCCTGATCATCGAGCGCTGGCTGGCCGGCACCTACGACCCTCCAGGCCTGGAAAGCTGGCTCGGCTTCGTCGAGCGGGTCCAGGCCGGCTTGCAGCGCATTCTCGAACAGGCCGACAACACCCAGAAAATCGCCGTGTTCACTTCCGGCGGCACCATTACCGCCCTGCTCCACCTGATCACTCAAATACCGGCCAGGCAGGCCTTCGAGCTGAACTGGCAAATCGTCAACACCTCGCTCAACCACCTGAAGTTCCGTGGGCACGAGGTGGCACTGGCTTCCTTCAACAGTCATGCGCACCTGCAACTGCTGAAGGCCCCGGACCTCATCACTTTTCGTTGAGTCCGGATTACTGTGACCCTTGCTGTAACACACCTAAAAGGATCGAACCATGACCTCCGTAGCTGACGCCGTACAAGCAATGAAAGCCAAGTTCAACCCAGCCGCTGCTGCCGGCCTGGACCTGGTTTTCGGTTTCCGTATCGACGAAGACAAGAACTTCTCGCTGGTCGTCAAGGACAGCACTTGCGAACTGCAAGAAGGCGTGAACCCGGACGCTCAAGTGACCCTGGTCATGGACGGCGAAACCCTGGAAGGCATCGTCAGCGGTGAAACCGATGGCATGCAAGCGTTCATGGGCGGCAAACTGCGCGCTGAAGGCGACATGATGCTGGCCATGAAACTGTCCGAGCTGTTCCCGGCCTGAGACAGCGGCTTCCCCCCACGGGAAGCCCTGCCTTGCCCCACACGAATCCCGCCCTTGTGGCGGGATTCGTCGTTTCTGCCCCCGGAGCAGCCTTTGCCGGCGCCTTGCTCTACACTGCCGGGCTCTCCCCATCAGCGACCCGCCATGGACATCGACCTCGCCCGTACCTTCCTGGAAATCGTTCGTTGCGGCAGCCTCGCCGCCGCCGCGGACAAACTGCACGTGACCCAGACCGCGATCACCGCGCGGGTGCAAAAGCTCGAAAGCCAGTTGGCCAGTACCTTGTTCGTCCGTAACCGTGCCGGTGCCCGCCTGACGGCCGATGGCGAGGCCTTCGTGGTGTACGCCAATCAACTCGTGCAGACCTGGGAAGCCGCCCGCCGCGACCTGCCGCTGCCAGAGGGTTACCGCAATGTGCTGCACATCGGTGGCGAGGTCAGCCTGTGCAACCCGCTGATGCTCAGTTGGGCCCGTGAGATCCGTGAACATATCCCGGCCTATGCCCTGCGCACGGAAATCCGCGACGGCGACAACCTGCTCAGGCAACTGGAAATGGGTGTACTGGATGCAGCGCTGGTGTTCCAGCCCGAATACTGGCCACGGCTGCAAGTCGAACAACTCCTGGAAGAGAAGTTGATTCAGGTGCGACTGCCATCGCGACCCGAACCCTACGTGTACATCGACTGGGGACAGGATTTTCGCCGCCAGCACGACGCGGCGCTACCGGACAAGGCCAGGGCCGCACTGAGCTTCAACCTCGGCCCACTGGCGTTGCAGTATCTCCTGCAAAACGGTGGCACCGGGTACTTCCGCACCCGGGTGGTCCAGTCCTACCTCGACAGCGGCGTGCTGGAACGCGTACCCAAGGCCCCCGAATTCAGCTACCCGACCTACCTGGTGTATTCCCGTGATCGCGATTCGGCCGCGCTGCAGCAGGCGTTCGACCTGCTGCGTGAGCTGGTCAAGAGCGACAGTGACTGGTCCCAGCGCTGGGACCCGCTGACCTGAACCCGCGGCGCACGCGATCAGGGCGTCTTGAACCCGTCGGCATAACACACCGGTGAACTGGCATCGGCACGCCGGTCCAGTTCCTCTTCAAGCCACTGGGCCAACACCTGTGCATTATTCTGCGTCTCGTCGCGCGCGCCATAAATCAACGTCAGCGTGCCGTTTTCGGCGATGTCCAGGAGCTTCCACCAATGACCGGGCCGGGCCGCCAGTTCCTGACGATACCCCGCCCGGAAGGCTGTAAAATCCAGCTCGCCGGCCTTGAATGCCCGTCGCAACGCCGTGGAGGGCGCCACCTCACGCAACCATTCATTCAGCGGCAGCTGCTGCTTGCGGCAATTGCGGGGCCACAGTCGGTCGACCAGCACCCGATAGCCGTCGCTCTCACTGGCGGGCGCATAAGCGCGCTTGCACTCGATCATCGGCTTGCCTCCTGCTCGGGATGCTGAAGGGACCACGCCGGAGTCTCCCCCAGCCCATTCAGCGGTTTGATGAACAGCTATCACAAACATCCATTGGCCGGATAATTTGGCCACGACTAATCTTCTATCAATAACAAGGATAAAAGGTGATCGCAGTGAGGCAAACCACGCAGGCGTTTCGTACCCGTTACCGGGCGGATGTTCATCGGCTCTACAACCCGTGGCTGCACGCAGGTTTCGTCCTGGTGTTCGGGATCACGGCCATCAGCCTGTTCTGGGGCACGGTCCATCAGGTGCAACCGCTGGAGTGGTTGGCGGTACCGTTGACCCTGCTGTTTTTCAACTTCGCGGTCTACGGGGTCCACCGGCACCTGGGGCATCACAAGAAGGCCTTTACGCGGCTGTTCTATGCCCGCCATGCCGGCGATCATCACAGCTTTTTCGCGCCCGGCCACATGACCTACGACACCGCGCGCGACTGGAGGGTGATCCTGTTCCCCGCCTGGCTGATCGTGCTGCACAGCCTGGTGGTCACCCTGCCCGCCTGGTGGCTGCTCAAACAGCTCAATGGTAACGTGGCGGGCCTGTTCGCAGGCTGCATGATCCTTGGCTACCTGACCTACGAAGTGTTCCATGCCTGCGAGCATCTGCCACCCGGCAACCCCGTCACCCGCCTGCCATGGATTCGCCAGATGCGTCGCCTGCATGAACTGCATCACCGTCGCGAGCTGATGCAGGCCCGCAATTTCAATATCGTTTTCCCACTGATGGACTACCTGTTTGGCACGCTGTATTGGGAAGCCGAACCGGACCACGCTCACCGTCACGCCACGAGCCGCCCCATGACCCGACTGCAACACCATATCGACATCGAACGCGACCCGGTCGACGTGCTCGCCTATGCCGGCAGCCCGACCCTCTGGCCGCAATGGCACCCCTCGTCGTTGAAGGTCGAGGGCCCGCAAGGGCCACTGCACGCGGGTGCGCTGTTTGAAGAGGACATTCACGCCGGCGGTCGCGCCGGGCATTTGAGCTGGGAGGTCAACGAATACCTGCCGGGACGCCGCTGGTGCGCCCGCGCCCAGGGCGATCATGGCCTGGAATTACTGCTCACCTATGAATGCATCAGCGAAGGCGCTGGCACGCGCTTCGTTCGCACCCTGGAATACCGCTTCAGTGGCCTGCTGATGCGCCTGGCCAATCAGTTGCTGCTCAAGCGGCGCATCGAACACGAGTCCGCCGCGTCGATGCTGGCCTTGCGTGACCAGGCGCAACTGAATATCCCCACCCGGACCGGAGCAGTCGCCTGATGAGTCGTGTATCCCGTGGAGTCAGCGTTAGCGGGTTTCTCATCGTCCTGCTGGTGCTGGTCGGCCTGTTCCTGCTGCTGGCACCGACCCAGGTGCAACCGGTGGCCTGGAAACCGCAGCCCGCGCCTTCCCTGCAATCGGGGGTATTTGCCGAGAACCGGATACTCAAGGGCGTGGAGCACATCGGCGCGGCGAACATCAACGGCCCCGAGGCCCTGCTGCTGGAGGACGACTTCCTGATCACCGGTCTGCACGACGGCCGCGTGATCCGCACCAGCCTGGACGGCAAGACACTCACGGTGTTGACCGACACCGGTGGCCGACCGCTGGGCCTGGCCCGTCACCCGGATGGCCGGCTGATCATTGCCGACGGCATCAAGGGACTGCTGGCCCTCGACTCGCTGGGCCAGTTGATTCCCTTGAGCACCGAAGCCGGTGGCGTGCGGTTCGGCTTCACCGACGATGTCACGATCGACAAGACCGGGCACTACGCCTACTTCAGCGACGCGTCCAGCCGGTGGGGTTATGGCCATGATGGCGAGGCGATCATCGAGCACGGTGGTGACGGCCGCCTGTTGCGCTACGACTTTCAGACGGGCAAGACCGAGCTGCTGCTGGACCGTCTGGAGTTCGCCAATGGCGTTGCGCTCGGGCCCGATGACGCCTTTGTGCTGGTCAACGAGACCGGTGCCTACCGCATCACCCGCTATTGGCTCAGCGGCCCCAAGGCAGGCTCGCACGAGGTGTTCGTCGACAACCTGCCAGGCTTGCCGGACAACCTCAGCTTCAATGGTCATGAGCGTTTCTGGGTGGCGCTGTACGCGCCGCGCAATGCCCTGCTGGACAGCACGGCGGAGTATCCCTTCGTGCGCAAGATGATCGTGCGGGCACTGAAGGTGCTGCCCAAGCCGGTGGAGCGGCGTGCGCTTGCACTGGGTGTGGACCTGGACGGCAAAATCATTGCCAATCTGCAGGACGCCAGCAGCGGTAATTACGCCCCCATCACCACTGTTCGTGAGTACGGCCCATGGCTGTATTTCGGTTCGCTGAAGTCCAGCCACATGGTGCGTCTGCCCCTGGCCAAGGCCCTGCAACCCTCCCATTAGGTGCAACACGAGGGTAATGCCGTTCAGTTCAGAAAAGTTTCTGGAGCGTAAGGCACCCGTGGCGAGGGAGCTTGCTCCCGCTGGGTTGCGCAGCAACCCCAAGAACGAGCGTCGAGTTCATTCTGAAAGACCGTAGTCGCTTTGTTTGGGGGCGCTTTGCGCTGGAGCGCCAGCCCGGCCCAGCGGGAGCAAGCTCCCTCGCCCCAGGAAGAGGTATTGAGCGACCCTGGCCTTGGCTGAACAGCATTGCAACACGGGGGGCCGTTTGCGCCCCCCGTGCTCGGGTCACGTTCTGGCAGAACCGTTCAGGTTTTGGGATATTTCGTCTTTGATCGAAAGGCGTTTTTCCTTGAGCTTCCTCACATCGTCATCGCCCTGGGCCGAGGCCTCCGCCTTCAGTACCTGATTGTCGATATCCGAGTATTTATCCAGCAACGCATTCAAATGTGGATCATTGGCGCGCTTTTGCTGAACGACTTCCCTGCTGCAGCTCAAGTCCTGATACAGGTCATGTTTCACCGGCATGGAACACCTCCGTTGGATGATCGATGGCGAACACCATGATACGCGCTCGCCAGTTGTCAGAATGGCCTTGCCCGATGGTGGCTGTCGACCGTCAATCAGACCAGCGGTTACCGATGATCCGATTGGTGGTGATCGGCCCTGTGCCCTGGGAGCCGTCGTCAACCGGCCAGCACACTGCGGATCATGCTCATCAGCGCATCCGGACTGTAGGGTTTGCTCAGCAAATGGGTGTCCGGGCTGAGCTGATGGTTGTTGGAGATAATGTCCCGAGTGTGCCCCGAAGTGAACAGTACCGCCACCGCAGGCGTCTGGACCTTGGCCCAGGCGGCCAGGTCCGAGCTCTTGATCAACCCGGGCATGACCACATCGGTGAAGATCAGGTCAACCTCCACACCGTCCAGCAACATCTGCATCGCGCCGTCGCCATTGGCGGCTACCAACACCTGATAGCCCGACTGTTGCAAAAATTCGACGGTCGCACTGCGCACTTCTTCGTTGTCCTCTACCACCAGAATAGTCTCGTGACCGCCTCTGTGCTGGACACTGCGCATGGGCGACTCGCGGCTCTGCGCGCGCGCGCTGCGGGGGAAGTACAGGTGCACCTGCGTGCCCTGCCCCACCTCGCTGGTCATATCGATATGGCCCCCGCTCTGCTTGACGAAACCGAACACCATGCTCAACCCCAGGCCCGTGCCCTGGCCATCGGCCTTGGTGGTGAAAAACGGCTCGAACGCCTGTTTCAGCGTCGCCGCATCCATCCCGTCGCCAGTGTCGACCACCGACAGGCGCACGTAGTCCCCGGTGCTGATGCCCTTGCCCGCGCAAAACCGCTGATCGAGCTCCACGTTCTTGCCACTGATGGCAATGGTGCCCTCGCCATGCATCGCATCGCGGGCATTGAGCGCCAGGTTCAACAAGGCGTTTTCCAGCTGATTGCGGTCGACGTGAATGCACCAGGACTCGTCCGGCAATTGCACATCGATCTGTATGGTTTCTCCCAGCGCCCGCTGCAGCAATTCGCCCAGGCCTTCGTAAATCTGCCGCAGGCTGTAGACCGCCGGCGACAAGGGTTGCCGACGGGCGAAGGCAAGCAATTGTGACGACAGCATGGCGCCGCGCTCAACCGCCGCAATCGCGGCATTCACCCGGCGCTGCACATTCTCGTTGTCCGGTTCGTGGCGTGCCAACAGGTGCAGATTGCCAGCGATGACCTGCAACAGGTTATTGAAGTCATGGGCCACCCCTCCGGTCAGCCCGCCAATGGCCTCAAGCTTCTGTGACTGACGCAGCTGTTCTTCAGCGGCCAGCCGCCCTTCGACTTCATCGGCGACGCGCTGCTCCAGGTTGCGGGTGAACTTGAGCAACGACTCTTCGGCGATTTTCCGCTCGTGGATATCGATCAGCACACCGGGAAAGCGAAAGGGCTGGCCTTGTTCATTGAACTCACAGCAGCCACTGGCCAACACCCATCCATAGCTACCATCAGGCCGCCGGATGCGGTACTCGGCATTGAACGGACCACCGCTTTTAAGGGCTTGCTCGACCTGTTGACTGAGCGGGATCAGGTCATCAGGATGGATTTTCTCGCTCGCGGCCTCGGGAGACAGGAACGCCAGCGATTGTTCGGCGGGATAGGAAAACGTCCGGGCAAATCGCTCGTCCCCGGACAACAGGTTGGCCTGGATGTCCCAGACGAAAGAACCCAACAGGGCCCCGGCGTTGTGTGCCAGGCGTACCCGCTCGTTATCGGCGCGGTAGGCCGACTCGGTTTGCTCGCGCAACCGCTCGGACGCCATGTGGGCCGTGGTCTCCACGACCACCGCCAGCACCCCGGCCGGCACCCCGTCGTCATCGGCCACCGGGCTGTAATAGAGGTCCATGAACACCGCTTCGGGCTGGCCGTTGCGCAGCAGTTCCAGCTCCTTGTTGCGGAAGGACAGCGTGCCACCGGCCAGACAGGTGTCGAGCACCTGGCGATTGAACTCGGCGACTTCAGGCCAGCCGAGCTCCACCGGAGAACCGAGCAGGTACGGATGCCGGCCACCGGCAAACACCGAATAGGCGTCGTTGTAGATCATGTAGCCGGGCTTGCCCCAGAGCAGCACCAGGGGAACGGGTGAGGCCAGCAGCAACTGCACCGAACTGCGCAGGCTCGTCGACCAGGTATCGACGCTACCCAGTTCCGTGAGGGTCCAGTCGAACGCACGAATACGCCCGGCCATTTCACCGTTCCAGCCACTGCACCCATGACTTTGCATCAGAAACGGCATCGGCTGACTCTGTGCGCACGGCGCAAAAATGAAACAACGGATCGACGCAGGACGGCCCCCCCGCTCATTGGCCCGGGGCGCGACCGACATTGTGGTTCCAATTGAGGTTAGCTCATTGAAGAGGTCGGCAACGGGCAGCCGACGGGCTTGCACCTCGAACAGGTGCTTGAGCGGGCGATAAACGCCCTTCAGGTGCGCGGCGACATCGAGAATGGCCTGCGCGATCCCGTTCAGTGGTATTGATGCCGGGGTTGTGGGCCTGCGACAGCTTGTCGGCGGGCAGGGTCGAGGCGAACTGCCAACTCTTGCGGCCCATGGCGTCGTAGCCGAAGCTGCTGGTGAGCTGGCCCTGAGAGGCCGGCTATGTTGCCGCTGTCGTCGATGGCGATGCGGTAGTGCTCGCCTCCGAAGTCGCGGCTTGACGTGACGCGATGATCGCCGTTGTAGTGAATCTCGGCTTCGCGCCCGAGCACGTCGGTGACCCAGGTGGTGCGTGCTTGAGGTCATAGCGGAAAAGAAAGTGCTCGCCATCGCTGGTCCAGTGTTCAACCACGCGAGACTGGCCGTCGATGCCTTCCCAGCGGTAATGGCAGCTCAGGCCCAGGGCGCTAAAACACTTCATTTTACACGAGCACTTTGCACGCCCATCCAACAAGATTATTACAATCACTTCAATATATCATTAAAACAATAAACGCCTAATACATCAATAAAAAACTACAACCTTATCGAGTCCATAAAATTATTGAATTTCTCCACCGCCGACTCAAACGCCAACTCCAAAACATTCCCAGTTTTTTTATATTTCATCATGTAGTTCCCCGACTCAAACTCAACTACAACCCCTTGTATAGAGTCAGAACCATCAGGCTCAAGATCTCCACCAGTTGTATCTTCCCCTGCGCCGATAAATACTTGACCAGAAGGAAATCCAAGACGCAAAACTCCAAAGCCCTCAACTATATCATCGACAATTACTACTTTATAACTACCGTCTTGCCCAACCCCCAAAAAAGCAACATTACCTTCATTAACCTCCTGAACTTCATCCTTCACAACACTCCACCAATCAGGTGTATCCGAGATCCTATGCCTTATTGCTGCAAGGTCAAACACTGCTACAGTTGCGGTGTCAGTATAGATAGAGAAGTCTTGAGCCATAAGCCACCTCAATTAAAAACTATTGAACTAATTTTATCGCCAGGCTGTAGACCTGCTTTCCTACCAGCGTTTTTTTCAAAGAACTGCCAACGCTTTTGTTTATCGTCTCGTTGAGCATTTGTAGCCTCTGCGTAGCTGATCCACCAACTATTAGATCTACGGGGTGATCTGCATTGAGTTTGCTCAGGTCGGGGGCTTGCCCGAACATTCGCTCAAAGCGAGAAGCTACCGCTTTCCGATAAGAAGCTTGTACTGACGATATTCTCACATCATGAGTTCCTGGAGACCACACAAGCTCGCCTCGCCTAGCTGCTCGATTCAACGCATTTTGCTTTTCCATGAACTGCTTTTCAAGAAAACCACGTTCTGCACTTGAAAGCTCAGAACTGCTCAATACCTTCGGTTTATTCACGGTCAAGGTGGTCGAGCATGTCCACCCCAAAGGGTCAACCCAACCCGTAGAGTTGGGCGCATAATTGTAAAGATTGAAACTTCCGCCCAACCCAATCGGATCCTGCGTAACAAACCGCCCCACCTCCGGATCGTAATACCGAAACGTGTTGTAGTGCAGCCCCGTCTCATCATCGAAATACTGCCCCTGAAACCGCAGGTGCTGCTCGACCTCGTTGACCTCAAGCGTTTCAACCGAGCCCCACGCCTTGTACCTCGCCTGCCAGACGATCTTCCCCTCACGGTCCGTCATCTCCAGCGGCGTGCCGATCTGGTCGGTGTGGAAGTAATAGAGCTTCTGCTCCTCACCCTCTTTCTGGTCCAGCCGGGCCAGCGGCGCATAACTGCCCGGCTCGTAAACATACAGACTGCTCTGCCCCGGACTTTCCTCGCGCAGCATCCGCAAACCTTGCCAGAGGAAATTCTTCTGTTCGGTTACACCGTTGACCTCTGAAACCTTGCCAACGCGACGCCCCAGGCTGTCGTACTGATAAACCCCGGTACTTTCCAGCTTGCCATCAACCCGCGTTTCAGCCCTGACCAAGCGATTCTCGCAGTCATAACTAAACGTCTGCAGCTTGCAGATGCCACTGCGTTTTTCGATCAGGTTACCCCACGCATCGTAGGCATATTCCTGATCCCGCCACTGCTTGATCCGGTTGTCCTTGACCTGGTCGAACTGGCTGGTGTTGAAGTTCAAGCGGTTGGCCGCGGCGGCGTAGCGGATTTCTTCGCTGCCCACCAGCCGGCCGGTGTCGCGGCTGTGCAACTGGCCGTTGGCTTCGTATTCGTTAGCATCTAACTAAAATCATCTAAGCCTAACTTTAGCATAACCACTAAAGCATATATTTACGAGAAAGCTCCTGAACGCTCCGAATATCGGAATACAACCCTTGAGGAATTTTAGAAACCATTTTTATGATACTCAAAACAACTAAAACCTCCTGCTCAACAACTTTTTTCTCGTCGTACCCCTCATCCATTTCATAGTATAGAAGATCGATATTCTGAAGAGCCATATCCACACTACGCTGCATATCAGAAATATCCCCGCCCAACATGTAAAGCAAAAAATAATCCAACGCGATCATTATGTTTTGTGCATACGCCCCTTCCTGCTCAGCAAACTCGTCTGTATCCGGTATACTGCCTAACACCTCGTCCTTAACATGTCTAATTACATCCTTCCCATCAAGAACTGCCGAAGTCAAGGCCTTAACTAGCAAGTCTGAAAGACGCTCACCATAGCAGCGATCAAAGTCTTTGATCAGCCGAATCTGCCTATAAATATAAGCAGCTAAAACTAACACCTTCTGTTTGCCGTCAAGCCTTTGGAAAAGTGGCACTACAGCTGCGTCTTCAAAAATCAAACCCCATTGCATGTTGCACCTCCAATTCGCTTTCGACTTTTCTTACCTGTTGTATGTGTATCAGTCTTAATCCCATGCTCCTTCATCAGATGCTCACAATCGAGACATACCCCTCTGGAGGCGTCAATATTGGCAGCCCCTTTCCCTGCTTTTATTATTGTCTCTTCTGCGTGACCTTGTCCGTTAACTACAGCAATCCCTTTTGATTGCGCCCACTCCCGCTGAATTTTAGGGACGAGCTTATCACTTGACGCAATGAAGAGTTCGCCATCTTTACTCATCCCCAATGCCGTAGTTTTAAATTTTTGGGCTGTTGGGTCTAGCAAGCTATGAGCCTCACTAACAAGACCAAGCAACTCTGAGAGCCCCCAAGGGTCCACCCAGCGCAATGGGTTATTTGTATATCTATAAAGATTATCTCCCCCATCCAACCCAATCGGATCCTGCGTAACAAACCGCCCCACCTGCGGATCGTAATACCGAAACGTGTTGTAGTGCAGCCCCGTCTCATCGTCGAAGTACTGACCCTGAAACCGCAGATTCTGCTCGACCTCGTTGACCTCTAACCGCTCAACCGAACCCCACGCCTTGTACCTCGCCTGCCAGACGATCTGCCCCTCACGGTCGGTCATCTCCAGCGGCGTACCAATCTGGTCGGTGTGGAAGTAATAGAGCTTCTGCTCCTCACCCTCTTTCTGGTCCAGCCGGGCCAGCGGCGCATAACTGCCCGGCTCGTAGACATACAGGCTGCTCTGCCCTGGCGTTTCCTCGCGCAGCAGCCGCAAGCCTTGCCACAGGAAACGTTTGTGTTCGGTCTGGCCGTGGATCTCCGACTGTTTGGCAACCCGTCGTCCCAGGCTGTCGTACTGATAACTGCCTGTTCTTTCCAGCTTGCCATCAACCCGCGTTTCAGCCCTGACCAAGCGATTCTCGCAGTCATAACTAAACGTCTGCAGCTTGCTGATGCCACTGCGTTTTTCGATCAGGTTACCCCACGCATCGTAGGTATATTCCTGATCCCGCCACTGCTTGATCCGGTTGTCCTTGACCTGATCGAACTGACTGGTATTGAAATTCAGCCGGTTCGCCGCCGCGTCGTAACGAAATTCTTCGCTGTCCACCAACTTGCCAGTGTCGCGGCTGTGCAACTGGCCGTTGGCTTCGTATGCGTACTTGATCTCGCCGCGCAGCTTGTCCAGGGTGCGCACCAGTTCGCCGGCCGGGTCGTACTGATAACGGCGGTGGATCGGGTTGTAGGCGTGCTCCACCAGCAGCGAGGTGTTGATGCCGGGGTTGTGCACCTGCGACAACTTGTCGGCGGGCAGGATCGAGGCGAACTGCCAACTCTTGCGGCCCATGGCGTCGTAGCCGAAGCAACTGGTCAGTTGGCCCTGGGAACGGTAG